>JBHHVX010000120.1:0-11343 GCA_046754505.1 Phycisphaerae bacterium | reverse complement strand
GCGGCATCCGACCGCTTGGGGCTGTGCAAATTGCGAGGTGTGAAAATGTTGGGTGCGTGGCGGCCTCGTGGCTTGATCGTGGGGGCGGCGTTGTGGATGGCCGGATGCGGTGCGCCGTCGGCCAGCGTCACCGAATACCTGGCGGAAGGGGTGACCGAATTCGAGGCCGGTCACTATCCCAAGGCCGTGGCGATGTTCAAGGGAGCCGCCGAGCTGGATCGCGAACGGCCGGAGCCGTCTTACCAACTGGGACGTTGTTACTTGGCGCTCGCGGACCAGAAGTTTACCGGCGGCGATATTCCCGCCGCCCAGGCCTACACCGATCAGGCCATCACGTCCTTTGATGACGCCGTCGCCGCCTTCCCCGGATACAGCAAGGCCCTGCAGGGCAAGGTGGACGCCCTCAAGCTTCGCGACCGTCATGCCGCGGCCTTGGCCGTTGCGGAGTGGGCGGCCGCCAACTCCGGGCTTCAGGCGCAGAAACTGATCATGAAGGGCCGCGAGTACGCCCTCGTCGGGGACATGGACCGAGCGCTGCTCGCCCATCGTCAGGCCGTCGCCGTCGAGCCGGACAACGCCGCCACCCATGCCGCACTCGGTCTTTTTTACATGAGTTGCGGCAACGACGCCGGCGCGATCTCAGCCCTGAAGAGGGCCTACCAACTGAACCACAGGGCCCCCGGGGTGGCGTCCGCCCTGGCCCGACTCGGGGCACTCTCCGAAGTGGCGTCGCGGGAGTAGCCGGCACACCGTAGGTTCCACGTCCGCCGTCGCGAGACGTTCGATCGCGGCGGCCAGGAACCGAGCCATGTCATCACTGAATGTCGAACTGCGGGCGCGGTTGTTGCGGGCGGCCCGCGCCGCCATCACGGCCGACCTGACCGGCAGCCGGCCGGCGACGGACGAGGCGGACGCGTGGCCGCCGCTCGAACGCTGCGGCGTCTTCGTCACGCTGCGGAAGGGTCGCCACCTGCGCGGCTGCATTGGCACCTTTCACCCCGACTATGATCTGCCGGAGCTGGTTCGCCGCATGGCGACCGCGGCGGCCCACGACCCACGATTCTCGATGGCGCCGCTCTGCGCCGGCGAACTGGCGGACATCCGCCTCGAGATTTCGGTGTTGTCGCCGTTGGAAAAGACGGCCGACCCGCTGTCCCTGGAACTCGGAATCCACGGCATCTACATCACGCGCGGCGGGCGCAGCGGCTGTTTCCTGCCAAAGGTCGCCTCCGATCAGGGATGGGATCGCGAAACATTCCTGTCGCGATGTTGCCAACAGAAGGCCCACCTCGCCTCAGACGCATGGCGAGATCCGGAGACCGAAGTCTATCTGTTCACCGTCGAGGACTTCCACGATTCGTGAGCCGGTGTCCTGTCACGCCTGGATTGGCAGGAGGTGTGGGCACACCGGCCGCACGTTTCCAGAGGAAATACACCGGCGGGACGCCGATGCTCCCCAACCTGATGAGGCGTGACGGAGCACCCGGCTGCATGTCTTCAACCGCGAGGTCTGGCCCGCACGCCACACACGGCTTCAGGCCGGCTTGACGATTGCGTATTTCTTCACGCGGTAGCGGAGGTTGTCGCGACTGATCCCCAGGGCCTGCGCGGCCCGCGTCTGGTTCCAGGCCGCGTCCTGCAGGGCCTTGACGATCATCGCCTTTTCGTAGCCTCGGAGCGACGATTCCGACTCGCCCACGCTCGCCGCCGGCTCACCGCCGGTGATCTCTCGCGGCAGGTGCGACCGACGGATCGTTTCGCCGTCGGCCAGCAGGACGGCCCGCTCGATGACGTTCTGTAGTTCACGCAGGTTGCCGGGCCAGTGGTAACCGGCCAAGAGCGCCACGGCCTCGTCGCTGACCTCGGGCTTCGGGCAACCCAGCTCGGTCGCGCCGCGGTTGACGAAGTGCTCGACCAGCAGCGGGATGTCCTCGCGGCGCTTCCGCAGCGGCGGCAGGTGGATTGGGAACACATTCAGTCGATAGTAGAGGTCCTCACGAAACGTGCCGTCCTTCATCGCCTTGTCGAGGTCGCGGTTGGTCGCCGCCACAATACGCACATCGGTCGAAATCGTCTTCGTGCCGCCAACCCGGACGTATTCCTTTTCTTGCAACACCCGGAGCAGCTTGACCTGCGTACTCATCGAAATATCGCCGATTTCGTCCAGAAAGAGCGTGCCGCCATCGGCCATCTCGAACCGGCCCATCTTCGTCGCCTGCGCTCCCGTGAAAGCACCCTTCTCGTATCCGAACAGTTCGCTCTCCAACAACGTCTCGGGCAACGCGGCGCAATTGATCGCGATAAACGGCCGTTCGCATCTGGGGCTGTTCAGATGGACCTGCCGTCCCGTCAGTTCCTTCCCGGTGCCCGTCTCACCCAGCAGCAAAACCGTGGCGTTGCTGGCGGCGACGCGATTGACCATGTCCGTAACCTGCCGCAGGGCCTCCGAGTTGCCGATGATCTCGCCCCGCGTCCGAAGCGATTCGCGAAGACCGCGATTCTCTCGAACAATCTCCTGGTGCTGGGCCGCATTGTGGACCCCGGCCGCCGCAAGGTTCGCGAAGATCTGCAGCAGGGCCAACCCATCGTCATCGAACTGGACGTCGCCAATCTTGTTCAGCACCTCAACGACCCCGATGACAGCGCCCTGGTAGATCAATGGCGCGGCGGCGAGGGTCCGGGTCTCAAAACTGCTTTTCGCGTCGATGCCCTGAAAGAAAAACCTGTTCTCCTGAACATCGCTGACGATCATGCCCTTGCCCGTCGAGACCACACGCCCGGCGATGCCCAGATCGGCCGCGAAGTCTTCACCGATCAGGGCCGTGCCGCGGTCCCCCACGGCGGCCTTGAAGACCAGCCGGTTCCGCCGCGTGTCGAGCATCATGACGCTCGAGGCCTCCGAGCGGAGGACCACCGCCGCCGTCCGGACGATGGCCTGAAGCACGGCCTCAAGATCGAGCGTGGCATTGATGGCCGCCGACGCCTCGACGAGGGCCGAGAGCGTTCGGGGAGGGAGGCCACGATAGACTTGGGAATCCTGCACGTTCTTCTTCCCGCGGCCGGACGGGACCACACGGGACGCGCCACGGTCCGAATTGCGCCTCGCCGAGGCACCAAGCCCGCGTCACCGGCCGAGCTTCGCCGCTAAGTTCTGATATCCACGGTAGTTTTGACCGTGTGGGGTGTCAAGCGTAAATTGCACTGCGGACGTTGTCGGGCGGCAAAAAAACTCCCCAACCCGCGAACCCCGCCGAATCCCGCTTCGTACAGAGAGCAGTGACAACGTGAAGCGACGAGACGATGCAGGGGAATTCGCCACGGACGAAGAACTCCTGGCCCGGTACGTCGCGGGAGATGATGCCGGTTTCACGTCGCTCGTCGAGCGATACGGTCCGGAGTTGTACCCGTTTCTCGTGCGATACGTGCGGGACGCGGCCGCGGCCGAAGACCTGATTCAGGAGACGTTCTTGCAGGTGCACCATTCAGCGCCGAGTTTTGATCCGTCCCGGCGGTTCCGCCCATGGCTGTTTACCATCGCGGTCAACAAGGCGCGGGATCATCTGCGCAGCCGGGGTCGCCGACGAGAGGTCTCGCTTTCGATGGCCGCTCCGTCCAACGCGGACGAGAGCGTCAGCTATCTCGATTTCGTCTTCCACGACCACTCGGCCCCTTCGGATACGCTCGAGGCGGATGAGCAACGCGTGGTCGTTCAGACGATCGTCTCGACGATGCCCGACCATCTGCGGGAAGTGCTCGTGCTGGGTTATTACCACCGGTTTCCGTACCGCCAGATTGCCGAGGTGTTGGACGTGCCGGTCGGCACGGTGAAGAGTCGGCTCCACGCGGCCGTGGCGCATTTCGCGACCTGCTACAGACAGGCCCTCGACGAAGAAGGTAACCCGGAATGACGACGATTCGAACACGCGACCGCGCAGCGGATGCGCAATGCCGATCAAGGTGCGACACAACATGATGGACTCGGGTCACACACCGGAACGGGATGCGGACGTGCTTGGATATCACCTCGGTGTCCTCGACGAAGCCGCTTCGAGCCGAGTCGAGTCAGCCTTTGCCGACCCCGACGCGCTCGCCTCGACGCGTGAAGCGATCGAGTGGGTTCTGTCTCCGCTGAAGGCGGACGTCGTTCCGCCCGCGCCGCCCGGCCTGATCCGCGACATCCTCGCTCGCGTCGAACAGGCTCGATCTCCTGTTTCGATGATGCCTCGGATGGCGGGAGCCGATCGGCCGGCCGGTTCGACCGAGGCCGGGTCATCCGGCGGACCGCCGCTCTCCTTGCGCGAGCTGGTCGGCTTGGCCGCGGCGATCGCGCTCTTCGTGGGGGTATTCGTGCCCGGATACCGAACGGCCCGTCGAGCGGCCGAGCGTACGGCGTGCATGGGCGTCCTGCATGACTTGGGCACGGGCTATGCCGGCTACGCCGAAGCCAACAGCGGCCTGCTGCCGTTTGTCGGGGGCATCCCCCCCGGCGCGACGTGGTTGCCCGTCCGGCAGGAGCGGGGGCATGGGCGCCCGATCAATTCGAGGAATCTCTATCAGTTGGTTCGCGGACATTACGTCGCTCCGGAAGCGCTGTTCTGTCCCACGCGGGCCGGTGCGGGTCGGCGGAAGTCCCGGCACAACTCCTCCTCCGACGGCCCGCCTGATCTGGGAACCGACATTTACTCGACAAGCTTTCTCCAAGGGCCTTTTCGGCTGTCAATGCAACCGCGGATGCCCATTGCGGCCGACGTCAATCCGCTCGTGGATTCTCCGCAGGCGACACGCATGGACGTGCCGTTGAACTCTCTGAGTCACGGACGACCCGGCGGGCAAAACGTCCTGTGGGCGAACCTGAGCGTGAGGTGGTCTCCCACGCCCAACGTCGGCATCGACCGCGACGACATCTATCGAATTGCCAACATCCGCGAGTACACCGGCCGGGAGCTGCCACGCTCGCAGACCGACGCCTTTCTCATTCCGTAGCGGCCCACGTCCCCGCACTGCACCTACTTCGCGAAGAGATCGACGCCGTCGAACTCCAACGGGCCGCTGTGCTCCGAGTTCGGCGTCGCCCCAAGGAATCCCAACAGGGTCGGCATCACGTCTGCATTGCGTGCGACGGGGAGCGACTCGCCGGCCGGCAGACCGGGTCCGGCAAACAACATCGGCACCAGCATGTCTGCTCGCAGGACCGAGCCGTGCCCGCCCCGGGAATCGCCCGCTGCAAAATCCCATCCATCCGCCGCGAAAAAGACGACATGCCCCGCACGCGGCGTGTCGAACAGGGCCGTAACCTGCGGAACAAGATCCGGATATCGCGCCGTTGCGATCGCGGGCAACGCCGTAAGACCCTCGGCGTCCGGCACGTCGTCCGGCGGAATCACTTCCCGGCCGGCCCGCTGCCGAACCGTGTAATGAAAGGGACGATCGGCCGAGCGAACGATCACGGCGTGCCGGTCGCGGCGAAACAAATGAATGACGCCCGGCCGAGCACTGACGGCCGCCATCTCCACGGCCGGATGGCGCAGCGCGTCCCGAAGCCAGCCGAGCAGCAACGCGGCGGCATTACTGTCCGAGACCGGCGCGGTGGCGTCGACCGCGGCCAAGCCCTCGAGCATCTCAGTCAGGGCGTTGCTCCGGGCATCGTCGTCTGACGGAATGGCGTATAGGGCCGCCCACCGCGACCCGGAAACGGCCAGCGCGTAGTCATGATCACGCGCCAGCCGGCGCCGCGCCACCGCATCGCGACAGACATCTCCGATCCAGATACGCCGGCCGATCCGCTCTCGCAGAAAAGCGGCCAGATCAAAGTGCCGGCCCGGTCCGACGGCGGCCATGCCGTGATCGCTCACCAGACACAGCACCGTCCGGTCGAACACGCCGACCTCTCGCAAGACTGTGCAGATGCGGCCGATCTGGCGATCGACGTTGGCCATGGCCCGCCGATAGGCCTCCGAGTCCGGTCCAAACCGATGGCCGATCTCGTCCACGCCGGGAAAATAGGCCATCACGAAATCAGGCCACCGGCCCCACGCCGGTGCCCGGCGGGCGATCAGCTCGAAATCCTGAGCCACCAGGCAGTCGACACCCGTGTAGTTGTGAAAGAACCAGTTGACGCCGCCGGTGGCCCAGTTGTCGATCGTGTGTGTCACACCACGCCGCTGAGCGGCCTGGAGATTGACGGTCACACGGTCGGACAGAATCTCGTACAGCGTCGGCGAAGGTCGATAGTCCGCGTCCACGTCACGATAGGTGCGGATAGAACAGTAGTTCTGATACTGGCGGGTCGTCGGGTCAAACCACTTGTTGGACACGATACCGTGTCGGCCCGGGAACCGACCCGTGATGAACGTGACCGCGTTGGCGTAGGTGATCGAGGGAATCGACGCCACCGCCGTCTCCACGCGGACGCCGCGATCGACGATCTCGCGCCGGACATTCGGCAGGTCACCCCGGCTCAGGGCGTCGCCGAACTGTCTCCGCCCAAGCCCATCGATGAAGAAGAGCACGACCGCCCGATCCGGCCGCGCGACGTCCGGCGCCAGCCGAACGCGCAAGGGCCGATCAGCCGCACAACCGACGAGGAGCGCGGCGACCAGACAGACAACCGCGGTGATGGTGCAGGATGTCCGGCGCATGGGCGAGCGGGTACTGTAGGTTCGGCTGCGGCGGTCGGCAACCGGGCCTCCGGAATCGTCATGACATCGGGGACAGGACGATCTTTTTCCGTTCGCGCGGCTCGATCTCGGCCGGCGGTGAATCGTCGGGCGGCATCGGTTTGCCTGTATGGGGTGGAGCGGTCGCGCCATAGCGCTCGGTCGCCGTGCGATCGGCCAACCGCTCCGCCAGAGCCTGGATTTCCGCTTCGTGACTGAGGAGGGTGTGAACGATGACCGGGTCGAACTGGCGACCGGAAAGACCAACGATGATGGACTGGGCCTTGGCATGGGGAATGGCGTCTTTGTAGACCCGGCGGGACGTCAGAGCATCGTACACATCCGCGACCGCGGCGATCCGCGCCGACAGCGGGATATCCGACCCACGGACACCGACGGGATACCCGTTCCCGTCGTACCACTCGTGGTGACCGCTGGCGATGTCCTCGGCCATCTTCAGGAAGGAGGAATCCGGCGAACGTGCTCGAATCGATCGGATCGTGTCCGCCCCGATCGTCGCGTGTCGCCGCATGATCTCCATCTCGTCCGGCGTCAACCTGCCGGGTTTAAGCAGGATGTGATCGGGAATCGCGACCTTGCCAATGTCGTGCAACGGCGCCGCGCGCCGCAGATCGTTCAGGAACGACGCATCGATCTCGTCCGCGTACTCCGACCCTTTGCGAAGCGCTTCGGCCAGAATCAGACAGTAGCCGGTCATCCGATCGAGGTGGAGGCCCGTGTCGTCGTCACGGTGCTCGGCAAGCCCCGCCATGGCCGTGACGATCGAATCGCGCGCCGCCTCGCGGGCTCTCCGAGCGAAGATGTTCTGTATCGCGGACGCGGCATAGCTGCAAACCAGGCTGATGAACTCGATCTCCTGATCGGAGAAGGGTCGGGCGTTCAACCGCTCGGAGACATGCAGCACACCGATCGTCTCTTCTGCGGCGTTCATCGGCATCACGGCGTGGGGCAGACCGATCCATGCCGCATCCACGGCGCCCGGAAACGTATTCTCGTTTGTGCCGTTGCCAAACACGATCGGCTTCGCCGTCTTCAGCACCGTTCCCGAGATGGAGCGATCCGTCGGCACGACGAGGTTCTCGTTCACGACGTCGGCGATGCCGACCGACCGTTCTATTCTCAGCGTCGTCTGATCATCGCCCGGCAACAGGATCGCGACGCGACGGCAGCCCGTCAGCGAAACCGCGGCCTCGACGGTGCGGTCCACCACCTGACCCAGATCCTCGGTCATCGCGATGGCCCCACAGAAATCGAGCAACAGACTCAGAACGCGCGTCTGCTCACCCAGCATGTCATGGCTGCGCCGCAGTTCCCGAATCGTCAGGCGAAGTCGAGACATGGAGTGGACGCGGACGGCGAACTCTTTCGGCCGAAACGGCTTGACCAGGTACTCGTCCGCCCCCGCTTCCAAACCGGCGACGATGTCCGAGGGATCGTCGTTCCCACTCAGAATGATGATCAGGCAATCCTTCGCAACTGGGTTGGCCCGAACGCGCCGGATGGCCTCGAGACCATCCAGCTTCGTCAGCCGCAGGCTCGTGACGATGATGTCGGGCGTGTGTTCGATCGCGGCCGCGACGAGGGCTTCACCGTCCGCGGCCTCCAGCACTCGGTGACCCACACGCTCGAGGACGAAACGGCACAGCCGGCGACTGCTCGCGTCACCGTCAGCAACGAGCACAGTCAACAGGGCCTCGTTCACACCGATCGTGTCCATGCGTGAGTTCCGCTCCTTGCGGGGCCGGACATCCGCGCGCCGCGGCGCGCGTTGCGGACCGCTTGCACTCCTGCGCCCCACCCTGGGCCTCACCGGTAATTGACATACCGGATCCGCCGCGGCCGGGTGCCAGGCTGCACTCAAAGATGATCGGTCGAATCGTGAACGAGGCTAAGAATACGTCGGCCGGACGCGGTCATATACATGGAGTGCCGCGTCCGGCTGAATCGGACACCACGCTCGCCTTTGGAAGGCGACGCTCCGAAGACCGGCCGGAAGCTGAGCTTTTCTGGGACAGCTTCACCCTGATAGGTCCGCTAGTCCCGCCGCGATGGCATATCGGTCGCATGCCGCAGTTGGTCGCTAGGGGAAAATCCTTACTCTGTGTGTTCGAGCCTCCGGCACGCGTGGGTTCGGCCGCGTCGCCGTTACCGAACAGGTCGTACCGGCGCTGGATGCACCACCGAGCCTATCGGGCGACACCCAGACGGACATAATCCGTTTGCACCCGCCTGGCCTCCTCGGCATCGGCGACCGCGTCGCTGTGGCAGGCGTGCTTGACGCCGCGGTGAGCCAGAAACTCGATCTGCTCCTGCGTCAGCCGCGGCGACCTTATCGCAGCCGGGCCGGGTTGGAAAGCCACCTCCTTGCCGCTGGCGAACGCCTGAATCTCCTTGCTGATCCGCACGCTGCACCAGTCGTGGCCGCACATGGCGCAGAAGTCCGTGTCGACGTCGAGGTCTTCGTCGTGGAAGGCCCGCGCCCGCTCCCCGTCAAAGGCGATCTCGAACTGCGCTGGCCAGTTCAGCGCCGCGCGGGCCTTGCTGAGGTCGTCGTCCCACTGCCGGGCGCCGGCGATGTTCCGCGCGATGTCGCCGGCATGGGCGGCGATCTTGTAGGCAATGCAGCCTTCGCGGACGTCATCGGCCTTGGGCAGGCCCACGTGTTCCTTGGGCGTGACGTAGCACAGCATGGCCGCACCGGCCCGGGCGGCCTCCGTCGCGCCGATGGCGCTCGTGATGTGGTCGTAGCCGGGAAAGACATCCGTCACGAGCGGACCGAGCACATAAAACGGCGCGTCGTCGCATATCCGCTGCTCGATCTGCATGTTCCATGCGATCTCGTGCAGCGGCACGTGACCGGGGCCTTCGACCATCACCTGCACACCGGCCTCCCGGGCGCGGTGGGTCAGCTCACCGAGGACCTCCAACTCGGCGATCTGCGCGGCGTCGCCCGCGTCGCGCAGGCAGCCCGGCCGGACGCCGTCGCCCAACGAATACGTCACGTCATATTCCCGCATGATCGCGCTGATCTCGTCGAACAGCTCGTACATCGGGTTCTGTTTGTTGTGGTGGATCATCCACTTGGCCAGCATCGAACCGCCGCGGGAAACCAGGCCCGCAAGGCGGCTGCGAATCAGGTGCAGGTTTTCCTTGAGGACGCCGGCATGAATCGTGAAATAGTCGACACCCTGCTGCGCCTGGTGCTCGACGGTCTTGAGGATCGTGTCGTAATCGAGGTCCTCGATGGCGCGGCCGATGATCATGCTGTAGATCGGCACGGTGCCGATCGGAATTGTGCTGTGGTCGATGATCGCCTGGCGACACTCGTCGAGATTCCCGCCCGTCGACAGGTCCATCAGCGTGTCGGCCCCGTACTTCTGCGCCCACCGCAGCTTCTCGACCTCTTCGTCGGTGCTGGACGAGACGGGGCTGGCGCCGATGTTGGCGTTGATCTTCGTCGTGATCATCCGGCCGATGCCGATCGGGTCGAGCCGCTTCGGCGCCCGCTCGCCCCGGAGAAGGTTCGAATCGTTGATTACGGCCGTCCGCTGCGCCACGGTCTGGTTGACCCACAATCGAGCATCGTCGCGGTGGCCGGGATGGCCGGTCGGCCCGCTCTCACGAGTCGCCGTTCGCGATTGGCCGTTCGCGTCCGGCTCCGCGCCGGCCGATCCGGCCAGGTGCCGCACGTTCGCGGGAATCACCATCCGTCCCCGGGCCACTTCGTCGCGAATAAACTCGGACGCGACGTTCTCGCGAACTGCTACGCGCGCCATCTCCGGTGTAATCAGCCCGGCGCGGGCGACTTCCAACTGTGTCATGTCATTCCCTCGCGGTAAGGTGGGCCTTGCCCACCAGCTACATGCGCTGCATCCGTCGCTCCGTGGATCGCGTCCACCACGCTGCTATCTCGCATCGTACCCGCGCTTCAACAACCGTACCTGTCCCGCATGGTAGACATCATGCAGGGCGATGCCGCGGATCAGTGTGGCGTTGCTGACCTTGCTCCCGGCGGAGGTCTTGTGCAACCGGGCGCGTGGCAGCGCGGCGATGGCAGCGCGCAGCGCCGCGTGCTCGGCATCGAGTAGATCGACGTAACCCCGCCAGGTCGACCTCGTGAGATCCGCCGGCACCGGAAACCAGTTGCTGCCTTTGAGCGGAAACGAGCCGCGCTGGTCGCCGCGCAGCCGACGCCGGACCGCATATTTCCAATAGGCCGCATGGACGGTGATCTCCGCAATGGCGTGTCGCCCGGAGCGCGGTCGCCATACGGCCTGCTCGACCGGAACCCGGCGAAGCGCCCCGCGCAGATTCGGTCCGTGCCACGCCGGCTTGTCGTACGCCTCGTCGAGGATGCGCAGGAGCAGAACGCTCTCGGCGTTGGATCGGGTGCGGGCCATCGGTCATCGCCTGCGGTCCGGGATGCGAGACGAAACGGGGTGCAACGGAGGGACGTTACGGGCGGGCATGGGACATCGCTTCCCTACGCACCTCGTCGCCGCCGGTCCTGCACGCGCCGCCGACACCTCGGTGATCAGGTTCGGAGGGTTTCGACTCACCGGTCGAATCTCAGCCCCGCGGGGCACCCCTAGCGAACAGCGAGATCGTAGCCCGACCCAGCTCCGCCCGCAACCGGCAGACCGCCTCGGTGCGAACCGCGGATGCC
>JBHHVX010000119.1:0-11613 GCA_046754505.1 Phycisphaerae bacterium | reverse complement strand
GTCGGGCGCGCTGTGGTCGCTGATGCGACCTTTTCAACTGAGAGGGTGTTTGAAATGGAGCGAAATGATCAGAGCCGCGACCGTGCGGGAGCGGGGTTCCCGGCCAGACGCGGTCCGCTCCCTCACGGTCGCGGCTCTGAAAAGGCTTATCGAATACCCTTTGAGATCATGTCTCGGGACAATGACGGCTCGACGAAGGCGGGGCCTCCGACCACGACGGCAGCGCCCGGTCCCACGTCGCGGCCGGCGGACGATCACGCCTCGCTTGAAGCGCGGTTCAAGAAGGTGCTCGAGGGCGCCGTGTTGAAGGGCACATGGCAGGTCACCAACGCCGTCGGGTTGGCCGGCAAGGCTCCACTGAGTGAGCCGCGGCCTGACCGATACACGATCTCCGGCGCGCGGAAGCTCACCGGCGACCACTGGGTGATTACTGCTCGGATTGAATACGGTGAGAAAGATGTGAAAGTGCCGGTTCCGGTCCGGGTGGTCTGGGCGGGGGATACGCCGATCATTACGTTGGACAAGATCAGCATCCCGCTGATCGGCGCGTACTCGGCCCGCGTCATGATCTACGACCATTTCTATTGTGGCGCCTGGTTTGGCAAGGAGTACGGAGGCATTCTTTCCGGGCAGATCATTCGGCAGGAGGATGAGAAGCAGTTGGAAGCTGCGTCCAAGGCCGAGCGTCAAGCGGAAACCGAGCCGGAACCGACTGCAACGCCGAAGCGTCCACCGTCACAGGAGCGCCGCTGAATCAGGTCGGGCGATCCGGGGGATCGAGATCGCGATCGTGGCCTGAGAAGAAGGTGTTGTAGGGTCGGTCGGGGCCGGTTCCATCTTCGGCGTAGGTGCCATCGGCCGTCCTGCGGTAGCCGATCGCTTCGGGCGTGACGCTCTCGCCATGACCATCACAGAAGATGACGTTGGCGGTGTTGAGGTGTCGGGGATCGACGGCGGTCCGCGGGCTGCCGGCATCGCCGGTGCCGCGGTCGCTGGCCGGCGTCAATCGCGGTGGGTCGAGGGCCCATCCATGGTTTCCGAGTTGGGCAGAGCCATTGATGCTGTTCTGATAGGGTTTGCGGGCGGCGGCGGGGACGCCGGCAGCCGTACCCATGGAATCACCGGCGAGCACCGTGCCGGCAAAGCTGGCAATCGTCGAGCGATTGACGGGAAAGTTGTGGAACTTGCCGTTGGTCTTGCGGGCATTGCCGAGGAACTGGAGGTTGTAGCCGTAGGCGTAGTTTCGTTCGTCGATCCAGGCCGGGACGGTCGGGCACTGATAGACCTTGCTGTCGTAGTCCTGGCGGTCATCGGACGTGCTGGGGGCATTGAATGGGAACAGCCCGACGTACTTTCCCATGGTCGCGACCCAGCGCGGACGGTATTTGCGGCCGTTGCCGATGTCGTACCAGTTGGCGGGGTTGGCGGTTCCGCCGGTGGCCTTGAAGAACCGTCCGGGTAGGGCGATGTCGTTGTTGTCGTCGGCATACATGTGCCAGCCGTGTGAAAGTTGGCGTAGTCGCGTCAAGCAGACGGCCCGGCGGGAACTCCTGCGGGCGCCAGACAGGGCGGGCAGCAGGAGGGCGACAAGGAGGCCGATGATGGAGATAAGGACGAGAAGTTCGATCAGCGTGAAGGCGCGTCTTCGGGCGTTCATGGACGTACTCCGGCTGGGCTCGCGCTGTTCGGGAGGCCTGACCACCGGCGGCGGGAGTCGATGGACCGCCGATGGTCAGGAGACTTCTGGACCGGTTGTGCGCTAAATCAGGTGGCGCACACCGCCTGTGGCGGTCGAGCGCGAGTGAACCCGCGATGGCAGCGCCGGGCACCGACCCGACCGGGGGCTGCTACTTGCGCCGCGTGTGGACGATCTCCATGTTCTTGAACTCCTTGCCATCCGGACCAGTTTCGTACGCTTCGAGCACGTACTGTGTGCTGTTACGAACTCGGTAGATCCACTTGAAGGTCTTGGTTCGTCCGGTCGCGGGGTCCTTGTACCGTCCTTCGAGCGTGATTTCATTGCCTGAGGAAGAGCACGCGCCCTCGGCGGAGAGCATCATGGTGCTCATGTTGTCGGTCCAGATGGCGGTGTAATGCTTGCTGTAGTTGTCGTAGCCGATGAGGCCGAATCCCTCGAAGCGTCGGCCCATCTGCTCGTCGACGGTGTCTCCCGTGAACTTCTGCTGAAGGAAGCGACCGCCGAGGATCCACGTGGCTTCGCTCGTGCTATTGGATTCGGTCCAGGGGGCATCGGGCGACATGCGGAATCTGCCGACCGCTTTCCACTTGCCGGCGAGGGCCTTGAGGTGCGCGTGGTGTTCGCCCGGGGTACCTGTCTTCAGCCAGGCTTCCATGGCGGCCTTTGCGGCCGGATCAACATCGCCCTTTTTTCCGTCGCCGGGCGTCTGGTCGTCGGAGACGACCCGGCTCGTCGCCAGTGCCGTGCCGCCGATGAGGATGAAGAGGCCTATGGCCCGCCTCAGCCTGGCTGTCCTCGTGTGTGAATGGCTCGTTTTCATGGTCTGGTCCTTTCGGAAACTGGAGGTCGTGGCGTTCGACGCCCGGCCGACGTACACGATCGGCAGACTCTCGGGCTGTCGGACCGGCCACGGTCATGCCGCACCTGCGGCACGAATGCGAACATTATCCGAACACTTGGGCGCTGTCAAGCGGTCTTCCGGGGATCCTGGCCCTTCAGATGGCGCAAACGACGGCGTGGTGCGGGCCTCACCCGGCGCGGCCTCCCGGGCGGCCGAGTGGATCCCAGCTCAGGCTCGGCGGTCGGACGCATCATCAGGATCGCAGCGGACCGGGCGTCTTGAGATTACTGGCGTGTGGGCCAGTTGCCGATGAAAACAGGCGGCGCTGTCATGGACGCGGTGGCGCCGCGGCTTCGAGACAGGGATTCGCGCATGTTGCTCGCAGAGACCCTCCATCATCACTCGATCCCCGGGGCGATCTGGATCGCACCGTTCGTGGCGCTGCTTCTGTGTATTGCGATACTGCCGTTGCTGCATAAGACGGAGCATTGGTGGCATCACAACCGAAACAAGCTGATGGTGGCGGTGGCGCTTGGCATCGTGACGCTGCTGTTCTATCACTTTCGAGGGTACGGCTTTGGCCATGGGGAGCATCTGTCGGAGCCGGGCGTGGGGACGGTGCTGACGGTCCTCGACCACGCGGTTCTGGCCGAATACATCCCGTTCATGTCGCTGTTGTTCAGCCTGTACGTGATTTCCGGCGGGATCGGTGTCAAGGGCGACATTCCGGCCCATCCGCGGACGAATGTGGCGTTCCTCGCGGTGGGGGGGGTGCTGGCCAGCCTGATCGGCACAACCGGGGCGTCTATGCTGCTGATTCGGCCGCTGCTGAAGACCAACGCCGAGCGGCGGTACAAGGTCCATACGGTCATCTTCTTCATATTCATCGTGAGCAACATTGGCGGAACCCTGCTTCCGATCGGCGATCCGCCGCTGTTTCTCGGTTACCTGAAGGGGGTTCCCTTCCTCTGGACCCTGGGGCTGTGGAAGGAGTGGGCGTTTGCTATCGCCATTCTGCTGGCGATCTACTATCTGTGGGACGCGCGGGTGTATCGGAGAGAAGCGCCGAGGGACATCCGACTGGACGAGACGCAGGTCCGGAAGCTGTCGATGGATGGCAAGATCAACTTTCTGTTCCTGGCCGGCGTGGTGTTTGCGACGGGATCGCTGGATCCGTCCAAGGAGTTCTTCGGCACCGGATGGACGCCGTTTCCGTTCTGCCGGGAGCTCGTTCAGAACGTGTTCGTGGCGTTGTCCTTGTGGTGGACGCCGCGGGGCGTGCGGAAGGGCAACAACTTCAACTATGTCGCGATCCTGGAGGTCGCGTGCCTGTTCATCGGTATTTTCGTCTGCATGCAGGTGCCTATCGAAATCCTCAACGCGAAAGGGGGCGAGCTGGGGATCAACACGCCGGCACGCTTCTTTTGGGCGACAGGCACGCTGAGCAGCTTCCTGGACAACGCTCCGACCTATGTGGTGTTCTTCGAGACGGCCAAGGCCCTGACGTCGGGGGCGGGCGCGGGGATCATGAACCTGGTGGGCGAAGGGCACGTCCGGCTGGATCACCTGGTGGCCATTTCTTTGGGTGCGGTATTCATGGGGGCGATGACCTACATTGGAAACGGTCCGAATTTCATGGTGAAGTCGATTGCGGAGCATGAGGGCGTGCGGATGCCGTCTTTCTTCGGATATCTCCTGTTCAGCGGGTGCGTCCTGCTGCCCGTATTCGCGTTGCTGACGGTGGTCTTCCTGATGTGAGAGGGGAGGGCAGTGCGGGAGTTTGCATTGCGGGTGATCTGAGGCATCAGCCTCCCGTGAGAAGCGCGATGAACGGCGCGATGTCGAGGCCGTCGGCGGCGCCGTCGGCATTGATGTCGGCGTTGTTGATGTCGCAGCCTGGAAACGTGGCGGTGTAGGCGACGGGGTTGTTCAGGGCTAGGGCGAAGGGCGCGACGTCCAGCGCATCGAGAACCGTGTCACAGTTGAGGTCGCCGAGGCTGCTCGGAGCGGGCGTGGCGGCGAGGATCAGGCCGCCGTTTCCGACGGCGAAGCCCATGTCTATGGATTGAAAGTACACGCCGTGCAGGTCGAGGCCGGTGCCCGAGCTCTGGGGAATCCATGACGCGCCGGCGTTGGGGGTGTTGAGAATGGTTCCGGTGTGCCCTGCGACATAGCCGTTGGTGGTGTTCGGAAAGTGGACCGAACGGAGGACGTCGATGGTCCCGGAGGGCACAGAGAACCACGACTCGCCACCGTCCACGGTCTTGAGGATCAGGCCCGTGCCGCCGGCGGCGAAGCCGGTCAGGCTGTCGATGAAATAGACGGAATAGAGCGTCTCCGTCGTTCCGGAAGGTTTCTGGACCCAGGATTCTCCGCCGGTCGTGCTCTTGAGGATCGTGCCGGTGTCCCCTACGGCAAAACCGGTCGTCGTGGTGGGAAAGTGCACATCGTAGAGCACGTTGGTGACGCCGGCAGCTTTCGGTGTCCAGAGACCGCCGGCGTTCAGGGTCTTGAGAACGAGCCCCTGGTCGCCTACCGCGAAGCCCGTGGTCGGAGTGACGAAATGGAGGGCGTAAAGCGTGAGGGTTGTGTTGGTAGGCGTGAAGGTCCACAGGCTTCCGCTCGTGGTGGTCTTGATGATGACGCCGGCGGTGCCGGCGACCAAGGCGGTCGACGCGTCGAGTGCGAAGACATCGTTGAAGACCGGGGTGAAGGCCTGCGCGAACCAGGTGTTGCCACCGTCGAAGGTTCTCGTGATCACGCCGCCGACACCCAGGATGCCGCCGACGGCGTAGCCCATGGTGGCGTTGGCGACATGGACGTTGTTCAGGGGGAAGTTCGTGCCGGACGGTTTGGGGGTCCATTGTTGGCCGGAGGCGGCAGGAATGCCGGCGAACAGAATGGTCGCCAGCAGCAGTGACGGACGCAACGTGGCGCTGGTTGTCGAGTACATGGATGCCCCTCCAGTTGCAGCGCTTCCACGCGGCGAACTCACTCAGATGCGTAAGCCTGACGCGTCGTCGCGGTCGGCGAAACGGTAACGCCGATCTTGGACTCCGCAAGCGGCGCGGAACAGTCTTGTGCGACCGACCGGCAAGCCGGAGCCGACGCTGCGTTCCCGCCATGATACCATATCTGTCCCCCAAATGCGACCAGCGTCGCGCTCCGGTACGGGTCGTCCGAGAGCACGTACGGGCGATTATCGGGCGGTCGAACAGCATCCGGCGGTCGACGCGGGATGTGGGGTCAATACCGGAGCGCGTAAAGAATGATGTTCGTGGCGATTCGCCGGGCATCGGCCGGGGCGACGCCGCGGCAGATGTAGCACTGGTGATCGTCGATTCCACAGCCGATTCCCCAGCGCGAGAACACGACAGTCATCCGCCCGTTGATCTCAAGGCCGCTCAGGACGGGTTCGGTCAGGTCGGGCTGTTCACGTTTGAGGGTGGTGCGGTATCGGACGTGGTCAAGGTGGTAGGCCCCGGGGCCGCTGCGGATGGGGTGGTCGGGACCGATCGGTTTCAGGGGCCGGTCTGGGAACAACTGTCGCATGAGTTTCTGAAAGCTGTCGGCGAAGGCTTCGCGCCCGCAGCAGGCCTCGGCAAAGAGGAACCCGCCGCGCTGGAGATATCGGCGCAGGCCTTCGCGCTCGGCGGGTGTCAGTTCGAAGGCGTAATGACCGCTCATGTAAGCGATGGGGTGGTCGAGGAGTTTGGGGTCGTCCGCACGGAGCGGGGCCGCGCGCCCGACAACGGTGACGTTGGCATTCTTGCGGAGGTATTCGGCGAGTTTGGGGATGACGAGGGGATCGGGCTTCCAGTCTCCGGCATGGGATATCTGGGCGATCTCGAGGGTCCCGCGACGGGGGACGCCGTCGGTGTGAAGCCGCTGGCGTTTCGGGACGGTGACTTCGGCGAGTTTGTCCCGGAGCGGTTCGCGACCGGTGGCGTAGGCCGCGATGTTGCCGCCGAGTTTGAAGGCCTTCTCCGAGAGCTTTGGGACGTCGGCCTGTTCCCAGAGGCACGACAGGTCGCGGGGAGAAAAGATGATGCTCGTCCGGCAGCCGGAGTCGAGACCGAACAGGGGCCAGCGTCCGGGTTTGAGCCGATGGAGGGCGTGCCAGATGGGGTGTGTGGATTCGAGCTTGTGGAGGGCGTGCTCCGGGAACGTTTGTTGGATGAACCGCTCGAAGCCCTTTCGGAAGCGCGGGCGGGAACAGCAGGCTTCGGCGAAGATGAATCCACCGGCTTCGATGAATCGACGCAGCTTGTTGCGGTACAGCTTGTTGAATCTCGGGAACTCATGGCCCTGCAGGTAGAGAATGGGGGCCTGGAGCCATGCTTCGATGGGAGCGTCGAGGTCGACGACCTGCCAAGAGACGGGCTCTCCGAGGTCGTCGCCGATCGCCGCGACAAGATTCCGGCAGTCGTGCCGGTCGGGATTCCATTCGTTGTCGTCCGACCACTTGAGTTTGGCGAAGAGGACGGGGCGCCGACCCTTGGCGAGGAACAGCAGTGCGAAGGCGGTGTCGACGACGCTGCGATTCCATGAGCCGCCGCCTCCTAACAGGCCCATGCCGCCGGACTGGCTGTTGACGAGGAACTCGGCCCCTTCGCGGTACCAGTCGTGGTCGCCGAAATAGCGGAGTCCGGCGAGGATGCCGGTACGCTCAACGCCGTAGAGCCAATAGTGGTGCCAAGTGGATCCTTTCGGGTTGCGTCGGGCGGAGAAGTGGTCGGCGAGCCAATTGAGGCCGGCGGCGACGGCGCGGTCTTGGCGGTATTTTCCGCACTTCGGGGCGGCGCCGTTTCGATAGCCCTTCTCCAAGCCGAGGTTGACCTCGTTCCCGCAAATGATGAGGCTGGCGACGCCGGCGGCGGTCATGCTGCCGGTCGTGCCGCCGGCGCGGGCGACGTAGGACCAACCGCCGTCAGGGGCCTGTGTGTCGCGCCACTGCTTCTGGGCACGGTTCCAAATCCGCCTCGGGATCAGGGCACCGGCTTGGGTGGCTTCATGCAGACCGAGGAGGGCATACTGTGTGTTGGAATGGTCACCGATGCCGAGGGCCTGCCGGGGGTCGAGGACCCCGTAGCTCCAGGCTCCACTGTTCATCTGTCCGCGCACCAGCCAGTCGGCAGCAGACTGGATTTCGGCGTGATATCGATCGGGGTCGCTTCGCACCAGCACGGCGATCTTCAGGGAGACCGTGTAGGTGAAGCGATTCTCCAAGCGGGCGATGTGGTCGAGCGCCTTCTGAATGGCGGGGTCCTGCGGGGGAACGCGGGCGTGCAGCAACGCCAGCGCGGCCAGCGGAGTGACGCCGCCCATCTGCGCGATGTCTGGCCACGTGCCGTCGGCGCCCTGACGGCTCTTGATGTAGTGGATGCCGGCATCGATCGCCTGGTGAACCTCGGCGGGGGTCAGCTCGGCCGCGCGGGCGGTGATCGCGTGAGGGCCTGACAGGCCGATGAGGACCGCGACGGACAGGCAACGATGGAGGCAGGGCATGTTATTGGATTGTACGCCCGTAGAGCTGGGGAATCGAGTCTGGGAACACAGGCCCGGCGGGATGGAGCGCGTCGATGACCGGGTTCGCGCGTTCCGGTAGGATGCGGCGCGTTGGGAGGACGTGCGTGTGGCGCAGATCGAGGTCGACAATCTGTCGAAGACGTTTCGTGTGCCGGTCCGCGAGGGGGGACTCCTGTCGGCGGTTCGCAGCGTGTTTCATCGAACGTTTCGGGAGGTGCAGGCGGTCGACCGGGTCAGTTTCACCGTCGAGCCGGGCGAGATCGTCGGTTTCCTCGGCCCGAACGGGGCAGGGAAAACGACGACACTGAAGATGCTCGCCGGGCTGCTGCATCCGACGTCGGGGCGAGCGACGGTCATGGGGCGGGTGCCGTGGCGGCGAGAGCCCGATTACCTGCGGCGGATCAGCATGTTGATGGGGCAGCGGTCGCAGTTGCAGTGGGACCTGCCGGCGATGGATTCGTTCCTGCTGCATGCCGCGGTGTACGACATTCCGAAAGAGGACTACCGCCGCACGCTGGACGAGCTGGTGGAGATGCTCGACCTCGGGGATGTGCTTCGCAAGCAGACTCGCACGCTTTCACTCGGCGAGCGGATGAAATGTGAAATCTGCGTTTCACTGCTGCATCGGCCGGACGTGTTGTTTCTGGACGAGCCGACGATCGGCGTCGACATCACGATGCAGACGCGGATTCGAGACTTCATCCGAGACTACAACCGGCGTCGCGGCGCGACGATCATCCTGACGAGCCACTACATGGCGGACGTGACGGCGCTCTGCCGGCGAATCATCGTGATTCACCACGGGCGGATTCTGTTCGAAGGCACTCTGGAGGCGCTCTCCGCGAAGCTGGCTCCGTTCAAGGTGATCACGATCGATCTGGATGCGGAGACCGACGGCTACGACTTCGGTGCGATGGGAGAGGTGCTTTCCACAACCGGCCGCAAGGTTGAATTGCGTGTGGCCAAGGAGACGGCGGCTAAAGTAACGGAGCGATTGCTGCGAGAGCTGCCCGTGCTGGACCTGACGATTGAGGATCCGCCGATCGAGGACGTGATTTCGCAGGCGTTCGGGGCGCGGACCTCGCGGGCGATGAGCGGTGGGCAGGGAGCGAAGGCGCAGGCCGAGGGCCGGAGGCCATGACGGGCGTGGCGCGTTCGTTTTCCGCATTCCTTCGCCTGCACATCGCGTTGATGCTGCAATACCGCGGCGAAATCCTTCTTTGGGCGGTGTGGGGGCTGGTGTATCCGGCAGTGTCGTATGCGCTCTGGAGCGCAGCGGCGGAGGGGAGCGCGGCGGGGCACATCGCGGATTACGGGAGAGGCGAGTTCGCCGCCTATTTCTTCGTGATCATGATCGTCGGCCACTTGACCCAGGCGTGGGATACCTACGAGATGGGGCATCTGGTGCGCTCCGGGGAGATGTCACCGAAGCTGTTGCGGCCGATTCTTCCGATCTGGGAATCATTGGCGGGTAACCTCTCATACAAGATCACGACACTGGCGTTTCTCGTTCCGATGTGGGGTCTGTTTGCGTGGTTTGTGACGCCGGCGCTGGATACGTCCGGTTGGCAGTTGGCGATGGGGATTGTTGCGATCCTGCTCGGCGGGGCGTTGAACTTCGTCCTCAACTACGCGGTCGCGTTGATCGCGTTCTGGACGCCGAAGTTGGACGCCACGGGAGAGCTGTACTTTGGCGCGGGGATGATCTGGGGCGGCCGGTTCGCGCCGCTGGCGGTGTATCCGGATATCCTGCAACGGATTGCCGACGTGCTGCCGTTTCGATGGATGTTCGCGTTTCCCACGGAGTTGCTGATGGGGCGCATCGACGATCCGGCGGTTGCGCTTCGGGGGCTGGGGATACAGACCCTGTGGCTGGGGTTGAGCGTGGCGCTTTTCTGTGTGTGGTGGAAGACGGCCGTGAAGCACTACACGGCGGTGAGCGGGTGATGCCATGATTCGGGCCTTCCGGCTGATGGGACTGCACATTCGACTCAGCATTCAGAACCTGACGGCGTACCGTTTCGACGTCGCCGTACGTGTGGTCATGGCGTTCGTTCACATGGCCGTCGAGCTTATGGCGGTGTGGATCATCTTTCGCCAGACGGAGTCGATTCGGGGATGGAACTGGCGGCACATGCTCGTGCTGGTGGGTGTATTTCGGATCGTCGCGGGCGGTATTCGCATCTACATCGTTCCGAACATGCGGGCGCTGTTGCAGGACATTCGCACGGGCAAGCTCGACTTTGCGTTGCTGAAGCCGGTGAACGCGCAGTTCTTGGTGAGCATCCGCGAGTTTGTCGTGTGGCGGATGGCGGACGTGGTGCTCGGCGTCGCGGTGGCGATCTACGGTTGCGTCAAACTGACGGGGACCGTTCCGATCGGGGCGGCCCTGAACTTCGTGATTACGCTGATGGCGGCCGGCGTGATCGTCTACTCGATCTGGCTGATGCTGGCGACGCTGTGCTTCTGGTTCGTGCGGATTCAGAACATCGAGATGGTCTTCTGGAACGTGTTCGAGGCAGGGCGCTATCCGATCGTCATCTATCGTCCGTGGGTGCAGTCGATGTTGACGTTTGTCGTTCCTCTGGCGTTCATCACCACGATCCCGGCCGCGGCGCTGGTGGGCGAGGATCGGAACATTCTGGCGTATGCGCCGCTGTGGGCGGTCGGGGTCGCGGCGGTCATGTTCGCGCTGGCGGGGAGCTTCTGGCGGTTCGGATTGCGGCGCTACAGCGGGGCCTCGGGATAGGGCGGTCGCCTTGACGGCGCTGCCGGAGGCGCGTCATGATGAGGCGCGGCGAGAAGGCATTCGGCTCCGAGCGCGTGGGCCGGGCGAGTGGAACGTATGAGTAACATGCAACTTGTCGTTTTTGAAGACGCCGGCTTTTGGGATCTCTTGCCCCTGGTGTACACCCGCGCAACGTTCGATCTCCGCTGCGGCTGCGACCGGCTTCTGGACAAGATCGAGACGGCCATCGGGCGACGCGCGGACGCAGTGTTCGTTCGGGAGTCGCTGGCGGACGTCGTGGACGAGCGACAGCGGACGGAGGCGGCAAGGCCGCGCGCGGTCAATCGTGCTCCGGACGGCGAGGATCAACTCTGGGTCAATGGTCGGCTGCTGGTCTACGATCGGATTGATCTGGCCCCCGGGTCGGTCGTCTGGTCAGGCGAGACGCTCATCGCCGCCCGCGTCGATCGGGGCACGGCGGCGGGCCTCACGCCGGGTGACACGGCCGCATTGCAAAGCGCGCTGGCGTCGCTGAACCGCGTCGATCTGTCCGCTGACGCGGCGTCGCTGGTTCGGTATCCGTGGCAGCTTGTCCACGCCAACGAGGCGGAGATTGTGCGTCAGGCGGCCGGGATGACGCGGGGACGCGCGGCTCGGATCGATTCCGGGGCGTGCCTACTTCAGGAAGACGACATTTGCATCGGCTCTGGAAGTCGGATCAAGCCAGGGGCAGTGCTGGATGCCGAGGCCGGGCCGATCCAGATCGGGCGGCAGGTGACCGTCGGTCCCACCGCGACGATTACGGGTCCGTGCGTG
>JBHHVX010000118.1:0-11698 GCA_046754505.1 Phycisphaerae bacterium | reverse complement strand
CGAGGAGCCTTGACCGTCCGCGATCTGCCCCCTATTCTCCTGCCTACGGTTTGCTCCGCCCCAGGCGGTGCGGGCTGTCCGGCCGCGCGACACCGCATCCGCGGCCCCGTCGGGTAGGTAGCTCAGTTGGTAGAGCAACGGGCTGAAAACTCGTGTGTCGGCGGTTCAATTCCGCCCCTACCCAATTCCCTTTTTGTCGCGTTTCCGGGCCGTAAATCCCATTTTGTCCGGTGTCTCTGGCTACCTGTAGACGCGTGACCATCACTCGCCGAGAGTGCATCGAGTGGCGTCGAAGAGCGTGGTTTGGCTCACCGATTCGGTAAGTGATTCTGTGTGGCTTGCCGTTGCGCGACGGGAGCATCGGGGCGACGGAGCATGGCCATTGCTTGAATCGTTATCAAGAATCCACGCTCGGCCTCGGGGATTCCGGCCTCAGATGTGTCGCCAGTCAAACGAAGGAGTATGCCAAGATGGTCAGTTCTTCAAGGCGAGTTCGATCGTGGGTCGGTTTGGGTATGGCGATGATGCTGCTCGTGGCAGGCGTGGCGTGTAACACAACGTTTCCGGGAATCGTTCCTCTGCTACCATTTTCGCTTTCCGTGCCGATTTCTGAACCGAACCAGGATCGATTGGATCAATTCATCGATGGATTCATCGGCGGAAGCGCGCAGCGATTCCTGATCGGGCGGGACCCGCCGAACAGGGTCGTGGCGATGACTAAGGTCGTGGCGATGAATCTGGAGACGCTCGCAGTGGAGCCAATTATAGAGCAGACCGTACCGTTCTCGATGTCGGCCGTGAGCGACGGCCATTGGCTTGTCTGGGACGATTCTGTAAACCCCGGCCTGGTTGTGCGCGACCTCGAAACGGGGGCGGAGTCGCGGCTGTTCGAGGATATGAGTCGGGAAGACAGTAATGTCAGGCCCTTGCAGGTGGATGGTGGGCGGCTGGTGGTGCTGGCCAGGAGTTTTGTTGTGAGTCCGCCGCGGTCCCTGCTCGTGATCGTGGACTTGGCGAGTGGGAACCAGCGATTGATTGGCCCGGTCGCGTCGTCCGGTGTCGCGTTGTCGGGCGACCTGCTGGCTTTTGGCACGCGGCCGTCCGACGATTCGGATACGCCGCCCTTCGCGGAGTTTCTCGGCGGCCGAAACATCGAACTGGTCGATCTGGCAACGGGCGAGCAGAAGACTCTCGCGTCAAACCCGGATTTGTCCGAGATTGGCCGTGTGTGGATTGCGGGAACACGGGTCATCTGGACGGAGGAGCGGCCGCCGGATCTCAGCGACGAACTCGTCGTATTCGGCGTCGTGGTCGTGAAGAGCTACGACACGCAATCCGGTCAGAGTGTGACCGTTACCTCGCTTCCGATCGGACGGAGCGCCTTGGAGGAGCCCGAGAGGCAGCAGCTGGCGGACGTGGGTCCGGGTGGGATTCTGGTCCGACGGACACGCGCCGCGACTCCCCTGCTCATTGGCTCACTCCAGCTTGCCTTGGTCGGCCAGGAGTCCGAGTCCTACGAGGTTCGGGGGTTTGATGGCAAATCAATGCCGGTGATCGAGTTCACGGGCCCGTTCGTGCTCAAGGTCTACCCGAATTCGCCCCCGTTCAGCTCGACAGGGGCGCGCATGGTGGGCGACTTCATCGTCCTCCGCGACTCGATCAGTGGAGATTACGTCGTGCATGACACACGAACGGGCAGTCAACGCCGGTTCGACCCGTTCGCGGAGTGAGTGGCCGGACGCTTGTGGCAGCGTAAGGCGGCACACACGCCGATCGGTGTTGAGCCGTAGCGTTGCCCCCCCGTGGCCGACGTGGCCCGGCGTCGCGGTCCACACGCCGCCGCTGCACCGCTATTGCGACTGCCCCGGCTTGCCCGGCGGGTGCGTGACAGTATTGGCGGCGGATGCCGAGGACAGCTTGCCTGCCCGTGTCCGTGAAGGGCGCTGTGCGTCGATGCACTGGCGGATAAGCCGCCAGTGGCACCCATCGAGACAGCCGGACGTTGCCGCCAAGACTGTCATGGACCCTTGCCCGGCGGCGCGACCATGAGTGGGTATCCCCTCGGCCGCGCTTGCGGTATGGTATGGGGTCATGACACGGTCCGAAACGAAGCCGGGCTTGCGCCGGTTCGGGCTTTACGGTCTGATCCTGCTGGCGCTGACGCTGGTCTCCGCCGTCGTGTTTGTGATCGCGACGGACAACGAGCTGTTGGGGACCGACGACGTGTTCGTAGACGCGCTTCCGCTCGATCCGGAGAAGCGTCCCAATTTCGTGTTTCCGGAATCGGTCCGAACCTATGACACTTCTCTGAATCGCTTCATCGACCGATTCGTCCGAATCTGCATGCAGGGCCGCTACTCCGAATACCGGCTGATGCATACGAACCGAGCCGAGCCGATCTCTGCGGATCGCTTCGCCTCGATCTACCACGCCGTCAAGGAGACGCGGATTCTGGCGGTGGAAGCGCTTCCGGACCTGCCCGATCTTGCGGGGATTGACGGTCCTGTCTACATCATGTTGTCGGAGTACGATCTCGAGGATTACGCGGACCCGGACGGCGCCCGCACGCGGCGGATCCGAGTGGCGATCACGAAAGAGGGCGGTCGGTGGCGGATTGGGTCGATCCCCGGCGACCTGCTCGATCGGCTGCAGGCGGTCTTGAAAGGCTCGTCCGACTCCGGGGGCGCCGGACAGCCTGATGCTCCGGCCACACGTCCTGCTGAGCCACATCGCTTGAAGCCCCGGGCCAACCGGCCTGATCGCGTCGGCTCGTAGTCTTTCGGACGCTGCATTCCCAACCCTGTGAACCCCATCGAGATCGGACTCACATGTCGGCGGACGTGCTGTCCTAACTTTCTGTCTGGCAGGAGGTTGGCACTGAAAAAAAAGGCGCAACCGACGTTTGCCTCGCGCCGGAGTTATATCTTAGCGTTTCAGTGTCAATCCTCACTCGCCGGATTTGGAAGGGAAAGGAACTCCATGGCTCTCACCATCAACAACACAAACACATTGTCGCTGCTGAACATCCTTAACCGCACAACAAACGCCCAATCCACTTCGCTCGCAAGATTGTCCACCGGTTTCAAGATCAACGGGGGAGCCGACGATCCGGCCGGATTGATCGCCGTTCGGAATTTGAACGCCGAACTCACGGCCGTCGATTCGGCCATTTCCAATGGCCAACGGGCCAACGCGGTTCTGGATGTGGCGGATGGCGCCCTGAACGAGGTGTCCAGTCTGCTCGGCGACATCGAGTCGCTGGCCGCCGCGAGCACGAGTTCCGGCGGGCTGAGTCCCTCGGAGATCGCCGCGAACCAGTCCCAGATCGACAGCGCGGTCGACGCCCTCGACCGGATCATCCGGACAACGCAATTCAACGGTTCGAGACTCCTTGACGGCACTCAATCGATCCGCGTGACGGCCAGTAACACTGCGAAGGTCCAGAACGTCAAGGTGTTCTCGCGGCCCTCCAGCACGTCCAATCAGACGTTTGCCGTCGATGTCACGGCGGCCGGGGCGGTCGCCTCGGCGACCCTGGGAACGTTTACGGCTGCGGACTCGACGGACGTCAGCGCGGCGACGTTTTCGATCGCCGGATCGACGGGTACGGCGACCATCACTGTGTCCGGCACTGATACGTTGGCCACAGTTCGGGACAAGATCATCGCGACAGCTTCGGACACGGGCGTGTCGGCCAGTGTGTCGGGCAACACGCTACACATCCAGAGCCGCTCCTTCGGCACGGACAATTTCATCTCGGCCCAATTCATCAGCGGCGACCAGGACTTCTCCACGGTCGCGCACACGACCGGCACCGACGCCTCGGTTACGGTCAACGGCCAGGCGGCGTTTGTCGACGGTCTGAAGGTTTCGTTCAGCTCGAACGGCACCAGCGGTGAGTTCGATCTGACAACCGCGGGCAACGTCGTCGCGGCCGCCGGCAATCTCACCATCACCGGCGGTGGGCAGACGTTCCAGCTTGGTACGTCGAGCAGCACCCAGGCCACGATCGGGGTCGCCGGTCTGTTCAGCCACCAGTTGGGGAACAGCACGCTCGGGTTCCTGAACACGCTGAAGGGCGGCGGCGCCAACGACTTGTCGACAGACGCCAACAACGCCGTCGCGATCGCCCGGGAAGCCATCTCCAATGTGGCTACGCAACAGGGGCGGATCGGCGGCTTCCAGAAGTTCCAGGTCCAGACGTCGGTCAACAGTCTGGGCGCGACCAAGGAGGCACTCAAGGGTGCAGTCGGTGTGATCAATGACGTCGACTTCGCCGCCGAAACCGCAGAACTCGCAAAGCAGAACGTGCTGCTGCAATCCGCTGTTTCTCTCCTGGGTGTCGCTTCGCAGCAGTCCTCGCAGGTGCTCTCGCTGTTGCGATAGCGCCGAGCAGCGCCGAGGATGGTTCAGGTCTGGTGGGACCCATTGCGCGACGGGGCCGAGTTACCACGCTCGGCCCCTTCGCCCTATTCGGGGGCAGGCCGCAGGCCCGTTTGTCATTTACCGGGCGACGACGCGGCGCCGTCCCGCCGGGCATAGCGGATGGCTTGGCGGCTCCACTCGAGACAGGGCGACGGCGCGACGCCGTAGTCGCAGAAGCCGATCGAGCGGTGTCCGGCGCCGCAGAGATCGCGCACCGCTTTCACCAGCAGGGGACCGTCGGAAACCTCCGGCGGATGACAGGGCACCACGATTTCGACACGTCGCGCCTCGCCGCCGGCGGCGACCAGCGAACGGCGCAGGCGCTCTGCCGCCCGGGTTTCCGGCGGCGCGTGGCGTATGAGGAAGCCGTCACAGTGTTCGGCGAAGAGGGCCGCCGCCGTCCGAACCGCTCCCGGTTCCGCAGGCACATGCACTCGCACCGGCACGGACGACCGACGCCGAAGTGCGGCCAGAAGGGATACCAGCGTGTGTTGGCGGACATCGAACCAGGACCGGAGGCCGGCATGGTCCTCCAAGAGGGCGGACGGGGTCTCCGCGCCGATCGATTCGAGTCGCAGAAGGCGGTCGAGCCGCTCGCGGACGAAGCTCGCCACCGATTCGATGTCGATGCCGGACTCAGTCGCCCGCTGCCGGCACGAAGCGCAAAAACAGAGCGCCTCGAGCATCGCTTCCACCGGGCCGCCGGTCGTGCCGCGCTCGACGCCGCGGGTGTCTTGCGCCGGCGTATCGAATGTCACGGCCTCCAGCTCTATTACGGAGAGAGGATAGTTCGCCGACAAGTCCTCGACGACGGCGGCGAGGAATTCCCGAACGTCCGGATTGGACGGACACAGGTGCCTCGGATCGGACTCGCCGAGCACATCCACGCGCGCCGCCATGGGATACCGAGCGGCCAGGGCCTCGCCCTCACAACAGACGAGGCGGGCGCGAAGCTTCAGGTGATGGCGCTCGACCGCGCGGGCGATCTGCTCCAGCGGGTTTCGGGACTTTATCCATGCCGCCGGGATCGGTCGCATCCTCGTAGCGGCGTAGTGGTTGGGTGACGGTTGAAAACAGACGCCCGACTCATGTCGGATGCGCCGCCGCGCATAGCGCGGCCGGAACTGTTCGACGGCGCGGTGTCCCGCCGCGACCGAGACGGCGTCGACCCCCACCTCGCCGGCCAACCGCCCGATCGCCGCCTCCACGCCCTCGTCCAGCAGGTCCCACGGATAGCAACAGAAGAAGGCCTCGTCCATCGGGTACTCCTACCGACCGTTTTCCTCGTAGGCTACGGTCTCATACGGCTTTGGCAGCATCCAGGCGAACGATCGTTTCCAGGTGTGGACACGCAGGGTCGGTCCGTCGGCGTCGACGAAGGGCTGGCCCTGCTGTGCCAGCGCGACGATGCCGCCGAGCACGTTGTGGGCGTCAAGACCCCGCTCGGCGAGTTGCTTCGCCGCGACGCCGCTGCGATAGCCGATCGTGCAATAGGTCAGCACCGGTCGGTCCGTTGGCCAGTCGGGCGACCAGCCGTCTTGGTCGATTTGCTTGAGCGGGAGGTTGCGAGCACCGGGCACATGACTGACCTCGTACTCCGCCCGGTCGCGGACGTCGAGCACAACGACATCGTCGTCGGCGATTCGGGCCATTGCCTCTGCTGCGCCGATCGTCTGGCCGCCGGCCCGCGTGGCATACCACCGGGCCGCGAACCACAAACCGGCTTGGCGATGCCATTGCACGATCGCGGCCGTCATGAGGACCACACCGACCGTCGCCAGGCGGCGTCTGAGGCGGCGTCGTGACGTCCGGGCCGGTGCGTCCTCAGCCGGTTTCGCCGCAGGCGATTCCACGCCGCTCACGGTGCCGCCCCCTGTTGATAGAAACCGCTCGGCTTGGACCGATCCCAGTAGGCTCGTCGTTCGACGTAGCGCAGAGCCATGCGCAGACCCGCGTCGGATCGATACGACAGGAGTCGATAAGGCGGTGTGCTCTCGACCCTGAAGACATGCTTCCGGTCGCCGCAGCGGACCGTGACGGAACGGCTCGGGATCGTCCCGAACGGGACGCGGGCGTCGGCTGTCTCGCGGCCGACGGTCAACGTCGCCGTTGCCGGCTCCGGCGTGTGGCGGGGACCGTGGGTGGACCGCATCGGTGGAAGCAGGTCGAACTCCATGTCGTGACCGGCGGCGGCTGCGGCACGCGCGATGACGAACAGGGCCTCCACCGGATAGGGCACCGGCTTGGCCGGCAACGTCCACGACCGGTCGGCCTCGCCCTGAAAATAGCTGAACGACAATCCGCGTGTTTCGTCCGGTAGCCACTGGACCTGCTTGTAGGTGGTCCCGCACCACTCCTGGCTGGAGGCCGCGAGCTTCTTCGGCACCAGCGTTCGCCGGTCCAGGAAGATGGTGATCATATATCTATAGTTATAGTTTTGCGTGGGAATCTCTTCGACAATGTTCAGCTTGAAGACGGGGACGTCGGTCGCCCGGTCCGGCCGGTCGGCCTTGACGCGCGTCTTCGGGTCGAGCCACTCGCGATTAAAGAGCAGGACGCGCGTGTAGTGCCGCGGCGTGCCATAGAGGGTGTCGACGGCGTCGTAATAGCTCATTTCCGAGAGACCGTCGTCCCACAGCTTTAGGTCACAGAATGCGGCCGGGTAGCTCCCGGGGTCCGAACTCGGCGGACGGGCCTGCCCGGTGGGTGTGCACCCGCACAGCAAGGCCGCGACCAGTGGGACGTAGCCGAAACGGGCCTTCCGGCGTACCGAACCGGTTCTCCACGGACTATGCCCCGCGCCAGGCTGCGGCGGCCCGCTGCTCGATGTCCGCGGGGTCCATGACAGTTTTGGCGGCAACGCCCGGCTACCCCGATGGATGTCACTGGCGGCTTGTCCGCCGGTGCATCGACGGACAGTGTCTTTCACGGACACGGGCAGGCAAGCTGCCCGTGGCACCCCGCCGCCCAAACTGTCGCGCGCCCATTTCCGCGTGGCACGGCTCTTGCCCGACTTGCCTGAATCGTCCGATAGGGGCGCTGCCTGCGAAAGCTCGTTCGGCGGTTTTTTCTCGCCGATAATTTGCACGTCCTCAGTATAGGTGTTATAATACATGGATGCTGAATCGGCTGTTCTGCTGGGAGTCCGCACGGGGCGGTCGCCTGTAACCTCGAATCCAAACCCACCTGCATAGAGGCGGCGAAACTGCTTGGAGTGCGAGTGATCGGACGGGCGGTTGAAGCAGTCACGGATCGGATTCGTGAGGCCAGCGATATCGTTGATGTCGTGGGGGCGTGTGTTGCCCTGAGGCGTGCGGGCAAGGATTTCAAGGCGCTCTGTCCGTTCCATAGCGAGAAGACTCCCTCGTTTCACGTGGTTCCCCACAAACAGATATTCCACTGTTTCGGATGCGGCGCCGGGGGAGACGTTTTCAAGTTCATCCAGCTTCGCGAGGCGGTTGGGTTTCGCGAGGCGCGCGAGATACTCGCGGCTCGCGCCGGGATCGACCTCGAACCCGCCCGAAACGCGCGAGCACCGCAGGGTCCGGGCAAGGTAGAGATCGAGCGTACCAACCGGTGGGCCGCGCAGTGGTTTCGCCAGCAGTTTGAAAGCCCTGCCGGGCAAAAGGTCCGGGAATATGTGAGTGCGCGCGGGGTGACGGCGGAAACCGCGGCAACGTTCGGCTTGGGGTTCGCGCCGGACGGCTGGGAGACGCTCGCCGTCGCCGCAGAGCGACAACGGATTCCTCGGGCCGTTCTCATGTCGGCCGGCCTGACGAAGCCTCGGCAGGACGGGTCGCCGTACGACGCGTTTCGCAATCGTCTTATGCTGCCCATCCGAGATGTCATGGGCCGCGCGCTTGGTTTTGGCGGTCGGACTCTTGGAAATGATGACGCGAAGTACCTCAATTCGTCCCAAAACGCCCTGTTTGACAAGAGCCGTTGCCTGTACGGACTGGAAACGGCCCGAGAGGCGTTCGCGGAGTCCCGCACGGCCATCGTCGTGGAAGGCTACACCGACGCCATTATGGCCCAGCAGTGCGGCTTCGGAAACACCGTCGCGACGCTGGGCACGGCCCTCACGGCTGAGCACGTGCAGGTCCTCCGGCGGTATGTGGACAATGTCATTCTCGTTTTTGATTCGGACGAGGCCGGACAGCGGGCGGCAGATCGGGCCTTGGAGTTCTTCCTGCTCGGTCGGTTGGAGGTCCGCCTTGCAGCAGTCCCGGAAGGCAAGGATCCGGCCGAATTCCTCAGTCAGGGCCATCGTGAGGCGTTTGAACGGACTTTGACCTCAGCGATCGGGGCGCTAGAATTCAAGTGGAATCAGATTCGACAGCGTTGCGGGGCCGGTGCGGGTGGTGTCGACCAGCGTCAGGCCATAGAAGATTTTTTGGGTCTTATATCTCGCTTGATGGGGGATGCGGCGGCCGACCCCATCCAATGGGGGCTGGTTCTGAACCAACTTGCCAAGCTTCTGGGACTGCCGCGTGAAGACGTCTATAGGAAGCTCCGCTCGATGGGAGCCAACGGGCGGCGATCGCGTCTGCCCATGGGGGAGTCGGCGCTGCGAAGAGAGAATACCGTCCGGCGTCCTCCCAATGCCGCCGCGGCGGCGATGTTGGATCTGCTGGAGGTGCTGCTCGCCGAACCCGGCTGTTACGAATCCGTCGCGTCGCAGTTCTCCGCCGATCTGTTGCCGGACTCGACCACGCGGTCGATCGGGCATGCGATCGTCGAACTAGGGCGAAGCGACGGGGGCTTGACGCTTCCGGCCTTGCTGAGCCGATTCGAGTCTGTTGAAACCGCTCGTCGTATTACTGAATTGCAGATTCGAGGCGAGCGTCGAGGGAATTACGCCGCCACGATCGAGAGTGTCGTGAGTCGGTTGGAACAGTTGGAATTGCAGCGCGAGGCGGACGACCTTGTCACGCGGCTTCGGCGGCGCGCGGCAGCGGAGCTTGAGAATATAAAGGAGAAGCCGGACGGCTCGGGGGTCGGCGAAGACGAGGACGATCGTTCCCGTCTTCGCGCGGCGAGCCAGGCCGTAGGTCAGGTGAATCATTTCGCGGCTCGAAGGCATCTGGCAATCTGGTCGAATGCGGGTGCCCAAAAAGAGGAGCCGTCGTCCGCCCGATAGCCGGGCATCCATCGTGACGTCGCGAGCCCACAGGGCTTCGTAGGATGTCGAGTTGTATCGAGGCGGAAGGGAGACCGGCCCTCGCGGTCACATGCGACGGGTCGTGTGGCACACGAAATGACGTGGACAGGATCCTGCGGCGCGGGCGTGCCGGAGGTCATCCAGTACTGGAGACGCAGCGAATGACAGACACCATTACGAAGTGCGCGCCGGCGCGACCCAAGGTCACGGCAAGCGTGGATCCCATCGAGTTGAGCGTCACCGAACTGATCGACAAGGGTCGCCAGCGCGGGTATCTGACTTGGGAAGAAATGAACGAGACGCTTCCCGACGATGCGGTTCATCCGGACAAACTTGAATCCATTCTGCATCGGCTCGACGAACTCGGCATCGACATGCTCGACGAGGCCGAGGTTGAGAAGAAACTCTCGTTCGGCGACGACACGACTGCCGGCCGCAAAAAGGATTTCAATCCGAACACCGTTGTGGCGACGGAGGAGGAATTCCCCGTCGAGGCGCCGAGTCGACGCATCGATGATCCGGTGCGGATGTACCTGACCCAGATGGGCGAAATTCCGCTCCTGACGCGGCCTCAGGAGATCTCGCTCGCCAAGAAGATCGAGCTGACCCGGACGGCGTTTCGGGCGAAGGTGCTCGAATCCGATTGCAGCCTCGCGGCGGCGATAGAAATCATCCAGATGGTTGGCGAAGGGACGCTTCCATTCGACCGGACCATGAAGATCTCCAGCGGCGAGTACCAGATCAAGGCCGTCGTGCAGAAGCGTCTGCCGGGCAATATCGAGACCGCGTCCAAGTTGACAGACGTTCTCAATCAGCGTGACTGGGAGCGTCTTCATGAGGGGCGCATCAGTGTCGGCGAGCAAAAGGAGATTTGGCGGCGGATTCAGCAGCGCCGCCGGAAGGCTGTTGCTCTGCTTGAGGAATTGGGCCTGCGCACCAGCAAGGTCACGCCGATGATGCGGAAGCTCTTCTCGCTATCGAAGAAGATGACTGAAGTTCAGAAGATCCTCGACGCGGTGAAGCGGCGGCCGTCCACTCCGGCTGACGAGATTCAGGCCATGCAGGAAGAGTTGGCCGGCCTGCAGGATCTCGTTCTCGAAACGCCCGAGATGCTTGCGAAACGGGTCTCGATCATCAAGCGTATCTACGCGGAATACGAAGAGGCCAAACGCAACCTGTCCGGTGGCAATCTGCGTCTCGTTGTGTCGATCGCGAAGAAGTATCGCAACAGGGGCCTGCCCTTCCTGGACATCATTCAGGAGGGGAACACGGGACTGATGCGTGCCGTGGACAAATACGAATACAAGCGTGGCTACAAGTTCAGCACCTACGCCACGTGGTGGATTCGCCAGGCCATCACCCGTGCGATTGCGGACCACGCACGCACGATCCGCATTCCCGTCCACATGATCGAGACCATGACGCGGTTGCGCAACATCTCGAAACAGCTTCTTCAGGAGTTGGGGCGGGACCCGAGCATCGAGGAGATTGCGCGAAGGGCCTTGATGTCGATCAGTGAGGCCCGCCGTGTGCTCAAGATCAGCCGCCATCCGATTTCGCTGGATCGTCCCGTCGGCGAGAGCGAGGACTCTTACTTCGGCGACTTTATCGAGGACGACTCGGTTGAAAGCCCGGCGAGCAACGCCGGAAGTGAGATGCTCAAGGAGCGAATCGAACAGGTCCTCAAGTCGCTGACCTATCGTGAGCGGGAGATCATCAAGCTGCGCTACGGGATCGGTGACGGCTATACCTATACCCTCGAAGAGGTCGGCCGAATCTTCAAGGTGACGCGCGAGCGGGTCCGACAGGTCGAGGCCAAGGCCATTCGCAAGCTGCAACACCCTGTGCGTTCTCGCAAGCTCGAGGGTTTCCTCGATGCTGATGGTCACCTGAAGCAGCACGACGCCGAGGTCTGAGCGACAGCATCAAGCCCGACCGGCCCGGCCAGCGAACGCATCGGCCGGGAGGGTCGCCGCCATGTTCCAGAATCAAACTGACGCTCTGCCGGTTCGCGCGAATCGGCAGAGCGTCGGTTCTTTGGGATACGTTCGGACGAGAGCCGGTCAATCGCGGACCGCGCTCATGGCCGGCTTGGGCGGTTCCTTTTTCGGC
>JBHHVX010000117.1:0-11737 GCA_046754505.1 Phycisphaerae bacterium | reverse complement strand
GGTCTGACGCCTTCATGGCACGCCGGAGATCGACGAGAATTGGGCGTGACCTCCGGCGTGCCATGAAGGCGTCAGACCTGTCGGTCTACATGATCGCCAAGCAGGCTGGGCTGGCGGTGGGAGTCGTTCAACGGATCGACAAGGGGGAGCGGGTCGGGATGACCCTTCGGACCGCGGAACGCATCGCCAAGACCCTCGGCTTGCGGATCGTGTTGCAGCCCATTGAAGAACGGGAAGGGTGAGACGATGGCAAGATATCAACGACATCGCGGGGCCGGCACGTTGTATCGCCGCTACGATGGCGGGCCGTGGATTGCGCGGTGGTTCGATCACGCGGGCAAGCGGCGCGAGCGTTCGACCAAGACCACGGAAAAGGCCGTGGCCGAGCGGATTCTCGCCAAGGCCATCGCGGAGGCGGCCCTGCGTCGGGACCGGATCATCGATCCCCGGCTGGAGGCCATACGCGACAAGTCCCGGCAGGCGGTCGAATCACACCTGGCCGATTACGAATCGAAGATGAACGCGGCGGGCCGCACGGCCAAGCATGTGAAGACAACGGCCGGTTACATCCGTGCGATTGCCGAGACGTCCGGCTGGGCGACCATTGCAGACATCGACGCGGACGCCGTGAACCGCTACGCGGCAGCGATGAAGGCGAAGGGGCGATCGACTCGCACGATCCAGGCGCACTTGACGGCGATCATGGGGTTCGCCCGGTGGCTTGTGAGCGAAAGCAAGCTGGCTCACAACCCCTTGGAGTCGGTGAAGAAACCGAATCCCGCGGCGGACCGACGCCGAGAACGGCGGATGTTGCTCCCCGATGAATGGCAATGGCTCCGGCCCGCGACGATGACGGCTCCGGACCGCTACGGCATGAGCGGCGCGGAGCGGGCGACCCTGTATGCCGTGGCGATCCAGACGGGGCTGCGATCGGGCGAACTCCGCAGCCTGACCCGGGGCCGGCTGTTTCTGGATGAGGAGAAGCCGTTCATCTTGTGCAAGGCAGCGCAGACCAAGAACAGCAAGGTGGCCCGGCAATACGTCCGCGCCGACCTTGCGGCCGAGTTGCAGGGCTGCATCGCCAACAAGGCCCCAAAGGCCCCGGTCTTCGCCATGCCGCGGGACACCGACGTGGCAGACATGCTCCGGGCTGACCTCGCCGACGCCCGAGGGGCCTACCTGAACGCGGCGACGGACGATCCGGACGAATACGCCCGCCGCGAAAAGTCGGATTTCCTGCTCACCGTGAACCACGACGGTGAAGGCCTCGATTTTCACGCCTTGCGCCACACGTGCGGAGCATGGCTTGCGATGACGGGAGCCCACCCGAAAGCCGTCCAGGCCGTCATGCGGCATTCGAGCATCGTCCTGACGATGGACACCTACGGCCACCTCTTCCCCGGACAGGAGGCCGAGACGGTCGCCCGGTTCAAGCATGTCATGGATGATGGAGCCGGTCCGCTCCGAGCCACTGGAACAAGCGACACATCGATTACAGACTATCCACGTTACCCACGACAGTTAGGGTGCGTGTCCGGTGCGAACCGAATCGAGCCGGTGCAGAATAAAGACGAACAAGGAGAAACGCCAGACGAGCGAAAACCCCTGAAAACAAAGGATACACGCGACTCCGTGCGAAGAAATGCGACCGATGACGAAATTGCCCGACCAGGGACTCGAACCCCGAACCCGCTGATTAAGAGTCAGCTGCTCTGCCAATTGAGCTAGTCGGGCCGCGGAGCGGATTATATGCGCCGCCGGGTCGGCCGCAAGCCGCTGTCGGGCGTGCTCGTTGTGTTGGGGGTCCGTACGCGACGGGATCGGCGGGTTGGCGAGTCAGGGGACACTGGCGGACAAGCCGGCAGTGGCACGCGGCAGAAAGCCGAAAACAGAAAGCCGAAAACAGAAAGCCGAAAGCCGAGAACCGAGAACCGAGAACCGAAAGCCGAGGACCGAAAGTCCGCTCGCGGCAGCGCGCACCCGCAAGTCTTTCGCTCTCTGACGGTCGCGGGTCTGATCGGGCCGACGCGATTCTCGTAACTTGGAGCACTTGGCCGAGATGAACCGATATGACCTGGTGCTGCGACGCACGTGATCTGATGGGTGAGGAGGACATCCCGCCCATACTGACTCGCACGAGGCGCACCGGCGAGACGCCGATGCTCCCCATCGATTGAGCAGCGTCGGAACACTCGCCGACCCGCAACCGCCTTTCGCCCTGTGGTTAGAATGTCAATGGGGGCACGCCGATCCCGAATCGCCGACAGTGGAATGATGAGATGTTATCGATGCGGCCCATCTCCGCAGCGTCTGTCCTGATCCTGATGTTCGCGTCGGCCGGATGCGAATCTCCCCGGTTCGATGCCGGGGTGCCGGAACCGATACGGCGATATCGCACGTTCAACGCCCGGACGCAGACCGTCCGTGGCATGCCGTTCCTTCGCGTCAACGGGCTGCTGCAGGCCGAGCTGCAAGCCGCCGTTGCCGGCTCGGACGTGTCGGTGGCGCGAGAGACGCTGAAGGATGTTATAGCGGCGTGCCACCAGCTCGCACGATCCACCCTCCAGAACGAGATCGACCGCCTGCCGCCCGCGGGCCGCGATGCAATGAAACGCACACATCAGCCCGCCGGCTCCGACGCGCCGGGGCATCGGTCCGATCCGTTGTCCGGCTACGTCGCCTTGCAGGACGAACTCTCGGCCGGACGCTCGGTCCAGGACCTTCGAACGATCGTCGATCGGATTCGCAAGTCGATCGACCCGTCGCCCAAGGACCACCAAGGGCACGGCTTGTTTCTCCAGTGGGCGATCGCCAGCCATCCCGAATCGACCGATCCGATGGACAAGGGCGGGCCACGGGTGGATGTGTACGAGCCGGACAGCGCGTCGGTGACCAGCTTCGGCGGAGCCGGGACGGCTTCATGGATCGAGCGTCAACTGCTTGCTCGGTACGCCCCGATCATTGTGCAGGAGCGCGTTGACGGCGCTCCCTATTCCAGGCGGGCGGACGAGATCGGAGCCGTTCGCCTGTCCGGCACCCATGACCACATCGTCGTGTCGGTCGACACCGCTTCGCCGAGTGTCTATGCCTATTGGCAGCACACGCTGGTGCGTGGCCGGCGGCATCTTCAACTTGTCTACACGTATTGGTTTCCCGAGCGTCCCAGGCTGAAGTTCGGCGACGCTGAGGTGGGGCACATCGATGGCGCCACGGCGCGACTCACGCTCGATGTCGACAATCAGCCGGCGATCTTCGAGACGATCATGAATTGCGGGTGCTATCATCGCTGTTTCCCGGTCCAGTCCGTCGAGAACACGGCGGCCCAAGGGTACGGCAAGCCGTTGGACGGCAAGCGATTCGCCATAGAAAGAACCATGTCCGGTCGGCTCGATTGGATCGTTCCGGAGACCGTGGCCGATCCGCCGTTGGCCGACAGCCGCCCCATCCTGTTCAGCCGCGCCGGCTATCACGGGCTCGCCAGCGTCAGCTTCGATCCGTCGACGCTGTCCGGGCGGGACGTCGGCCGCCACCGGCCCTATGTCCTGCGGCCCTATGACCTGTTGGAGCAACTGCCGGCGCCCTGGGGTTACGGGAGCATGTTCGGTGCCGACGGGCTGGTCCACGGCGCCGGCCGGCTCGAGGGCTGGCTCCTGGCTCCGGCGGGCATGTTGAGCGCCGGTCAACCGCGGCAGCGTGGCACGCACCGGATCCGCTGGGACCAGTATGATTTTGACGATCCGCACCTGCTGGAGCGGTGCCTGCGTCTTCCGACCTCTTTTTGACAAAAGGCTATTTGTCGGGGCGGATCGTCGAAGTGTCGACGCGATATTCGGTGCCCCGCCACGTCACCGCCCCGCCCCGGACCCGCTGCACGAGCGCGGCCGCCAGGATGGCGAGCACGCCCGCACACGACAGGGGGTAGAACAGCAGGTAATCCAGGCGGCAGCGTGCCAGACCGAAGAACCGGAGGCTCGCCAGAACGAGCGCGACGAGGTGAACGAGTCCGGCGATCAGCCAGACCGTCCACCACCCGCCCGCGCCGCGAACCACCGGCCCCAGACAAGCACCGATCAGACCGAAGGGCAGCAGCGATCCCGCCAGGATCGAACCCACGCACAGCACGATCTGATGATTCCGGAGCACGCCGACGTAGATTCGTCGCCAGCCTCGGACCACCTCGAGCAGCGAGCCGTACATGCGGACCGAGTAGATGTCTGTGCCGAGTGCTGCGTGTGTGTGCAACCCGCTCGCCTTGGCCCGTCGCGCGAGCGGAATGTCTTCGATCAGGGCGTCTCGGACCGCGGCGTGGCCGCCCATCGCAAGATACGCGTCCCGTCGTACAAGGATGAATTGACCGTTGGCAAAGGCGTCGGCAAATCGCGGATCGTTGATCCGGCGTGAGCCGTACCAGATGACGATCATCGCGCCGCACAGCGGAATCAGGACGCGCTCCCAAAACCCGACGCTGCCGTCGCGCGGCCACAGGCTGAGAAAGTCGAGTCGGCGGTCGAGGGCGTATCGCAGGGCGGAGCGCAGGCCGCCCGGCAGGATGCGGCAGTCCGCATCGAGAAAAAGCAACCACTCCGTCGTGGCGGTCTGAGCCGCCGACCACAGGGCATGGGACTTCCCCAGCCAGCCCGGTGGCAGCGCGTCGATGCGGTAGAGGCAGACGCGTCGGTCTCCGCCGGCGGCGGCACGGACCGCTCCCGCCGTGTCGTCCTCCGATCGGTCATCCGCGACAATCACCTGCATCGACGCTATGCTCTCACCGAGAACGGATTCGATGCATTCCTTGATTCGGCCGGCTTCGTTTCGTGCGGGCACGATGACCGTGAGCGGTGGACAGTCTGACGTCTGGTCGTCGGCCTCGACGCTCGGAACGCGCAGCCCCTCGCGATGAATGCGGCCGATTTCAACGTGTTGCCACAGCCAGACGCCGATCACGGCGGTCTCGGCCAGCAGCGCCAACGACAGGAGTGGGTCTGTCATTCTGGCATCGGAGTGTAATACGAGTCGGGGTCGAGCACCCGCATGCCGCCCTCGGCCATCGGGCGGAACGGCGCCCGATCCGAAGCGCGCCCGTGAGAGAGCGGCCTCGGCGCTCGCCGATCCGTCTCGCAGTCACTCCCGGAAAAAGCGAAAGGATACAGCGCATGATCTCACGAGCGGCTCGCGTGGCGATAACGGGAACCGGCGGCGTTCTGGCCGCCGGGGCCATCTGGGCGATCGGCAGTTGCGCCGGACCGCAGCCGTTGGAGGTTGCCATCCATCCCGCCGACGAGGTTGCGTACGTCGCGGCCGTCAATGCCACCCACCTGGACGGCCGGCAGGCGTTCGCCAACTGGATGGCGCAGGAGCGTGGGCGCTCGCCCGGCGACATCCTCAAGGCCGATTCGGCCCTGAGCACGACCCGCAATCCGTTCGACGCCAACAAGGATGCCCGGGCGGTCAGCCGCGGCGCGGTCATCTTCAAGGTCCACTGCGCCAAGTGTCACGGAGAAGACGCCCGTGGAAAAGGGCCATACGTTCTACCCGACCATCCGGCGAAGGACTTTCACGCCTTCGGCAAGCGGTTTTCCGTAACGCTCCATCGCGGCGCCCCGCGTTCCTGGTTTCGCAAGATTTCCAATGGTCATGGCGACCAGGTGACCTATGAGGACGGACCGAGTCGGGCGATGCCGGCCTTCGGAGACAAGCTGACGCGAGAGCAAAGATGGTTGGTCATCACCTATCTCCAAAGCCTGGACATGTACGCTGCCGACCGCGCCGCCGGCGAATAGCGCGGCCGTCTGCCCTTTTCGCACAGGACCCCGAACACCCGATGCCCGACACACGCCAGACCGTTTTCCTGACCGGCGCGACCGGCTTCCTCGGCCATTATCTGCTCGCCGAACTATTGAAGCCGCCGGCCACATGCTGCCGGCTGTTGGTCCGCTCACCGTTGGGGGGCGCTCGGCGGCGTTTGGCGGCCCTCGTTGCGGAACTGGGCCTGTCGCTGGACGCGCTTCTCACCGCCGGCCGCGTTGAACTGGTGGAAGGGGCGTTGCCCGACGCCATGGACGTGGCGCACCTCCGCGGCGTCGATCAGATCGTCCACGCTGCCGCGAGCACCACGTTTCACAACGACCGCAACGGCGAGCCGATGCACACGAACCGCGACGGGACTCAGGCCCTTCTCGACCTTGCCGAACGGGCCGGCGTCCGGCGGTTTCTCCTGGTCAGCACGGCCTTTGTCTGTGGCGAGCGGACCGGGCTTGTTCCGGAGGGCGTTTTTCAGGCGGAACCTCGTTTCTGTAACGACTACGAGCACTCGAAGTGGGAGGCGGAGCGTCGCGTGCGAGCGTGGGCGACGGATGGGCGTGTCGCAACGATCTGCCGGCCGTCGATTCTCGTCGGTGACCGGGCGACCGGCCGCGCGACGACCGCCGGCGGCATCTATGTCATGGCGCGGGCTACGGAGATACTCGCCCGCGCCGTCGAGGACGACCCCGACACCGACCGCCATCACGTCCCGCTCCGGCTGCGTGGTCGTCCGGACGCGACCGCCAATCTCGTGCCGGTCTGCTGGACCGCGTCGCGCATCGCCTCGATCGTCCGCACACCCTCCCAACACGGCGGCGTCTATCACCTGACCAACGCGGCACCCTCGACCTTCGCCGAGATCAAGCGGTGGCTCGAATCGTATTTCGACGTTGGTGGCGGCGTGTTCACGGGATCTTCGGAGCCGCTGTCGGCCCCGAATTCGTACGAAGAGGCCTTTTATGCCGTGGGCGATATCGTCGGTGATTACTTCCGGCACGATCTCAGATTCTCGTCGTGTTTCGATCGCGGCCTTTCGGGCCACCGCTTGGTCGACAAGAGACATTTCATGGCCTGTCTCGATTACGCGCGGCGGACCAACTGGGGGCGCGTGCGGCCCGGCGAGCCTCCTGACGACCATATGCCATCCACGACCGCGGCCGGCGCTGCGCTGGATCCGCGCTGGTATTTCGAGGACTTCATGCCGGCCCGGCTTCCCGACTCGCAGGTCGCCCGTGTCGAGGCCCTGACCACCACGATCCGATTCGTCATCACCGGTGAGCAGCGCGGACAATGGGTGTGTCGGTTCAACCGCGGCAAGCTCGCCGAAGTCCACCGCGGGCCGCAGGGCCTGCCGGAAGTCTTCGGCTATGAAGTGGAATACGACGATTTTCGTGATCTCGTCACCGGCAAAAAGTCGCTCCAGGCCGCGTTTTTCAGCGGCCGCGCCGAAGTCTTCGGAAACCAACTGATGGCGATGAAGATGGTACCGATCATCGGTGCGTTTCTGATCGAGTGCCCGGTCGTCGAAGGGCTGTTCCTTTGACCGATCAACCGGCCATCGGCGAAGAGTCCGTCCGGATTCCGGTCGTCGCCTCTCCCGCCGGGCGGGCCTCTTCCGGGACCGGCCGCGCCCTCGAAGGACGGCTCGCCTACCCGCTGGATCACCAGCCCGTTCTCTGTTCACTCATCGCAGGCCCCCATCCTCTTCTCGGCGGCGACCTGCAAAACAACGTCGTGCAAGCCTTGCTCGCCGGTCTGGCCGACGCCGGGGCCGTCGCGCTGGCCTTCAACTATGCCGGAGTCGGCCGCAGCGAAGGCGGTCCTGCCGACTGGCCGGCCATCGTGTCGGCCTTCTGGCGCGACGGCCGCTTCGACGAGGAACGCTTGTGGGTCGAGGATGCCGCCGCCGCCCTCACGTTCCTCCGCCGCTCGCACGACCGCTGCCCGGTCCTGATCGGCTACAGCTTCGGCTGTTGGACGGCCGTCAACAATCTCCACGCCGCCGATCCGGCCGCCGTCGTCCTGATCTCACCCAATCCAACTCAGCACACGTTCGACGCCCTCGGTGACTTCGACGGTCCTCTCCTCGTCGTACACAGCAACAACGATTTCTCCTGCGCCGAGACCGACCTGGTCGCATGGTTCGAGACGCTCCGCCCGCCGAAATCCCGCGTCCTGATCCGGGCGGGCGAGCATTTCTTCCGCGGAGAGGAACGCGAAGTCGTCGGCACCGTGCTGGCTTTTCTGCGCGACAACCACCTCCTCGAGGCACCGGCGGCATGACGTTCGCGTGGCCCCAATCCGTCCATCAACGCCTGCGGGAAATCTGCGCGATCCACTTCGATCCTGACGGCGGGGCGCCCTATTGGATCGACCGTGCTCGCGAGCTGGGCTTTGACCCGCGCGATGAAATCAATACCGTTGACGATTTATACAAACTCGGCGTCATGGACCCGGCGAGCCTGGCGGCGTGCCCGCTCGAAGATTTCCTGCCGCGGTCCGGCCTCGATCCGCCGCCGCGTCGTATCGTGGCTCAGACCGGCGGGACGCTCGGAAACCCCGTCTGGACCGCCTATATCGAGACCGAATTCGACGCCGCCTTTGTCGAGCCGTTTTGCGCCGCCGCGGGCCACGTCGGCTTTCCGCACGGCGGCGCCTGGCTCTACGTCGGCCCGAGCGGCCCGCACGTCATCGGGCGCGCCGCCGACTCCATCGCCCGGCGTCTCGGAGCCGCCGCGCCCTTCAGCGTCGATTTCGACGTCCGCTGGGCGCGGAAACTCCCGTCCGGCAGCTTCGCCGCGCAGCGCTACCTGTGTCACATCATCGACCAGTCGCTCGACGTGATCCGCACGCAGCCGGTCACGACGCTCTTCACGACACCGGTTGTGCTCCGCCCGCTGGCGGACGCCATGACCGCCGCCCAGCGCCGGCGCGTTCGCGGCGTTCACTATGGCGGACTGGCCATCGAGCCGGAGGACCTCAAGCAGTTTCAGGAAGACGTGTTCCCCGAGGCCGTCCATCTGGCCGGCTACGGCAATACGCTGTTCGGTTGCTGCCTCGAATTGTCGCTGCCCGCCGGCCGACCCCTCCGCTATTTCCCCCACGGCGCCCGTCTCGTGTTCGGCACGCTGGAGGGCGACGCCGCGCCCGCCTACGGCACCATCGGCACCGAAGGGAGGCTCATCTTCACCCGGCTCGATCGAACGATGTTCCTCGCCAATCTCGTCGAGCGCGACCACGTCCACCTGATCGCGCCACCCTCCGGCGCCCCCCCGGCCTTCGCGCTGCCCGGTGTCGAAGCCCCCGCCCCGATCCGCGAAGCGCGTCCCGGACCGTCCGTCTCCTTGTACTGAGGCGCCGACCCCAAGCCGACGCGCGAGCGCAAGACAAGGCGGGACCCGGGCGTCGACGCGGCTCGCCGAGCCTCGCGGAGCCGTCACGGCGCCCCCGTTTCGGGGCGTGCGGGCAGGAATTGACGCCTCGCGAAGGGCGGTCATATAATCCCGCCGCACGCTGGGACGTGACTGCCACGGATGCGACACCGAAAGGGATCTATCATGCCTCGAGCCTCAGCCGCCATCGCAAGGACGATCACCATGCTGCTCGCCGGCGCGTTCGTGTACGGGGTGGCGTGTTCGCGGCCGCACGTCACGGAGACGGTCAGCGGGCTGAGCGCGGAGGATCTGGTGGCATTCTACGGCCCCAGGCGCCTCCAGATCCTGCCCTTCACGAAGCCGCGCAGCTTCGACGACGACCTGATCCCGGACGGCGTTGAGGTCTCGCTTCGGACGCTGGACGGAAGCGGCGATGCGGTGAAGGCCTATGGCGTGTTTATGTTCGAGGTGTACGAATACCGCCAGGCGGCCGGCAACCATCGGGGCGAGCGGCTCCAGGTCTGGGAGCAGCCGGTGCTCAATCTCGACGACCAGAAGCAGTTCTGGGAGCGCGTCACGACGACCTATCAGTTTCAGTTGAGTTGGGAGGGGCGGCCGCTGACCCCGCAGAAGAAATACATCCTGGACGCCAGTTTCCAGACGCCCGGCGGACAGCGTCTGTTCGACACATACGAATTCGACTTTCGAATCGACCGGCAGGAGATCATGGACTCCTTCACGGCCACAAAACCCTGACTACAAGGAGAACCGAAATGACCAAGCGAGTCGCTTTAGTGTGCCTGGCGGGAACGATCGTTTGGGCGGCGGTGGGTTGTGCCAAAGATATGGTCACGCGGGATCATTACAACATGATCGCCGAGGGCCAATCGACTCGGCTCGAAGTCGAGAACACGATGGGCGAGAAGTATATCGACCGCGGTAACCAGTGGGAATACGAGCGACTCGACAAGGGTCTCTCGGTCGTCTTCTATTTCGACGATCACGGCCGCGTGGTCCGCAAGGAATGGATGGATGCCCGCTCCGGTGAGTGGGAGGGCGCGGCTCCGCATATCGACAAAGACACGTCGTCCCCGACGATGTCCGAAGAGTCCCACACCGCGACGATCAAGGAAGAGAACTAGGCCGGTTTCGATCGGGCGGACGAGAGGCTACGGGCCGGGACACGCCGGTCACGGGGGGGCCGGCGTACAGTTTTTGTAGGGTCCGGGCGAGGCGCTCGAATTGCACCGGGCAATTGTGCTACAATACAAGGCAGGGGATCGCCAGACGGTCCGCCCCCGCGCTGCACCGTAAACCACCGCCGGACGAGATGCTGCCGTAGCCGAAACGAGGCCTGCTGTCCGCATGAAAGACGCCGATATCCAACGGATTCCGCCGAATCACGCCCTGCCGACCATACCGCGTGCATGGCGACCCGCGTTGCTGCTGGCCGTCCTCCTCCACGGAGGACTCGTCTTCATGCTGATTGCGGGCGCCTTGCGTGGCGTCGGCGCCGGGCGAGAGGTTGGCGACCTGCAACTCGAGCCGCTCCCGCGCGGCCGACTCGCTGTGTCGTCCCCATCGCCGGCCCGACGGGCCCCGGCTGTCGAAACGCCGATCCGAGTAACCGGGACAGAATCCGCGATGGACACCGTTCGCGGTGCGGTGTCCCGGATTCTCGAGGCCGCTCGCAAGCCCGCCGCGCCCGACGCCCTGTCGGCGCTCGCGCGCAAGGTCCAACTGCTCGAACGAATCAGCAGCGCCGACGAAGTGACCCGTATGGCCGCCCTGATCACGCAGGCCCTCGGTGCCGAAGAGCGATCGCCGGCCTCGACCACGCGCCCCGCGGCTGGGCCTTTTGATTTCGACCACAGCCTTATGACCGCCTCGCGCCGCAACGAGGACGAGGACGTCGTGCGCATCAGCGAAACGCTGACCGATCCCGCGGGCCGAACATTTACAATAGTCTCTATGCGAACGCTCGATCCACAGACCGGCGCGGTCACCTATCAGCGGACCACTCGATCGCCCGGTTCCGCCCCCAGCCGGTTTCGACTCTCCGCCGGAGACTTTCGCGACGCCGTCGCGCGTCACCGCCCGTTCAATCTGATCAACCGCTTCCCGCTTGTCCGCCAGCTTCACCGTCAGGCCGTCCTGCCCATTCTGCGAAAACTGGCCGGCTCGCCGGATCGGCTCGCCGCCCTTGCCCGCTGACGCCGGGTCGCCGCGACCAGGGCAATCGCAAGAACGGTGCAGCGGCGGGTGGCATGTCCATCCGCGCAGCGGTGGACATGTCGAAGGCTGGCAGCGCTGTGCTGACGCTTTGGCGCCGCTCCGGTTCGAGGCGTTCTCCTCGGCCGCGCACGCCCACGGCTTCGCCGATGGGCGTGGCACCCGGCCGGCGCTGCAGCCGCTGATCGAGTTCGGCCCGGACTGTCACCGACCGGCCTGTTGCACCGGGGCCGGCCACCGCATAGGCTCCCGGCCACCACTGGGTCTGCTCCAGAGCGGCAACCGGCCGACGAGGTTCACCATGACAGTCCATTTCGCGGACCGGCTGA
>JBHHVX010000116.1:0-11920 GCA_046754505.1 Phycisphaerae bacterium | reverse complement strand
GATCAGTCAGGACACCAACGGCAACGGCATCCCGGACGAGTGCGAGCAGCAGGCCGCCGGCGGCGGTTCGCCCTCCACCCCCGGAGGCAACGGAACCGCCGTTGCCTCGCCCGAGGCCCTGGCGGCCTTTACCGACTGGTGTCTACAGCAGCGGGGGGACCCGACGCCGAGGTCGGCTGCGCCCGGCAGTTTCAGCGGTGTGTCGACAAGCTGGCCGAACTCGGTCTGCCGCCGGCCAACCCGTGGCGATGAGGGCGTGAGCGGGTCTCGGTGACAGCGCGGGTTCTGTCAGGGCCGCTTTCTCAAGGGCGCGGTTCTGTTCGGTCGGCGCGGCGAGTGTGAGGCCGAGCTACCAGTCGAGGGGAGAACGCCAGGCGTGGCGGAGGGCTCCGAGTTCGAGTTCGTGTGTGCCGCCGGGGGCTGCCGGGTCGTCAAAGGCGAACAGCGGCGGTCCCGCCGCGCGCTGGTCGCCGACCGTCGCCAGCGGTGAGACGGGAACACCGCGGGCGTGGCGGATGAATTCGGCGGATCGTTCGTTGGCGACCTCGACGACGTAGAGGGCCGGGGAGGCAGTGAAGTAGAAACCGGCGGCATCCTCGTTGCCTCCGCCTCGCCGGCGCGGCGCGGGGTCCGGTTCGGCACGCTCTTCCTTCCATGCAGCCGATATGCGAACGTGGCAGTCGCGGTTGCCGGCGATGGCCATCTCCGCACACGTGACCAGCGGTCCGCCATCGCTGACGTCGTGGACGGCGACGACGAGTCGGTCGCGGATGAGGCGGGCGACGAGATGGTGGGCACGCGCGGCGCACGCGAGGTCGAGCGGCACGTCGCGGCGGGGGTGTGAGGGATCGGTGGAGATCGGGTCGCGGCGTGATGCACGGCCACGCAAGCGTGGCCGTGGCACCTCGGCACCCCGACTATGCGTTTCCAGAGGAAGTACACCGGCGGGACGCCGATGCTCCCCAGCCGATGAGGTGTCACGGAGCGATCGCATGTGTGTGAAGGGGGTCGGCCGGCCGATGAGGAAGAGCTGTGCGTGAGTCTGCTTGAGGTCCATCGTGACGCAGTCGTGGATGTTGTCGATGATCGAGACGGCCGAGATGAGCAGCGTTCCGGGGATGGCGAGACGTCCGTCGCGAATGGGATCCGTCGGGTGGGCGCTTGCGGGGATGGAGCGATCGCGTGATGCACGGCCACGCAAGCGTGGCCGTGGCACGCGGCGCTCTTGCATGACCCGGTGGAGCATCTCGACGTCGGCGAGGTCGAGGGCGAATTCGTTGTTGAGCGAGTCCTTTCCGCTGATGAAGGGCAGGCCGTAGGCCCGGGCGACGTCGTGGCAGGCCTGACAGGCGCGGACGAGCGCGCCGAGGTTGCGGGGATTGTCGACGCGCGGCCAGCAGAAGTTGTCGAGGATGGCCGTGCGTTCGGGGTCGCCCCCGACGCAGACGACGTTTCGCAGGGCCTCGTCGATGGCGGCGACGGCCATCAGGTAGGGGTCGAGGTCGTAGAGATCGGGCGCCAGGCCGCAGCCGATGGCGATGCCTTGGTCGGAATCGAGACGCGGGCGGATGACGGCGGCGTCGGAGGGGCCATCGCCGGGTCCGGCCAGGGGCTTGACGACCGACCGGCCCTGCACTTCGTGGTCGTATTGGCGGATGATCCAGTGCTTGGAGGCGGTTGCCGGATCGGCGAGGCGGCGTTTGAGTTGTGCCGCGAGGTCGGCATCGTGGAGGTCGGCGTCCGCGGCATCCACATCGTCGGGGTCCTCGGGTCGCCATTCGGCCACGAGCGTCTTTCGCGGGAGGCCGTCGTGGAGGAAGGTCAGGTCGAGGTCGCCGACTTCGGTCTGCGCGTAGCGGACGACGAGTCGGCCGGTGTCGGTGAAGCTGCCGATGACGGTGGCTTCGACGTCCTCGCTGCACGCGAGGGCGACGAGGGTGTCGACCTTTTCCGGCGGGACGGCCAGGACCATCCGTTCCTGGGCCTCGGAGATCCAGATCTCATCATATCGGAGACCCTTGTATTTCAACGGGACGCGTTCGAGGTCTACCCGCGCGCCGGTGGATCGGGCCATTTCTCCGATCGCCGAGGAGAGTCCGCCGGCGCCGCAGTCGGTGATGGCGGAGAAGAGCGGGCGGGCGGCGGTGGTCGCGGAGACCGGGTGGTCGCGGGCCTGCAGGATGAGATCGAGGACCTTTTTTTCCTCGATGGGGTTTCCGATCTGGACGGCGTGGGCGAATTCGTCCGCGTGGGTGTCGGTCAGTTCGGCGCTGCTGAAGGTGGCGCCGTGGATGCCGTCGCGGCCGGTGCGTCCGCCGATGAGCACGATGGCGTCGCCGGGCCGTGGGGATTTGTCGATGCGGTTTCGGGGGATCAGGCCGACGCAGCCGCAGTAGACGAGCGGGTTTCCGAGGTATCGCGGGTCGAAGTGGACGGTGCCGTTGACGGTGGGAATCCCCATCCGGTTGCCGTAGTCGCGAATCCCGGCGACGACACCCTTCAAGACGGCCCTTGGATGGATGACGCCGGACGGCACGGCGTCGATGGGCCAGTCCGGCGGGGCGCAGCAGAAGACGTCCGTATTCGCGATGGGCTTGGCCCCGAGACCGCAGCCGAGGATGTCGCGGATGCAGCCGCCGATTCCGGTGGCGGCGCCGCCGTAGGGTTCGATGGCGGAGGGGTGGTTGTGGGTCTCGACCTTGAATGCGATGCCGTAGTCGCCGTCGAAGGCGATGATTCCGGCGTTGTCCTTGAAAACGGAGAGGCAGTGGGGGCCGCGGCGCTCGGCCATCAGTTCGTCCGTCGCGCGGCCGATCGTGTCTTTGAGCAGGTTGGCGTATCGCCGCGTCGTCTTGGTGACGTCGTCGGGGCCGTCTTCCAGCGGAAATGGAGCACCCCGGTATTCGATCGAGGCGGTCAGGGTCTTGTGGCCGCAGTGCTCGGACCATGTCTGGGCGATGGTTTCGAGTTCCAGGTCGGTCGGGTCGTGACCGAGGTCGTGAAAGTGAGCCTGGATCGCCCGCATTTCATCGAGCGACAGGAACAGGTGCCCTTCGCGGCTGAGTCGCTCGAGGGCGGGGTCCGTGAGGTCACGGATCGCGACCCGCCGGAGGGCGAACGGCTCGGATTTCGGAAGGGGCGCGGCGGCTGGAGGCCGGGATCCGACGACGATCTCGTGGACGCAGTCGTTGCCAAGGAGAGATCGGATTCGCGGCAGGTTGGCGGCGTCAGGGGGTGGCACGATCTCGTAGCGCTTCGCCGTTTGCACGCCAGCGACGTTGATCCCCCAGTCGTGCAGGGCAGTGAGCGTCGAGTCGGCGACGTTGTCCATGACGCCGGGGCGGAAATGAATCTCGACAGCGAGGGCGTCTTGGGGTTCGGTGAGGGGCTCGCCCTCGCAGTGGATGCGGCACGTCTCGACGACCGGATCGGTGAGGAGTTCGCGGGCGATCCGCTCGGAGATTTCGCGATAGGCGGCATCGGTTTCAGGCAGATCGATGATGAAGATGCGGGCCGATCGGACGGTCCGGACGGCGTCAAATCCAAAATCGGCCAGCAGCTCGGCGGCGCGGAGACCGGCGGGATCGGTGCAATCCGGTTTGGGAAAGATGAGAAATCGCCAGTGTGCCATAGGGGTGCGGTGCTCCGGGTTCGTGTTCGTAACTACTTGTTGTGCATTAGTTTACGGTAGGCTTCTGGGCATCTCCGTGCCGAGATAGTGTACGAGTGGCAAGCTGGAGCGTCAATTCATCCTTGTCGATGCCCCCCCAGCGGGCTACGGTATTGTCTGCTTGGCGCTAGGGTTGCGCTACGCCTCGGTGACGCGCGCGGATCGAATGGCTTGACGTGTCGTCGCCGGCGCGAGATGAAACATGATCATTGCGACCACACGGTCGACGACTCCGGGGTGATCCGACGCGGGATGCCGCGGAGGGTGTTGGTGACGGTGGTACCGCCGGTGGTGAAAACTGGTCGGATGCCGGAGGCGGCGCGGTTCTGTGAGGCCGCGTCGGAGGCCGGGCGACACGCGAGGCGGTCCGGCCACGAGCTTGGGCGGCGTTGCATCGTCTTCAGAGAGAATCCATGAGCAGCACATCGAATGGTTCGAACGGTTCGACGGGTCTGGCGAACGGCGGCTACCTGGTCTTTGAGCGGCCGCTCGCCAAGATCGAGCGGCAGATCGAAGAACTCGAGGCCAGTCAGGCGGCCACGGGCCGCGACCACTCGGTCATGATCCGGACGGTTCGAAATGAACTGGTGCAGGCTCGTCGGAAGCTGTATTCGAAGCTGGACGCGTGGGAGACCGTGCAGATGGCGCGGCACCCCAAGCGGCCGCTCGTGCCGGATTTTCTACGGCTGATGGTTCGGGACTATTGCGAGTTGCACGGCGACCGTTGCGGCGGCGACGACAGGGCCATCCTGACCGGGTTCGGTCGGATTGCGAATCTGAAGTGCATGTTCATCGGGCACAACAAGGGCAAGGACACCAAGGAGCGTCTGGAGAACTGCTTCGGGATGGCGCACCCGGAGGGGTACCGGAAGGCTCTGGCGAAGATGAAGCTGGCCGAGAAGTTCGGCGTGCCGATCGTGTGTTTGCTGGACACCGCGGGGGCCTATCCGGGGGTCGGCGCCGAGGAGCGCGGAATCGCGCAGGCGATCGCGGTGAACCTGCTGGAGATGTCGCGGTTGCAGGTTCCGATTGTGTGCGTGGTCATCAGTGAGGGCGGCTCGGGCGGGGCGCTCGGAATCGGGGTCGGCGATCGGGTGGCGATTCTGGAGCATGCGTACTATTCCGTGATTTCGCCCGAGGGCTGCGCGTCGATCCTGTGGAAGTCGGGGGAATATGCCTCGAAGGCGGCGCGGGCGCTCAAGTTCGGGGCGCGTGACCTGAAGCGTCTGGGCCTGATCGATGCGGTCATCAAGGAGCCTCTCGGGGGTGCCCATCGGGATCCGGCCGCCGCCTCGGCCAACCTCGAAAAATACATTGTCGACAGTATCCGTGAGCTGAAGCGGCTGGCGCCGGCCACCCTGGTGAAGCGGCGGTACAAGCGGCTGCGGGAGATCGGGGCGTTTTTCACCAATTCGACGGCCGCTCAATCCAAGTCGAAGAGTCGATCGCGCGCTTCAAACGGGAACGGTTCGGCGGTGGCGTCCAAGCGCGTCGCCACTCGGCTCGAGTCGGTGCGCAAGTAGCCGAGCGTTCCGGCAACCTTTTTTTCTCCGCGACAGACGAAAGGCCGCTGGCCGAGCCACGGCCGCCATGGGGGGCGGGGTCCGTGCCACAAGCGGCGGGTGATGGCCCTCATGCCTCCGTGGCCGACGCTGCACCCACGCACCGAGTCCGCCTGAAGTGTGTCACGCGCCACGAGGGGCAGCCGCGACAGCCGGCTCCGATCGCGATTCGGGCGATGCCGCTATAATGGTCTGACGTTATGGCGATTTGTCAGAATGGTCCGGAGAGTGGTGCGCGCGTGGCTGATCTGGAGACGGCGGAAAAACTCGAGCGTGCCCGCGCAGTCCTGCGGTCGCTGGGGCGCGTGGCGGTGGCGTTCAGCGGCGGGGTCGACTCGACGTTCGTGCTGAAGCTGGCAGTGGACACGCTGGGCGCCGAGAACGTGGTCGCCGTGACGGGCAAAAGCCCGAGCGTGGCCGCGGTCGAGCTGGAGGACGCCCGCGCGTTTGCCAAGTCGATCGGCGTGGAGCATCGCGTCATCGATACGCGAGAGCTCGACGATGCGAACTACCGGGCCAATCCCACCGACCGGTGCTACTACTGCAAGACCGAACTGTATGGCCGGACGGACGAGCTTGTCGCCCGCCACGGTCTGCGGGCGGTCGTCAGCGGGACGAACGCGGATGACTTGGGCGATTACCGGCCGGGGCTGTCGGCGGCGTCGGAACACGCGGTGCGTTCGCCGTGTTCGGAGGCGGGGTTGACGAAGGCGGAGATTCGCAGGCTGTCGGCCGAGATGGGGCTGCCGACGCACGACAAGCCGGCCGGCCCGTGTCTGTCGAGCCGCGTGCCCTATGGGGAGTCGATCACGCCGGAGAAGCTGGCGATGATCGAACGGGCCGAGGGGTTTCTGCACGAGTTGGGCTTTCGGGAATGCCGGGTGCGACACCACGGCACGCTGGCCCGGATCGAAGTGCCGGCGGATTCGATTGCGTCGATGGCTTCTTCCGAAACACGGGCGCGAATCGACGCGGCCTTGCGCGAGATCGGCTACCAGTACGTCACGCTCGATCTGCGCGGCTTCCGCAGCGGCAGCCTGAACGAAGTGATCGCCTTCGGGCGACGCCAGGCGGCTTCCGTTTCGATGTCGATTAGCGGGCTTGGGCGCGCAGACGGTTAACGAGCTTGTCCGCCTGCCGGGTAGGTTCCGGGAGGCGGAACTTTCCTGCACATCGGAGGGTCAGCCTGACCGCCTCGTCGAGCGTGATTCGGTGTCCGATGCTGACGTAGATCGGTTTGACGCCTGGGCGGGTTCGGACGACGCGACCGACGAGCTCGCCGTGGTCGATCAGCGGCTTGGACGCTCCGACCGTGTCGGCGGGGGTGTCGTGCATGCCACAGAGCCGGCTCTTGGCGCAACCGATCGTTGGCCGGTCCATCAGCAGGCCGATGTGGCAGGCGAGTCCGATGCGCCGGGGGTGCGCGAGGCCCTGTCCGTCGAGCATGAACACTTCCGGTTCGGACCGGAGCTTTCGGGCGGCGGCGATCAGGGCGGGGGCCTCGCGGAAGCTGAGGAGGCCGGGGACGTAGGGGAAGCGTAGCGGGCGAATCGCCGCAACCGTCTCCACAATCCTGCGGTGTTTCAGGTCGAAGACGGCCCAGCCGGCGATGAGTCGGCGACCATCGGGCGAGAAGGCGACGTCGCCGCCGGCGATGAGGCGGGCCGGCCGGAGCAGCGGTGTTGCGCGGACCTCGGCGGCCAGGCGCCGCTGGAGGCGGATGGCGCGGGTCGGTGTCAGGTCCCAGCGGTGGCGTGCTCTTGGCAGTTTCATCGTGCGCTTCCCGGGCGCGGTTCACAGACCGGTGAGGCGCAGGTTGCGTGAACAGCAGTGTTCCTCGACCGGCCGATGGTTCGTGAAGCTTACGACCGTGGGGGCCTCTCCGCGAGCCGCGGACGGCCCGGCCCGGCACCCGTGTGTGACGTTGTTTCGATCGCGCTGCGGGCATATGATCAGACGTGGCGGTCTTATGGGCAGGCGGGGGCGCAGCAGCCGTGTTGTCGAAGGCGGTTTCCATGCGTTGTGTCGGGCGCTGCGTGGCGGCGGTGGTAACGGTCCTGGCGTGGGGCGCCGGGCCGGGGCGCGCGGACCTGATCGAAATGGGGGACGGCTCCGTTCGGGTGGGCCGCGTCGTATCGAAAGACGCCGGATCGATTCGACTGAAGACGGGGACGGCGGAACGTTCGATCGAGGTCGACGTGCCTCGCGGTCAAGTCAAGGTCATTCACACCGGACTCGATGAAGCGGATGGGATCGACGCCTGCAAGAGTGCCGGGCAACTTTCGCGATGGGCGGCGGGCTATTTTCAGGGTGGGCTGGAGATCTCCGCGGCGCGGTGTATCCGCCGGGCGATGGAGCTCGACGATTCGATGGGTTCGCGGGCGCGGAGCGACGGCGCTGAGGCCTTTCGGGGGTTCTGGAACGGGATCGTGCTGCGCCGGCTGGAAGCGCGGGTTTCCCGGCGCGACGGGAAGGCGCGGTTGAAGCTGGCCCGGTGGGCATGGGACGCCGGCCTCGCCGAGGACGCAGGGCGTTTTCTACGACAGGCGTGGCATTGGGACCGCGATTCGGGCGAGATTCCGTCGCTTGCCGCCGAATGGAAGGTGCGATTGGAGCCGCCGTTTCGGCTGGATCTGACGCCGGCATTGCGCGAATCGCTGGTCAGTGACGCGGTTCAGGATGAGGGCACGCCGGTGCGGGCGGCGGAGGGATCGGTTTTTCTGACCCTTCCGATTCGGTACGACCCGGGCGGGCCGGCGTGGACGCTTTCCCGATCGGCGATTCGCGGCCGGCAGATGCGCGGTTTCTATGGGCTGCGCGTGCTGCGGGTCAAAGGCGGCGTACCGCTGCTGGAGCCGCTCGGGCGCGAACCGGTGTACGAACGCCTCGAGCTGTCGCCCGGAGCGGCGCGGCCGATCATCGCCAGGAACACGATCGGGCCGCGTCCTCCGGAAGGTGTAGACGAACGTCCTGAAAGAATCGGGCCGCGAGAGCGACGGCTCCGGAGCACGGGCTGGGCGGCGATCGTCGTGTCGGTTTCCCGAGCCGCTCGGCAACTGACGCTCGAGTGGGCCGATGGGGGTACGGAGGTGATTGATCTTCCCCTGGTCGGGCGGATTCGGGACCCGCTTCGGGGTGACGCGGGCGACCCGTCGTCGCCGGCATTGTCGTCGATGCTGGCTGTCCTGCGCTCCGGCGGCGGTGCGGGCCGCGCCGCGCCGTCGGCAGCGATGGAGTCGCTGGTCCTGACGCGGTTGACCGATCTGTGCACTGCTGCGCGTGTGCATCACGGCGATGCATGGATTGCGGCGGTCGATTCGGCGGTGCTTCGAGCGGGAGCCAAGGGCGACGAGACCATCGGGCGAGCGGCCTGGTCGTACATGACCGCCCGGCGCGGTCTGCCGGTCGTCACGGCGGGCCTGCTTCAGAGGACGTCCGGCGCGGTGCAGTCGGGCTGGGTGCGCCTCATCGCGTCCGTGTCGGAGGACGGCGAGGACTTTGACGCCGAGACCGCGACTTCGATTCTGGGAGCGATTCTTCGCGGGGACGATCACGCCGCCTGCGACGCGGCGCTGGACTTGATGATCAACCTCGGTCGAGATATAGACTGGAGCGTCTTGGTGGACGGTTCGCAGACGGCTCGATCGCTGGCCCTGTCACGGATGGAGTCGGTCGACGATGCGACGGTGTCATCGAACATGCTCATTGCGCTGATCCAGGGGGCGGATTCGAAATGGATCGATCGACTGGCCCGCTATGCTCGCCGGGATCATCTGCGTCTGTCCGATCCTCGACACCCGCTGTTGCGGCGATGGGACGACCTGACGGCGACCGACACGCGGCGGGCGTTCCTGCGGCTGCTGCCGGCGGTGTCGCTCGAGCAGATCGTGTATTCATCCTCGTTTGACAAGATCGCGCGGGAGGCCACCGCACCGGGGGCGGCGCCGCCGGTGCGCGACGCGGCGTTTCGGCTGTTCATCCGACAGGCCGAGCGCCTGACGCCGACGGGCTGGTCGGCGTTCGGATTGCTGTTTCCCCGCGACGCCGCGGACCCGCTGGTCCGGGGTCTCGGGGCCGCGGCGGCACGCGGTGAGCCTCGGACGCGCGTGGCAGCCTTGAAGGCTCTGGCCCGCGCGGGGTTTGCCGAGGAAGCCCTGAAGGCGATGACCCATGGTGCGGCGGAGCCGGATGAGCGCGTGTTGGCCGACCTGTTTGAAGACGCCACGGACACGGACCGAAGCGACGGGATGTTCGCGCTGCTTGGGTTTCTGCTGCGACCGGAATGGAGCGCCGCATCGTTTCGGTCGCTCCGTCGACTGCGCGACCTAGCAGCCGAGACGCCACCGGCGGATCAATGGCGGATGCTGGCGGCGGTCAAGTCGGGCGTCGATTACGGCGCTTTGAACCGGCTTTGCCTGGAGCTGGATCCGCCCGAGTCAGGCCCGGCACTTCGGTGGCTTTACGAGACGGCGCATCTTTCGCGTCAGGAGCGCCAGCGTCTGGCTGCCGAGCACGATGCGGAGCAACGGGACCGCGAACTGACGGCGATGAACTTCCGGCGGGGTCAGCTTGTCGATGGACGCTACGGCGCACTGGCCGTGATCGAGATCACGACTGCGGTCGAGAAGGTCGGCGGGCGCGTGGTGTGGTCACCTCCACAGCGGAGGGCGATCGCGCTGCCGTTTCTGACGTTTCGCTCCCAAGAGGCGGGCGACGGATTCGACGTTCTGTGGGCGAAACAAAAGATTGGTGAGGGGCGGGCTCTGGATGCGGCTCCGCGTCTGAAATCCATTCAATATTGCTACGGGGTCATGGATTCCCTGAACGGTGTCTTTTTCACGGGCGGGGACACCGAACCGCCAACGGCGGCCGCGGCGCGCTCGGCGGGACGGGAAGTGGTGATCGGTCCGGTGGTCCTGCGATCCGGCACGTTACCGGCGACCGCGACGACCGGCACGATCCAGATCGACGTCGGCGCGTGGCTCCGGTCCGGACTGGGCACGGCCGCGTCGGAGCAATCTTTTCGGCCGGAGGCGCTGGCGCCCGAGCGATTGCCGATTCACCTGCGTTACATGCGTTTCGGCGGCTATCGCGGGACGCTTCGGCGGCGGCCGTTGCCGGAGCGGGCGGCGGTGGGTTCGCCGCATCTGTTGAATGTGAAGTTGATCGTCGAGCGGGCGGATTGAAACCTAAGACGTCCGGATGTCCGACGCGCAGCCGGCGGGTATCAGGGTCGGATGACGACTTGGGAGTCGCCGTCGATGAGCAGGTCGAAGAGTATCTCCACTTCTTCGGCGATCAGCCGAATACACCCCATCGACATGTTTTCGCCAATGCTGGCCGGATCGATGGTTCCGTGAATGCCGTATCCTTCCCGCCCGACGGCCTCGCCGGAGATGCCTTCCAACCCGATCCATCGTTCTCCGATGGGGTTGGTGGGGTCGTCGGCAAGATAGAGCTGCCCGGTGACCGGGTCGGTCCACTCGGGATTCTCCAGCTTGTTCCGGACGCGCCACGTGCCGGTGGGCGTTCCGCCGTTGGTGCCGAGGCCGACCCGGAAGGATCGGACGAAGGTGTTGCCGAGATAGACATCCAGACGGTGGTCTGACTTGTCGATCACGGCGTGGAAGGGTCCCTTGACGACCTTGATGCGGGCGTTCACCCTGATCCGGTTGGGGTCGCTGAGTTGGTTGATGGTGGCCAGCAGGGCAGTGGTGGTGTGGTATCGGGACGCGATGGCGGCCAGGCTTTCGCCGGCGGCGACGACATGTGTTTCGGTCAGAAGATCGTTTCCGACGACCGCTCTGCTGAACAGGAGCGTGTCGGCCAGCCGCTGCAACTCGCCTCGGGCGTAGGATTCATCCGCCGGCGCCAGACCTCGATCCAGGGCCGCGGAGAGTGTTTGCCTGGCGGTCAGGAGGTCTCCGCGGTCGATGGCTGCCCGCCCGCGCCGGAGGCCGGTGGCGGCCGAGGCAAGCATCTCGGGGCGGACCTGGCCGACCGTGATTTCGATCGCGCCGCCGGAACCGGACGCGGTGTTGGCTCGCATCGCAGACGGAGCGCTATTCGGCTCGACGACGTCCCGCACTTCGATCGGCTCGGGCTCGGTCGTCTCCTCGCCGGCCGTGTGTCGACGGTCTTTGAGCACCGGTCCGGTTGCGTACGGATCGGGCCGCGGCGTGGGGGCCGGGGTCGCCCGCAGCGGGGTGGCGTCGTGGCGGATCTCTTCGCGGTTGGCGACCATGCGCCGGCCGGCGGACTCGTCGTGGCCGGCAAAGCGCCACGCGTAAACTCCCCATGCGCCAGCGGTGACGAGACACACCCCGACGAGGAGCGGCCAGGGGCGAGTCCGGATTCGTCGATCAAAGGGCACGATCGATCCTTCCTGTTCCGGCGAGCGATTGTGTTCTTCAGGCGGTCTTCGAGGGCGCGGAGCACAGCCGTGCGGTCAATCGCGTTTCGGAGGCCGCCATGGTGCTAGGGTACCCGATAGGAGGCGAAAGTCCAGTGCTGTTTGGGCCGCTTTCTGACGGGCGCGGTTCTGTTCGGATGACGCGGTTCTGCGCCGCTCTCTGACGGGCGCGGTTCTGTTGCGGCAGCGCGGGTCGAGCCGGCACGATCGGCGCGTGCCACGGCCACGCTCGCGTGGCCGTGCGACTGGCCGCGCGCCGCCGCGCCACGCTCTGCC
>JBHHVX010000115.1:0-12077 GCA_046754505.1 Phycisphaerae bacterium | reverse complement strand
GACGCCTTTCGAGATGCGATCGCCGATTTCGGCCGGCGGGCCGCCGACCGGCACTTCGCAGAGGCCGAGGCCCTTGTGCTTCACCAGCACGATGACTTGTGGCGGGCGCTCACGGTGCTGTCCGAAATGGGGGACAACGCATGACCGATTCGTCCCCCCCGCACGCCGGTCTCGTCGACGAAGACCTCGCCGCCATCAACGCCGAACTCGCCGTCCTCATGCAGCGCGACCCCTGCGCGCTCGTCGTCGGATCCGAAACCAGCCTCGCCGACCCCCTCGTGATTTGCGGCATCCTGGGCGGAAAGGACGTCGGAAAATCGACGCTCATCAACGCCTTGGCCAGCGCCCGCGTCTCAGCCGACGACGAGGAAGTCGGTGCCGGGACGACTCGCCCGATGGCCTACGTCCACCGCGACGTCGTCTCCCTCTACCACCGGCGCTTCGCCGGCGCCGAGGGTCTCGCCGGCAAGCTCGACGTCACCGAACACAACGCCGACGTCGTCCGCAATGTCGTCCTCGTCGATCTGCCCGATTTCGACAGCGACCTTCCCCATCACCTCGAGATCGTCTCCGCCGTCGCCCCCCTCCTCGACCGCATTGTCTGGGTCGTCACCCCCAGAAAAATCGCCGACCGTAACTGGGTCGAACTATTCCCGAAGGTCATCAAGGATCGAAGAAATGTCTACTGCGTGCTCAACAAGACCGACGAAATGCTAGGCGATGAGGCCTACAAGAACGCCGCCGCCGACACCTTCTGGCAGGAACAGCACGACTGGGTCCGGGACATCATCGCGAGTGTCGGTTGCCCGCAGGGTGAGTCCCATCGATTCCTGATCTCCGCGATCAGCCCCGCCGCCGACGCGTTCGTTCCCCTCATCGCCGAACGGTGGGGCGACCCGGCGTGGTCGCGCAACGCCGCCGACCGCCCGCTCGTCGAGGAGATCGGGCGCCGCCAGGCCAACGACCTCGTCCGGCTCCGCGCCGCGGTCCTCAGCTCCATCGACGCCGGAGAAGCCGAGGCCCTCAAACGCGCCAATCGCCGCTCCGAGATCCAACGGAACGCTGTCGCCCTCTGCGAGCACTTCGACATCGGACACGCCGCCCGGCTCCTCGATCAGGCGTGTGATCCCGACTACCACCAATCCGTCCTCAACGACGTCTTCGGTGCCGAATACCACGATGTCCTCGGACGGCACCTCCGCGCCGCCCTTCGCCGCGACACCGACATCGCCGACGAGGTGCTCTCCGAGCGCGTTGCACGCTGGCCGCTCCTCCGCTGCGTCTATTGGCCGCTCCGATGGCTCGTTCGCCGGATCGGGGGGCGCTTCGCCGGCTCCCATGAAGCATCGGCACGCATCGACAAGAACGCCTTCGACCTTCGTGGCCGCTCCCTCGATGAACGAGTCGCCGACTACGCCGTTCGCGTCCGCGCCGACCGCCCCCGCGCGATCCAGTGGTTCAATCTATCGGGTTGCTTCGATGACCCGAACTTCATCGCCGAACGGATCAGAACCCGCGCCGCCACCCTCGTCACGGAACTCGATCAGGTCGTCATCGACTCCCTGCGCGACAGCGCCCGCGGCCCGCGCTTCTGGCAACGCTGGCTCCTCTGGTTGGTGCTGTTCTGGTTCCCTCTCGGCCAGCCATTGGCCGAAGGTCTGCTCCAGTTGAGCAATCGAAACATGGCTGCGGGCCTGCTCTCGGTCGTTCGCGCCCTCAGCGCGACGCACATCCTGACCGGACTGGCCGTCGTACTCGTCATCGACGTCCTCGTCCTCGCCGTCATGTATGCCCGCTGCGTCCGCGATGTGCGGCGGTCGCGCGAGACCGCCGGCGCCGACACCGACGGGGCGGGTCGATGGACGATTGCCGACCGGCTCGATGACCTCTTCGTCAGCGAGGCCGTCGGCGCTATGGCTCGTCCGTTCATCGAGACCCGCGAGAAACTCGCCGCGTTGCGACAACGCCTCGATCGTTTATCCTCGAAGGCATGAGTCTGCCCGCCTATCCCCCCTGCCCCGCCGATCACGCCGCTCGCGTGGCGTGGCTCGAACAGGTTCATAAACTGACCACCGTCGAGTTCGACGCCGCCCGCGCCCGGGGGATCGCCTGGTCGTGGACCCGGCTTTTCACTTTCGCCGCCTTCCTTTTCGGTGGCTACGAATACCTCGACTCCCTCACGCCGTGGATCGGCGGCCTGACCGTCGCGGCGCTCGCGGCATTCATCCTCTCCGTCCGCCGCCACGGGCGCGTCCGCGAACGGTCCGTCACCCTCGCGCTGACCCGTGACGTCGTCGCCGAAGCCCGGCGCCGCATCGCCGGCGAACCGATCATCCTCCGCTCCGGCCGCCGGCCCGACGACCAGGCGTTCTGGGACGACTTCTTCGACACGCTTAGTCTGGATGCGCCCTGTTTTCCGCTCTCGCCCCAGGAAACCGATGACCTCGACGTGTTCGGCGAACCGTTGAGCCTGTTCGGCCTGCTCAATCGGACCTCCAGCCCCGCCGGCGCCGCCCGGCTCGCCCGGGCCTTGACGCGACCCCTCTCGTCGACGGCGCAAATCAGCGAACGCCAGGAGGCCGTCCACTGGCTTGCCGAGCATGGTCCCGAACGCCTGCACCTGATGGCGGCGGCGGCCGGCCTCCGCCGCGAGCAGAAGACGTGTGTGAAGTTTCTGCGGACCGTCCGCGACTCCGTCCCCCTCCCCTCCCGGGTCCATCCCCGCCTTTTCCGGGCCTGGGGCTTCGCCGCACCGATCGCGCTCCTGCTCGGCACCGCCGAGGCGTTCGGCTGGGTCGCCACGGGCGCCGGTTGGCTCCCCCTCATCGCCGTGTCGTTGCTGAACCTCGTCCTGACGCAGTTCTTCATGGGCGAGGTCCGCCACCGGCTGCGGCCCTGGCTCGACCTCGACGGCGTCGTCGATGGCCTCCACTTTTTCTGTCGCATCGCGGTTCAGGCCCTCCCGGATCACGCCCTCCTCGGCGAACAGCGCCGGCGCCTCGCGGCCGCGATCGGCCCCGGCGGGTTGCCCGCGCTCGAGCGCACGATCCCGTTCCTTTATCTCGGACTCTCCGGCCTGCTGCACACCCTCATCGACGTGTTCGTTTTCTGGGACCTCCAGGTGCTGGGCCTCCTCGAGCGTGCCTATCTCAGCCACCGCGAGCAACTGCTCGGCGCCGTCACCGCCCTCGCCGAGTGCGAAACACTCGCCGCCCTCGCCGCCTTCGCCGCCGAAGAGCCTGACGCGACCTGGCCCGAACTCCTGGACGACGAATGTCTCTTGAAGATCGATCAGGGGCGTCATCCTCTCATCCGCCCCGCCGCCGCCGTTCCCAACACGCTGTCGCTCCACGACGACGCCAACACATGGATCGTCACCGGCTCAAACATGTCCGGAAAATCCACGTTTCTCCGCATGGCCGCCGTCAACGTGTTGTTCGCGGAAATCGGATCGGCGGTGACGGCGGCCGGCGTGCGGCTTTCGCCGATGCAAATCCTCACCGATCTCCGCATCCGTGACGACCTCTCCCGAAGCGAAAGCTATTTCCTCGCCGAGGTCCGGCAGGTCTGCCGAATGGTCGACCAGTCAGCCGCCGGGCGCGCGATCTTCGCGTTGATCGACGAGCCGTTCCGGGGCACCAACTCGGAAGAGCGCATCGCCGCCGCCGGCGCCGTCACGCTCTCCCTCATGGCAGGCAGCGGTCTGTTTCTCGTCGCCACCCACGATGCCGCTCTGACCAGGCTTGCCGACGACCGCCGGGCCTTCAACTACCACTTCCGGGAGTCCTTCGACAACGACGAGCTGGTATTCGACTATCGTCTTCAACCGGGGCCGGCCGAGAGCCGCAACGCCCTTGCCGTGCTCGAAGGCGAAGGTTATCCGGCCGATCTCGTCGCCCGCGCCAAACAGATCTTCTCGGACCTGCGAGAGGGCCGGCCCCCGGGATCGTCGGGCTGAGCCTTTGACGCACGATCGATGGCGGAAGATTTGGCCACGCCGCCAATCCAATCGTACATTGAAGGGGCGAAGCCCCGCCGCCTGGCGGGGCGTGTTTTGGGAAGGGAGCGCTGATGACAGAGACACGAACATGACACAACACGGCACACGCAGGCCGTCAACAGCGTCGTCATGGATTCTGCCGGCGCTGTTGACGGCCGCGGCTCTTTACGGTGTCCTGGCCGGTCGGCGTCCCGGCACGATGTGTCGATTCCCGGCCGCCACATCGAGTCCCACGCCCCTGCCCGAACCCGCCACGCTCACCCTCCTTGGCGGCGGAATCTTGCTGGTTACCCGTCACCCGGCATCCGACGCCCGTATGTAATAGCTCATCCCGGCCCGAACCCGCCCGGCCGCCGGATCCGGCGGAAACGTGCGATGCGCCTGTGCCGGCATCGGCGTGGCGGCGGCCTTCTCGAACACGACCAGCTCGATCGGTTGCGGGCCGATTCCCTCGAATGACCTCAAGAACCGATAGTGATCGTCCCGGCGAAGGTCGCGCAAGGGAAGGCCGTGATAGTCGCTGGCGCTGTAGTGCGAATCCCAGACCACAACCGTGCCAACGGGCATCGCCGCCACGAGCCGCGGACCCTTGTGCACCGACGGGTTCTCGATCAAATCAAGGTCATACGATATCCATGGATGAGTCGCGAAGATCGGCCTCTGTTCCAGCCCCGAACGCCGCAGCCACGCGACGACATCGGCCACGGCCGCCTGGTCCGAACGTCGCCGCATCGGTCGGACGATCCACCCGATCTGGATCACCACCGTCAGCACCAGGACCGCTACTGCAACACGGCCAGGCAGTGCGTGCCTCCGAGGCCGACCGAACGCCATACCCAGCGTCGCCACAAGAACCCCCAGCGTCGTCACAGCGATCCACCACCCCAGCGCCGCGCCGGCCACCCCGCGGCCGGCCCGCGATTCGACCGCGAGCGCGGTAGCTCCGACGAGCCAGACAGCCGTCATCGTGAGCCATGCTCCCCGCGTCGTATGACCTCCGCGCCATCGCCGCCAGACCTCCTCCCAACCGACGACGGCCAGGACGGCGATCAGCGGCGCGATCGTCACCACAAACCGGGCGTACCCCCCACTCGCAAAGACGCCGAGGGCCACGACGGCGCAGTGCGTGAGAAAAAAGACAGCGGCCATCGCCGGGATCAGCCGCTTGCGCCGGCGGACGCACACGGCGCCGCCAATCAGAGCCAACGCCGCAATCACGGGCGGAATCGCCTCCAGCGCCCGAGGCAGATAGGCCAACGGCCCCCGCGCGAGATACTCGGTCGATCCCGAGGGCGTCAGGAACACGGCCATCGGCCAGTTCTGAAACACGAGCCAAAAGGCGACGTTGTGCACCACGACCGCCCACAAGGCCAACCCCGCCGAGAGCCAGACTCGGGCCGTTGGCGCCGACCGCGCCGCCAACGCCACCCACCACAGTGGAAGCAGGACGACCGCTTCGTGCCGCGTGACCAGCACGAGCGAGAACACGGCGGAGGCGAGCATCGCCCGGCCGCGCTCCAGCAGCAGGACGGCCGAAATCAGATACAGCCCCGCAAAGTTCTCCGTCAGCGTCGTGCCGGCCAACAACGCGTTCAACGGTTGCGCATAGAACGCCACTATCACCAGCCACGGCCGGCGAACCCCCAGTCGCATCGCAAGCCGCGCAGAGATCCACGCGCCAGTCGCGGTCACCAGCGCAGACAGAATCCGGCACGCGTGCCACGCCGTCTCCGGATCACCGATCCAGGCCACCGCCGAAAGGGGCACCGTCAATCCCGGCCGTCCCCAGATATGCAACAGGTAGCCCGGAAACCACCGCGCCCAACGGGCCATCAGGAAATGCGTCAGGTCGTCATCGTGGTGTACGCCATCGGACAGCAACCCCAGGAGGAGCGTGCCCGCCAGACACACGGCGAGGACCGCAATCGTCAGACCATCCCAGACGCGTGCCGGTGGTGCCGGAAGCGAAGCGTTCGCCGATCGCGTCATCGTCTGGGATTGATGCAACGTCTCAAATCACCCGCACGCATCCGGACCGGAGCCGGCCTCCGCGGAACAAGCAGCTGCCGCCTCCATCGAGGCCGGGTCTCGATCACCGTCACGCACCACGGGCGATTCGCGCCGCATCCAGTGCCGAAGGATCGTTGCGAGGATCCAGTAGCCCGCCTTGATCGTACCGCGAACCGTTCCGGCGATCTTGCTCTCGCCCACGCGGCGCTTGTAATGGACACTGACCTGTCGGATCCGTAGCCCCTCCTGAATCGCCCGAATCTGCATCTCGACGGTCCATCCGTACGCCCGATCACGCATCGCGATTTGATCCAACGCAGCGCGAGAGATCGCCCGGAACGGCCCGAGGTCTCGATAACGGTAGCCCCAGTGAAATCGAATGAGCGAGACCGCAAGGTGGTTGCCCCATCGCTGCTGAAGCGTCAGCGCTCCGGCCTCTACGGTCGGCGCGTCACGCGTCGCAATGACCAGGTCCGCGTCGCCACAAAGGACCGGTCCGACCACGTCCGGTATCCGGCTCAGGTCGTCGCTGCAATCGGCGTCGACAAACAGCACGACATCGACGCCGGAGTCGAGAGCCTGCATGGCCTCCCAACAGGCCGCGCCATACCCCCGCCGCGGAGCATGGGCCACGGTGCAGCCGTGCTCGCGGGCCACAGCCGCGGTCGCGTCGGTCGAACCATTGTCCCCTACAACGATTTGTCCGAGGCCGTGCCGAACCAACTCCGGAAGCAACAGGCGCAGAGACGCCTCCTCGTTCAAGGCGGGAATCACCACGCCCACACGCCGATAATCTGAACGGCCCACGTCCGTCACACGTCACTCCGCTGTCCGGCCGCCGGAAACGCCCCCTGGCACTCTCTCTTATCGGTGAGATCCCCGTCCGCCATCTCGGTCCACCCAAAGACGCGCGAGCAGGACCGCAGGTTGCGAGTTCGACCCTCTGGGTTGAAGAATGATAGGCGACATCGCTATGATGGACCGAATATCGAGCCGGCGAGACACGCTCCGGTTGTCACGGTGGCAAATCTCGCGGTGAATCGTATCTATTAGGAGGCGGTTTCCGCCGACCCGCCACTCTGCCTCGCAAAGGAGAGGATTACTTGTCGGAACACATGATCGGACGACGACAGACATGGGTCGCCATCGTGGCCACGCTGCCCGCACTGATCGGCGCCTGCACGGTTTCACCCACCGCGACGCCCACCGATTCGGCGAGCGACTCTCAGACGTCGACATCGGGCGGCACGGCGTCAGCAAGCACGGCGTCGGTAGACGCCTCGCTTCTCGAGCAGCTCTCCCTGGAACGAATCAACCGTGCGCGGCTCCGTCCCGCGGAAGAGGCGGCCGCCAACAACATCGCGATCGACGAGGGCGTCACCGGTCGGCTCGATACCCAGCCCAAGCCTGCGGTGGCGTTGAATGCCGCCCTCCACAATGCCGCCGAGGAACACAGCCAGGACATGCTCGATCGCGACTACTTTGAACATGACACGCCGGAGGGCGTCACGCCGTTCGATCGTATGACGTCCGCCGGTTATGTGTTCACGCGCGCCGGAGAGAATCTGGCGTGGCGGGGCACGACCGGCGCGCTCGACGAAGTGGCGTTCGTGGAGGAGCAACACGTCGACCTGTTCGTGGACGCCGGTATCGAAGATCGAGGCCATCGGGTCACAATGTTGAACGAGCAGTATCGCGAAGTCGGGATCAGCATCATCCGCGGCACATTTACGAACAACGGGACCGATTTCGATTCCATCATGCAAACGCAAGACTTCGGGACGAACGCCAGCAACTCCACGTTTGTCCTCGGCGTCGTCTATAACGATGCCAACGGCAACGGCATGTATGACTCCGGCGAAGGCGTTGCGAACAGCACGGTCACGCTCGACAACACCACGCAGTCGACCAATGCCGCCGGCGGCTACGCCTTCGAGGTCACGCAGGCGGGGTCCCACACGATCCGCTTCGCGACCGGCGACACGCAGGCATTCACGCTCAGCGCCGGGTCGGCGAACATCAAGATCGATCTCGTGGATAGCAAAGACATCGTCGTCAACCTGGGCCTGGGCCCACTGTCATAGACCCATAGCGCACGAACACATCCAAGGTGACCTCAACGAGACGATGCCGGCTCCCGTCACCGCAACGCCGTATGCTCGCCGGCGACCCGGACCCCCAACGCGCGCGCGGATCGCGCTGGCGGCTGGTCCGCCGGTACCCCGTGACGCGCCGGTCCGCCGATCCTGCAACACACCCGCCAGCCGACGCCCAACTGAATGTCGATTGACGCTGCCCGGAACCCTCGCTACAATCCGCAAGGAACAAGCGCTCGTTTGTTCGCGCGGGCCGAAAGGGTGTTCTATGGCAGAGGCGGTCTCAGTCCGAAAGGATCAGATCCATCGCGTCGCGATGCGCCTCTTCCGCGAGCGCGGCTTCCATGGCACCTCGGTTCGGGACATCGCCGATGCCGTCGGGATACAGGGGGGCAGCCTGTACGCCCACGTCGAGAGCAAGGACGATCTGCTCTGGGCGATCGTCAACGAATCGGCCGAACGCTTTTTCGCAGCCCTCCGGCCGCTTGTCGAGTCCGACCGGCAGATCATGAGGAAACTCCGGGAGGCCATCGTCGCCCACGTCGGCGTGATCGCGGACGACCTGAACGCCGCCGCGGTCTATACGACTGAGTGGCGGCACTTGGCGCCCGAGCGCAGGGCCGCCTTCGTCGCACGGCGCGACGAATACGAAAAACTGTTCCAGACGATGGTCCGGCAGGCGATACGCGAAGGACGTCTCGCACCGGTTGATGAGTCCTACGCGGCCTTGTTCATCCTTTCCACTTTGAACTACGTTTATCTGTGGTATCGTCCCGGCGGTCGCATGACCTCCGACGAGGTCGCCGGCATGATGGCGGACTTTGTCCTCGACGGCTTGCGGAGAAGGACGACGTGAGCGTGTCGTGATCCGAGATTTGCGATCCGTGATTTCAGGGAGCGCGTGATGGTGCAGTTTGCCGCCGCAGCGTACGACAAACCCGGTGATCCGGGATACGACGAGCATCTGGAGGCGTTCGAGGCTCGGGTCCAACGCGGCGACAAGGTCGAGCCGGGCGACTGGATGCCGCGCGACTATCGCAAACAACTCATCCGTCTGATCCATGTACACGCCAACAGCGAAATCTGCGGCGCCCTCCCCGAAGGCGGGTGGATTCCGCACGCGCCGACGTTCAGACGCAAGCTCGCCCTGGTCGCCAAGGTCCAGGACGAGGTCGGCCACGCCCAACTGCTCTACCGCGCGGCCGAGACTCTCGGCAAGTCGCGCGAAGAAATGCTCCAAGAGCTGATCGACGGGAAGGCCAAGTTTTCCAACGTCTTCCACTATCCGGCGGAAACCTGGGCCGACGTCTGCGTCATCTCCTGGCTCATTGACGCCGCCGCCATTGTCAACCAGACCATGATGGCCGAAGGGTCCTATGGGCCTTATGCGCGAGCGCTGAAGCGAATCTGCTACGAGGAGGCGTTTCACCTCACGCACGGCTATGACATGTGCATCTCCCTGGCCACCGGCAGCAAGCTCCAACGTGACATGTTGCAGGACGCCATCAACCGATGGTGGAAGCCGATCATGATGTTTCACGGCCCGACCGACAAGGAGTCCACCCATACCGCTCAGCTCATGCGCTGGCGGATCAAGCTCAAGACCAACGACGAACAGCGACAGCAGTTCCTGAAAAAGTATCTTCCCAAGATGTTCAACCTCGGACTGACCATCCCGGGCGAATGGGACATGCGCTACGACGAGCCGTCCGGCAAGTGGTGCTACCGTGAGCCGGACTGGAACGAATTCCTCGACGTGGTGCGCGGCAACGGACCGATGAGCGCCGAGCGGATTCGCGTCCGGCGCCTGGCGCACGAGCAGGGACAGTGGGTCCGCAAGGCTCTCGAGGCGGCCGCAATAGACCGCCCGACCCCCATGCCACCCCAACAACTGGTAACTGACAACTGATAACTCCCATGCCTGATACCCAATGGAAAGTATTTGAAGTGTTTCACCAGCAGGCTCGGGGCGAGCCGCACGTGCATGTCGGCTCGGTCCACGCCCCGGACGCCGAGAGCGCGCTGGTCTTGGCGAAGGAGCAGTTTGGTCGCCGCCAGGCGTGCGTCAACATGTGGGTGGTCCCGGCCGAGGCTATTACGGCGACAGCCTATGAAGACGCCGACATGTTCGAGCACGGCAGCGACAAGAGCTATCGCGAGGCATTCGGATACGAAACGACGAGACGCGCCCGTGAGGTCGGCGACGCGCAGGACATCTAGGGATTCCGACGACTCCGAGCCGTCGGATTCATCCCACGCATCGCCGCTGTACGACAATGGCTCGAAGTCCGGCTCGCTCGCGGCAAGCTGCCTGTGCGCCGGTGAATGAGACGCAATCGATGACAGACACTGCCGCACATGAGCTTTCGGTGGAGCAGCGATCGGCGCTTGTCGATCTGCTGTATCGCCTCGCCGACGATGACCTGGTGCTCGGCCACCGCTGTTCCGAGTGGACCGGCCTGGGGCCGATCCTGGAGGCCGACATCGCGTTCTCCTCCATGGCCCAGGACCTGATGGGACACGCCTGGACGCTGTACAACCTGCTGCACGAACTCGGCGAAGCCAACCCCGATGCCATCGCCTTCGCCCGCTCGCTCGAACAATACCGCTGTTGTTCGATGGTTTCACTGGCCAACGGCGACTGGGCGTTCAGCACGATCCGCCAGTTCCTCTACGCCGAGGCCAAGCAGGTCCGCCTGACCGCATTGGCCGACAGCACCTACGCCCCCCTCGCCGAGGTGGCCCGGAAACTGCGCGGCGAGGTCAAGTATCACACGATGCACGGCCGCATGTGGGTCACGCGCCTGGGAGCGGGCACCAACGAGAGCCACACACGGCTTCACGAGGCCCTGCAGGAGTTGTACCCACACGCGCTCGGAATGTTCGAACCGACAAAATGCGACGCGGCCATCGCAGCCGAACAAATCGGGCCCTCCGAAGTCTCCCTTTTGGAGCAATGGCGAACCGCCATCCAGCCGACCCTCAATGAGGCCGGATTGCCCGTTCCCAAAACGGCGGAACCACTCTACGGCGGACGCATTGGCCGACATCCTGCCGAACTCGCGCGCCTGCTGCAGGACATGCACAAGGTGTTCCGGCTGGATCCTGCGGCAGTATGGTAGCAGGAACGAGCAACGAATGGACCTTGGGGAAGAACGGAGCGCAGCGCGCGAGGACATATGGCGGATGACGAACTGACATCGCCGACGTTTCAAAGCCACCTGAACAACGTATGGAAGGCGCTGGAGGAGGTGGCCGACCCGGAAATCCCGGTCATTTCCGTCGTCCAGCTCGGCATGATTACGGACGTGTCACTCGAGGGCGGCACGGTCACCGTCAAGATGACGCCGACCTTCGCCGGCTGTCCCGCGCTGGAGTTTCTGCGCGACGAGATTCGCAAGGCAGTCATCGCCGCCGGCTTCGCCGACGTGCGTGTGGAGACGGTGTTCGACCCGCCCTGGTCCACGGACCGAATCACGAGCGAAGGCCGCCGGCGGCTCAAGAAATTCGGGCTGGCTCCTCCGACCCCTCGGGCTGGCAGCGGAGTCGCCCTCGACGCCTTCAAGCACATCGCGTGCCCGTTCTGTGATTCGACCAACACGGCGTTGGAGTCGATCTTCGGCCCCACCCTCTGCCGATCGATCCACTACTGCAACGCCTGCCGCCAGTCCTTCGAACACTTCAAGCCGGTGTGAAGCGGGCGATCTGATGGACACAATCGAATCCCGTTATCGTTCGGCGCCTGTCCCATGACCTCACGGGACTCAGGGCAATCGCAAGGACGGACTTCGCGTATGAATTGCGCGTCTGTTCGAGGCCTCCTCCCCCCGGAGAACGCTTCAAACGAGGTTCGCAACCCCAGCGGCATCTGGCCAAATGGCCGCTACACCCTGCTTGCGATCGCCCGGGCGGAAACCCGGGTGCCACGCCCATCGGCGAAGCCGTGGGCGTGCGCGGCCGAGGAGAACGCC
>JBHHVX010000114.1:0-12163 GCA_046754505.1 Phycisphaerae bacterium | reverse complement strand
GACCGAGAAGGGATTCTCGGTCCAGCACGTCTTGACCGGGCGTCTGTTCGATGGGTACGATAATATGCGACGATCGTCGGCCCGCCTTGAAGAAATCGAGGGACCCGGATGAAGTCTGGCAACATTCCAGCGCCGGCCGTGCGCCGTCTGAGCCTCTATCTCCGGCAACTGGACCGGCTCCGGCAGTCGGACCGGCGGACGGTCTCTTCGCGGCAGTTGGGCGATGCCCTGAGGCTCACCGACGCGCAGGTCCGCAAGGATCTTGCCTACTTCGGACAGTTTGGCCATCCCGGAATCGGCTACCATGTGGAAGAGCTGATTGGTCGGATTCGGCGCATCCTCGGAACGGATCGGACCTGGAATGTTCTTCTCGTCGGTGCCGGCCACCTTGGAACGGCCCTCTCGGCCCACCGGGGGTTTGCCCGGAAGGGCTTTCGCCTGGTGGCGGTCTTTGACGCGGATCGAACGAAGATCGGCAAGACCCTGCCCGCACTGAACGGGGTCCGGATTCAGCCGATCGATGAGATCGGTCCGACCGTTCGCGATCGGGGCATTCGGCTGGCGATTGTGGCCGTCCCGGCGGCCGCCGCGCAGGATGTCGCCGACCGTCTCGTGGCCGCCGGCATCCGTGGGCTGCTCAACTTCGCGCCGGCAAGCCTCCATGTGGACCCCGACGTTGCGGTCTCGTCGGTGGACCTCGCGGTCCAACTCGAACAGCTTTCATTCCAGGTCGGCGCGGCCGCGTCACCGGACGGCTGACGGTTCAGAATCGCTCGCGCAGGTGATCGGCGAGCGCCGCAGTCAGTCGTGCTCGGCTGAACGCCTCGATGTTCGGAACCGTGGCTGTGGCGGTTGCTTCGGGCGCGTCCAGCCAGGCTCGCACCGCCGCCACCGCGACGGCGAGTGCCGCCGGGTCATCGACCGCGGCGAAGAACGAACGCTCCGGGGCCACGGATTCCAGGAGCGTCCGGTCATTGCTGGGCGGCGATTCTTCCAGACAGAGGATCGGCCGGCCCGCGGCCAGATATTCAAACAGCTTGGCGTTGTGCCCCCATCGGCCGACATAGCGGCCGGTAAGCAACAGCAGGGCATCGGCGTCCGCCATCTCCTGCAATGCCCGATCGCGCGGCACGAGTCCCGTCGTTTCCACGACATCGTCGAGACCGGCCGACCGCAGGTAGTCTTTCGAGAGGTTGCCGACGAATCTGAAACGCACGCGATTCGGCCCGCCCCGCAGCTTCCAGGCGGCGACGGACGCGAAGAACAGATCGGGCCGGTTACGCGGGATGACGGTTCCGACGTGCGCGATCGTGAATATTCGTTCGGCGTCCGGGCTTCGGCGTTCGGGCCGCGGCCGGTCGGCGTCGAATCCGTTGGAAATCACGGCGATTCGCCTGCGGGGGTACAGATGCTCATCCGCGATCGCGTCGGCCATGGCGTCGGAGATGGTGACGATCGAGGTGGTCGCGGCGACGGCCTCGCGCTGGAGTTCTTCGTGCGCCCGTCGCGCCTGCGCCCGTCGTGGTATATAGCCGCCCGGTCCGAACCAGCGGTCACGGAAGTCGAGGACCAGCGGCACGCCGGTCCGGCGATGCAACTGCAAGGCGAGTTGAACGGCGCTCGCGGGCGGAAACGAGGCCAGGATCACGTCCGCACCGCGGCGCCGGACGATCTCCAGCCCGGCGCCGAGCGCCCGGCGCTGCCAGCCGACGAACCGATCGGGAAAGACGAGGTCCCGGAGCCAGGGCTGCAGGCGCGAGGGCCTTTGTCGCGGATCGTAGTCGGCGAAGGTTTGCCCCTTCGATGCGAAGCGATCCGGTATGGCGTGAACCTCCACGCCGGCGCGTTCCGCCGGGGCGGGCACGCGGCGGGCCGTCAGGACGTGGGTTTCCCAGCCGTGGTCGGGCAGATGCCGGGCGAACGCCGCCACACGCTCGGACGCCGCTCCCACGGCCGGCGGATACCAATAGGAGACCATGAGTATCCGGCGAACGGCGTCGTGGTCCGGCTCCGTCATGGAACGCATTGAACCGCTGCCGCACGCCGGCGTCTATTGTGCGGTGAATCGCGGGATGGACGTCGGTGCGGACACGGGCAGGCAAGCTGCCCGTGGCACCCCGCAGACGAGGTCTCACCGACCACGCACCCGGCGGCGATGTTTCGCGGACGGCGCCGGCGCCGTACAATCCCGCGCGTCGAGATGGATCACTGACAACCGAGGACGAATCCCATGAGCATCCTTGTGAATGGCGACACGAAGGTCATCACCCACGGCATCACGGGCAAGGCCGGTGCATTTCACACGGCCCAATGCCTGGCCTATGGCACCAGAATCGTCGGCGGGGTCGTTCCGGGCAAGGGCGGGAGGAAGAGCGAACACGGCCTGCCGGTGTTTGACTCGGCCTTTGACGCCGTCCGCGAGACCGGGGCCGACTGTTCGCTCATCTTTGTGCCGGCCCCGTTCGCCGCGGACAGCGCGATGGAAGCGGCGGCGGCCGGAATCAAGACGATCATATTGATCACTGAGGGGATCCCGACGTTGGACATGGTCCGCGGCGTCAAGTTCATCCACGACAGCGGGGCCCGGCTGATCGGCCCGAACTGCCCCGGCGTCATGACGCCCGGCGCCGCCAAGATCGGCATCATGCCGGGCTACATCCACAAGCCGGTGAACGGTTCGACGAAGAACGTCGGCATCATCTCGCGTTCCGGCACCCTGACCTATGAGGCGGTCTGGCAGTGCACGACGCGCGGCATCGCTCAGACGACGTGTGTCGGCATCGGCGGTGATCCGGTCAAGGGACTCAACTTCAGCGAGTTGCTCGGGCTGTTCGAGGCCGACTCGGACACCCACGCGATCATCATGATCGGTGAGATCGGCGGTACGGACGAGGAGGCCGCCGCCGCCTACGTGCGGGAGAACGTCTCGAAACCGGTTGTTGCCTTCATCGCCGGACGCACCGCCCCGCCGGGCAAGCGGATGGGCCACGCCGGCGCGATCATCTCGGGCGGGCAGGGCACCGCCGAGAGCAAGATCGCCGCACTCAAGGGCGCCGGCATCCACGTCGCCGAATCCCCGGCCGACATCGGTATGACCGTCGCGAGCGCGCTGAACGTCTGAGAAGGCACGGACGCGGTATGCGGCCGCTGCCCATCAATCCCCCCTATCCTGTCCCGTGCTGTCTCTCGTTCGCCGCCAGTCGCGGCGGCGCGGGCGGCGGAGCGGGGCGGAGTGATGATGGCCACCCGATTGACATTCGTAGACGGCAGCGCGCAGGCGTCGTTTGATGCGATCGGTCTCGTCCGGTACGAGGATTTCATCGGCTTCGAGGCGGGTGCGATCGTCGGCGAGAGCGGCACGACCCAGACGCGGCGATTTGCGATCGCATCGGCGAGCGCCGGAAACGTTCTCTATCTTAAGAAGTACCGCTACCGTGGTGTTCGGCGGCGGCATCGGTTTCGCGTCGACAAGGCGGCGCTCGAGGCGCGGAACTATTCCACCCTGCGCCGGCGGTGCGGCGTGGCGGCGCCCGAGGTCGTCGTGCACGGCAGTCGCCGGCACGGCTGGCGATTGCTCGATGCCATCATCGTCACGCGTGAAGTGGCGCAGGCCGTCTCGATGGAGGACCTGTTCGAGCGGCGGTGGCCTCGCGCGGACCGTGCGGTGGGCGATCCGGCCCGCGCGGCCCTCTTGGACGAGGCGGCACGGGTTGTAGGGAGGATGCACCGTACGGGGTTCTATCACATCGATCTCCAGTGGCGTAACCTGCTGGTGTCGCGTGTGGATTCGGCGGGCGTGTCGATTTGCGTGTGCGACTCGCCGAGAGGGGGGCTGCGGCGATGGCGACCGCACCGAATGCACGGCGCCCTGCGCGATCTGTCGAGTCTGCACAAGGAGGCCCGCCGACGCATGACACGGACCGAACAGATGCGCTGGCTGAACGACTATCTCCGCGCGAGCGGCCTGCGGGCCGACCGTCGCGTGCTGGTCTGGACGATCATCCTCGACCGAGTGATCAAGGATCACGGGGTCTGGCATTGACGACCAAGCTCGAAATCGAGGCACCGTTTCGCGAGGCCCTGCGTGCCGCCGGACTGGACCGGTTCGATGCGATGATGACAGTCGCCGGCGGCCCACCCACCAGTCGACATCGCTATCGCGAGACCCTTCCGCTGGAGGTGTCGGTCGACGGTCGGCCGCGGGCGTTCTTTCTGAAACGGGTGTTCAAGGTGCCGCCGCGGCACGCAATCGCTCCGCTTTTTCGGTTTCATCGCGGTTTCTCGCAACCGAGCCTGGAATGGCACATGCTTGCGGCGCTCCGCGACGCGGGAATCCCGGCGATGCGGCGCGTGGCGTTTGGTGAGGAGCGCGTGGCGGGACGCCCCCGCGCCGCATTTCTCCTAGTCGAAGCGGTTCCGTGGGAGGCCACGCTGGAACACTGGCTGGTGCCCGGGTTTCCGAGACCGGCGGTGCTGTCGGCGGCCCGGCGACGGCGGCTGTTGTACGAGATCGGCCGGCTGATCCGCAGGCTGCACGCGGCGGGGTTTCGCTGGCCGGACATCCAGGCCAAGCACATCTTCGCCGATTGCACGGCCGACGCGCCAACGTCGGGCGGGTGGGCGTTTTGTCTGATCGATGTCGAGCGCATGACGCGGCTCGCCCCGGTCGATCCACACGTTCCCCCGGACCGCGCGGCGCGCAAGGATCTCAGGCGGCTGGCGGGCAGCCTGAGTTCGCTCACGCCGGATCGCCACGACATCCGGTCGTTCCTGGTCGGATACGGATCGGGGAACGATCGGTCGGTGCAACGGCGATGGCGTGCGGCGTCCGCCGGCGATGCGGACCTGGCGCGGCGTTTTCGAGAGGCCGACGTCCGGCCTCGGCTCCCGGACGACTATCGCCATCCGCGTTCACTATGTCTTTATCGAGGGGAGGGCATGGTCGCGCAGGAGTCGGCGTTGCCATTGCTCCGGCAGGCCGGGCTGGACACCTTGCGGTCGGTGTTCGAATACCGGGGTGGCGAGTCGCTGCACAAGAGAGGGTTGGCCCGCTTTCGGGAGCGGGTCCGAGTGTGCGTGGCAGACAGCGGTGGAGCGGCTCGAACCTACTATCTGAAACGATATCGTCGGCCGCCTGTGCGCGCGCAGCTTCGCCGCATGATCGAGGCCAACCCCAGACGCAGCGGTGCGTGGCGCGAGGGCCGATTCAGCGAGCATCTGGCACTTCTGGGTGTGCCTGCGGTGCGCTCGGTGGCATTCGGCGAGGAGATGGGGGGCTGGTGGGAAGTCCGCAGCTTCACCGTGACGGCGGCGATAGAGGGGCCTTCGCTGGAGACGCTGGCGGATCGCGCCCGGGCCGACCCGTCGCAGCTCCCCACGCGAGACGATCGTCGCGAGATCATCCGGCAACTCGCGTGGATCACCAGGGTGCTCCACGCCAACCAGCTGTTTCACCGGGACCTGTACCTGTCCCACGTCCTGCTGACGCGCAACGCCGACGGCCGAATCGTCCTTCATCTGATCGACCTTGCCCGCATGATTCAGAGTCCCCGTCGGACGTTCCGCTGGCGAGTCAAGGATCTGGCAAGTCTTGATTACAGTGCGCCGGCCGGGCTGGTCACCCGCGCGGACCGTCTGCGTTTCCTGTATCATTATCTTACGAATGCCGCGGTGACCGCCCCGCTCCACCGTCGAAAGGCGAGGATGCGAACACTGATCGGGCTGATCGATATGCGGATGTGTCGAATCGCTCGCCACGACGCCCGGCGGCGAGAGCGATGGGCGGATTCGGAGCCGCCTGGCGACGGCCGAAGCGGTGGGGGAGCGCAGCACTCGTGAGAATCGCGATCGTCATCGAACGGATCGAGGCCTGGCGCGGCGGGGCGGAGACTTCGACGCTGGAGCTGGCCGGCCTGCTTCACGCGCGAGGCCATGAGATTCATCTCATCACCACGAGCCGTTCGCCTTCCTCGCCCAACCTGACGGTGCACACGATTCGTCCGGGCACGATGCTGCGACCGCTTCGAACGGCCGCCTTCGTGCGAAAGACGACGGACTTTCTGGCGGGGGTCTCATTCGACCTCGTCCACGCGGTTGTGCCCTTGCCGTGTGCCGATGTCTATCAGCCACGGGGCGGGCTGCTGCCCGAGACACTCGAGCGCAACGTGGCCCTGCGGACCAGCGTGTCGCGCCGGCTGTTCAAGCGGACGCTCGGCCGGATCAGCGTCAAGCATCAGACGCTTCTCGAGCTGGAGCGCAGCGTGTTCCGTCCGGACGGCCCATGCGTCCTCGCGGTGTCGCAATACGTCGCGCGGCAATGCGAGCGGTACTACGGCATCACGGAACCGCGCGTTCGCGTCGTCTTCAACGGCGTTCGGACTCCGACAGAGACGGATGAGCAGGTGGCTGCCGACCGCCGGAAGATTCGCCGCCAGTACCACGTGGCCGACGACACGTTGCTGCTGTTGTTCGTCGCGCACAACCTGCGCCTCAAGGGGATGGGAACGTTGATCGACGCGCTCGTTCGGCTGCGCCGCGGCGGCGACGATTTCAAGTTGCTCGTGGTTGGCCGTGACAATCCCGTACGGTTTGTGCGGCGCATCGAGCGGGCGGGGTTGTCTCGCCACATTGTCTTTACCGGGCCGACCCAGCGAGCCGGGGCCTTTTATCACGCTGCCGACGTCTGTATCCATCCGACGTTTTATGATCCGTGCAGTCGCGTTGTGCTGGAGGCCCTGTCGCGCGGGGTCCCATGCATCACGACGGCCTACAACGGAGCGACGGAAGTGATGACGGACGGCGTTGAGGGGTTTGTGGTGGACGACCCGGGCGATGGGAAGGCGCTGGCAGTGCGCATCGGGGCATTGCGTTCAGACACGCTTCGGCGCACAATGTCGAAACATGCGATTCGGTTGCGCGAACGCATCAGCATGGCGCGGCACGTGCGAGAGCTGGAGGCCGCCTTCACGGAGATTGTGGCCCAGCGGCGTCGTTCGAAATCCGCTTAAATCGGGCGCCGGCGCAGGTGAAAAGCCTGTTCTGTCTTTGTCGGCGGCGCCCGCTGAGGAGAGCCGGGGTTGGAGGTTGAGTCATCGCATTGGTGGCAGCGGTTCCGACGACAGAATCGCCCGGGGGTGGGTTCGGCGTTCTCGGGCGATCATCGCGAGTTGCCCGTCGCGCGCACGACCGTCGGCTTGTGCTTTGAATATGCGCGCGACGCGCGTTTCGAAAGCCCCTCGCTGTCTGACTGCGGCCTCGAGCGCGTTCTGGCCGTCCTCTACCGCTTTCGGGTGCGTGCGACGTTCGACTGCGCGGCAAAGCTGTGCGAGGTTGTGCCGGATCAGATTCACATGATTGCCGAACACGGCCACGAGATCGGCGCCTATGGCTATGCCGACGAAGTCATCCGCGAGCAATCGGACGACGACCTGAAGGCCACCCTCTATCGGTGCCGGGCGGCCTTCGCGCATCTGCGGCTGCAGCCGATCGGGTATCGCTCCCGGCGGCATGAATGCGACCCGCGACTGTATCCCGAACTCGTCCTCCATCGTTTCCTCTACAACTCCGAACACGACCACGCCCATCATCCTTATGTCATGATTGAGGGCAACCCGGCGCTGGCTCGTGTGCCGGTCTGCACGGATGACCTCGGGTTTGTCCGCCATCCCGAGCGCGTCAACCGAGTCGTGTCCAAGCATCACCGGTATCTCCGCAAGGCCCTGGCGCGAGAACACTTCGTGTCCATCGCCTTTCATCCGTGGGTGCTGGCGGAGGACCCCCAACGCATGGCGGACTTTGAGGAATGGCTGGATACGGCATGCCGATCCGGTGCAAAGATCGGCACTCTCGCGGACGCGTTGCCGGCGCGATACCGGACCGCCAGTCCGGCGGAATCCGAGTGATGGCCCTGTCGCTCGAGGTCGGACTATTCCTGATCGGGACGTACCTGATCGGGGCGATTCCCTTCGGGTGGATCGTGGCTCGCGCGAAGCGCGTCGACATCCGCCGCCGCGGCAGCGGCAACATCGGCGCCACCAACGTCGGGCGGGTGCTCGGGCGGCGCTGCAGCCTACTCGTCTTCTTGCTCGATCTGACCAAGGGCCTCGCCGCCACGTTGGTCGCGACGTGGCTGGGCGCTCATCTGGCTCGGACGAATCCCGCCGTGTGGACCGTGACACGAACTGATTTTCTGGTGTTGGGCGCGGGCATCGGCTGTCTGATTGGGAACACCGCTTCCGTCTTTCTGCGGTTTCGTGGCGGCAAGGGCGCCGCCACCTCGGCCGGGCTGATTCTGGGAAGCTGGCCCTGGCTTACCGGCCCCGGCCTGATCGCCATCGGCGTATGGGCGGCGGTGCTTCGACTGAGCGGCTATGTGTCGCTGGGGTCCCTGGCCGCGGCCGTTTCGTTGCCGGTCGCGTTTGTCGCCATCGCGCTGGCCCAAGGCTGGAGCGTCCGAGAGCACTATCCGCTGCTCCTGCTCTGTCTCGGCGTGACGATCATTGTGACGATCCGGCATCGAAGCAACATCGCGCGTTTGATCGCAGGGACCGAGAACACACCCGGTCCGAACGGGCGTTGATGTCTTTTTCGGTCGGCCGCCTCGTCCGCCGTTGGGGTCCGGATTCGGGGCGGTCCAATCTCGTGTACCACGAAGGCTCTGTCTACCTTGATCGAGCCGTACGGCGGACATAGACTCGATCAGAGGGCAGCCCCGGGAGCAGGCGGACGTCGGAAGGCGGCCAGCCGGAGACCGGGACTTGGGCGGTCGATCGGTCGACCGCATGCGTCCGGGGGGGGGAAGCGTCTCTCGCACTATCATCCGCGCGGCCCGGCCATGGCGGGACTTCCGTCTCAGTCGGCCGGAGCCGCTGCGAGCCGGCGATCGGGAAACACACCGTGTCTCGCGGTGTGGGATCGGTTCCGGCTGAGCGGGCGAGGACGCTGTCCAGGAACAGGCAAACACACTGTCGACGCGACCCGGCGGATGGCCGCCGGAGGCGCGTTTGGCGGGCAGGGGAGGGAGAACGGCCATGCGTATCAGGAGCGCGATTACAACAACAGTCATTTGTATAGGTACTGCCGCACTCCTGGGCGGCGCGTCGTCGGGGTGCGATACGATTCTGCCGACGGCCGGACTGTTCCTTCCACCGCTCGGTTCCATCACCTGGGAGCAGCGCGGCGACATGCCGAACTTCACCGTGACGCTTGACGCCGCCGGCGCCGTCAGCGCCCCCGACCTCGTGACCAAGGTCAACTGGGTGTTTGGCGACGGAACCGGATTTGTGACTCTCACCGACAATGACAAACTCAAGCCTCAGCACCGGTATGAGACGGCCGGATCATTCACGGTGACGGCCTACTTCTTCGACGCGAACGATTTTGTCGACGCCCGGTCCGCGACCGTCAAGATCGTCGTCGCCGAGAAGGCCACGGGTCCGTTTCCTGAGATTGGCGCCACGGGCGTGCCCGTTGCCGCCACGCTGACCTGGACGCCGGGGAACCGGGCAAGCCGCAGCACTGTCTTTCTGAGCACCGATCGGGCGGCCGTGGCCGCCGCGGCCGCCGCGGCGCTGCGCGGCGAGCTCGACGAGGCCACGTTGTCTCCGACGGACCTGACCGGCGGAACGACCTATTTCTGGCGCGTCGATTCGGCCACCATCCGCGATACCGTGGCCGGCGACGTCTGGGAGTTCACCACCGCCCCGACGCCGGCTCCGGTGATCGACGCGCTGCCGGCGGACGGTGAGGCGGAGGTTGCGTTGGACGCCTCGCTGACCTGGACGGCCGGTGCGGGATCGGATTCTCACGACGTCTATTTTGGGACGGGCGCCGCCGCCGTGGCCGACGCGTCGCTGACCAGCGACGAGTTTCAGGGCAGCCAGGACACCACACAGTTCACGCCCGCTGAAACGCTCCTGCCGGCAACGGACTACTTCTGGCGCATCGACGAAGTTGGTCTCGGCGGCACGACCCGAGGGGCCGTCCTGCACTTTTCCACGGCCGATGTCCCCGGTGTGATCACAGATCCCGTCCCTGCCGACGGCGCGACCGACGTGCCCGTGACGACGACGCTGAGCTGGACCGCCGACGTCGCGGCTGCGAGCCATGACGTATACTTCGGAACGTCGTTCGACGCCGTCGATTCGGCTGACCGCGAAGGCCCGTTGTTTCGCGGGAATCAGACCGAAACGACGTTCGAGCCGACCCTCGGCGCCGACCTGACGTTGTTCTGGCGCGTCGACGAGGTCGGGCCGAGTGGCGTGACGAAGGGCGCGATCTTGGAGTTCACGACTGCCGTCGCCCCCACGCAGGCATCGGACCTGATGCCGGTCGACGGCGACATCGAGGTTTCGGTCACGCCGGTTCTGTCGTGGACGGCCGGCGACGCGGTCGACGAGCACCTCGTATTCTTCGGGGCGGATCGCGACGCCGTGACCGCCGCCGACGCGGGCGATGACACCGGCATCCTCGTCGCAACCCTGGACGCCGCCACCGTCACGTTCGAGCCGGGTGTCGACTTGGCGCTGGACGAGAACACGACCTATTTCTGGCGTATCGATGAGCGTGGGGCGGGCGGAGTGACGCGGAGCGCCACGATCGGTTTCACGACGCGAGACCCGATTCGAGCCGACGTTCCGTCGCCCACGCTGGGTGCCGAGGACGTGTTGCTCGACACGGCGCTGACCTGGGCGGCCGGTGATCAGGGCGGCCCGCCTCTGAATCATGACGTCTATCTCGGGACCGGCGAGGCCGCCGTGACCGGCGCGACGACGAGTTCTCCCGAATTCATGGGCAACTTTCCGGCCGGTACGCTGGCGTTCGCACCGCTTCAGGCGCTGCAGCCCGGCACGGACTACTTTTGGCGAATCGACGAGCGCTACGACCCCAACAACGCCGCCGTCGACACCGAAGTCGCGACCGGCAAGGTCTGGCGATTTACCACCGTATTGAATCCGCCGGCGCCGGCGGATCGTCCCCAACCCGGCAACGGGGTGACGGACGTGGACCTGGAGGCCGACCTGTCGTGGACGGCCGGCGACGACGCGACGAGTCACGACGTCTATTTTGGAACGGACGCCACGATGGTTTCAGCGGCCGATCGAACGACGGCGGGCGTGTTCAAGGGCAACTTCGCTGCCGCGGCCTTCGCCCTCGCGACGCTGGACGCCGGTGTCACCTATTACTGGCGGATCGATGAGGTCAACGATGCGGGGACGACCGCCGGCGACGTTTGGTCATTCACGGCCCTGGCCGAGCCGGGATTGATCCTTGACGCGGCCCCCGCGGACGCCGCCGTCGACGTCGGTGTGGCCGTCCGGCTCGGTTGGACCGCCGCCGATGGCGCCCTGAGCCACGACGTCTACTTCGACGCGGATGAGACCGCCGTGATGAACGGCGTGCGGGGCAGCGCGGCCTTTCAGTCCAACCAGACGGGGACGACGTTGGACCCGGGCCCGCTCATGCCCGACACGCCGTATTTCTGGCGCGTCGACGAGGTCAACGACGCCGGCACCACGACCGGCACGGTCTTCACTTTCACGACGGGAACCCTGCCCGGCCCGGCCTCGGGGCCGATGCCCGCGAACCAGGCGACCGACGTCGCGACCGACGCGGTCCTGAGCTGGACCGTCGGGAGCGGAGGCGGCCTCATCACACATGACGTCTATTTCGGGACGACCGAGAGCGACGTGAGGAATGCGACCCGTGACGCCCCGGCCGGCGTTTTTGTCGGCAACCAAAGTACCACGACGTTCGATCGCGGCACCCTGCTTCGCGACACGGTGTATTTCTGGCGGATCGACGAGGTCGGAACAGGCGACACCCGCAGGGGCGACGTCTGGCAATTTCGATCCGCACCCGCTCCCACCCAGGCCGCGCTGGTCACCGCCAGCGGGGATGGTCCGGCCAACACCGCGACCGGCATCGCCGTGACGCCGACATTGCAGTGGACGTCGGGCACGGGCGCCGGCACGGTCACCCACGACGTATACTTCGGCACGGTCCGCACCGACGTCGAGAGCGCCACGCGCGCCGATCCGGAGTTCCTCCTGAACCAGGCGGCCAACACCTTTATGCCCGGCGCGACGACGCCCCTGTCACCCGGCACACGTTTCTTCTGGCGGATCGACACGGTCGATTCCCTCGGCGGCACCACCCACGGCGA
>JBHHVX010000113.1:0-12256 GCA_046754505.1 Phycisphaerae bacterium | reverse complement strand
GTGCTGGACCAAGTGCTGGACCAAGTGCTGGACCGAGAATCCCTTCTCGGTCCCAACCGAATGGGAATCCTTTCCCATGTTACAGTCCAATGGGGACTGTTATCGGGGGAACAGGAAAGGATTCCTGTGTGGGGACGGGAACGAGAAGGGATTCTCATTCCAGCGGGGCCGGCGGAACGGTCACACATCCACGCGACTGCGACGCCTAATCCCGCACCGCGCTCATCGAGGGCTTCGGCGGCTCCTTCACCGCCAACTGCGAATCAGACGGTACCGGCTCGGCCAGGGCCTTCTCAATCGCCGCGATCAGCTTCTTGCTCTTGGTCGGGTGAACGGTGTGCTTGAATCGCCCGATGATCTCACCCTTCCGGCTGATCAGGAACTTGTTGAAGTTCCACGGGATGTCTCCACCAAACTTGTGTCCCGCGTCCTTGCTCGTCAGGTACTTGTACAAATCGCAGAGGTCCTTGCCCTTCACCGAGACCTTCCCAAACAGCGGAAACGTGATCGCATATTTGTCCTGGCAGAACTTCTTGATGACCTTGTTCGTGCCCGGCTCCTGACCGCCGAAGTTGTTCGCCGGAAAGGCCAGGACAACGAAGTGCTGCGGCTGATAAATCTGGAACAACTCCTCCAAGCCGGCATACTGCGGCGTGAATCCGCATTCAGACGCCGTGTTCACCATCAGAATCACGTTTCCGTAGAAGTCCATCAGGCTGCGCTCCTTGCCGTCGATGTCCTTCATCTTGAAGTTCAAGGCCGGAGCCTTCGTCGGCTCGGCCTCGCCGGTCTTGTCGGCCTTATCGCCTGCCTCCTTTTTCTTCTTCTTGTCGGCATCCTTGCGGCCCTTGTGCTGTGCGGGGCCGAACGATGGGCCGATCTCTTTCACTCCCACGGTCCCGTGCGCCGGCACGATGAAGGCCGCCACCGTCGCCGCAGCCGCGATCCATACGATGTTTCTTTTTCTGATCGACATGATTGTCCTCCGTCGACTCGCTCGTTGTTCGCATAAGGCCCATCCCGTCGAGTCTCTCCACGCGGGATCGACCGCGATTGTGGAAGCCCCGCACTCCGCCGTCAACTCAACGCCTCCCGACCCTGACGACGGCTCGCTTTGACCCCGAGGCGCCCGGTGGATATCCTGACCGGACGTGAAGACCATCGCCATTATCCCCGCCCGGTACGCCTCAACCCGGTTCCCCGGAAAGGCCCTGGCACGCGACACCGGCAAATATCTGATCCAACACGTCCACGAACAGGCGGTCCGGTCCGAGGCCGTCGCCGAGGTGGTCATCGCCACCGACGACCGGCGAATCGCGGACGCCGTCGAATCGTTTGGAGGACGGGCCTTTCTGACCCGGGCAGACCACCCCTCCGGCACCGACCGCGTCGCCGAGTGCGCCGCCGGCCTGAGCCTGCACGACGACGACCTGGTGATCAATGTCCAGGGCGACGAGCCGGAAATCGAGCCTGCCCATCTCGACGCTCTCATCGACCGGATGCGCGAGGCGGCCGACTGCCCGATGGGCACGCTGGCGTGTCCATTTCCCGCCGACGGTCCCCGCACGGGCGCCGGCTCGCCGGCCGATCCGAACTGCGTCAAGGTCGTCATCGATGCCGGCGGGCACGCGATGTATTTCTCACGCAGTCTGATTCCGTTTCCGCGGGACACCGGCGGGCAGGTCGACGACCCCAGTCGGTGGCTGCTGCACGTCGGGACGTATTCCTATCGGGCCGGTTTTCTGCAACAGCTCGCGAGGCTGCCCCACGGCGACGGCCCGTCCAACACCGAGGACGTCGAACGCCTCGAACAGCTCCGCGCCCTCGCGTGGGAGCGCGACCCGACCCGGCAGACCGGGCCGATCGCCGTCGTCCTCGTGGATCGCGCGGCGGTCGGCATCGACACGCCCGAAGACTACGCGGCCTTCGTCGAGCGCTGCCGGCAGCACCCCGTCGGCTGATCCGGATCATGGACGCAACATACGACTTCTTTGACCACACCGCCGACCTCGGCATCCGCGTGCGCGCCGCCACGCGGCCCGCGCTCATCGCGCCGGCCGGACAGGCCCTCTACGCGGTAATCGGCGAGCTGGCAATCGCCGAACCGGGCGCAACCGAGTCGTGGAACCTGACCGGTGACGACGCGGCGGTGCTCCTGCGAGATTACCTCGCGGACCTGCTCTTCCTGTTCGAGCGCGACCAGCGGGTGATCGTTGCGCCGGACGTGTCCGCCTTCGAAGACGGAGGCCTGCGCGTGGACGCCGCAACCGTGGCGATCGATCCGGACCGATCCGTTTTCTTTCGCGAGGTCAAGGCGATCACGTACCATGAGCTGGCGATCAGGCCGATCGAAGGAGGCTTCGAGGCGACGCTGATCGTAGACATCTGACGCACAGGGCGCGATAGTGCAGCGGTGCCGAGCCGTGGTTTTCGTCGAAGAGCCGCGGGCTTCAGCCCGCGCGGCCATCCGACCACCCGGTGCTGCACGATCGCGCACCGCCAGGGGAACAGCGGCAGCCGGGATCGATGGCGCCGGCTCGTCGCCGTTTCAACCCCACCGGCCCCAACACTCGCCGTCGAGCAGGAGTCGAAAACATGGCCAACGCATACACCGGACCGCTCGAGCGCGTGGACGCCTGTCGCTGGCGAATCCCAAGGTCCTACCGCCCCGACATGCTCGTCGACGGCCTGATCTACGCCGACGACGTGTTGATCCAGGCCATCAAGGGCGACAAGTCACCGGAGCAAGTGGCCAACGTCGCCTGCCTCCCCGGCATCGTGAAACACTCGCTCGCCATGCCCGACATCCACTGGGGCTACGGCTTCTGCATCGGCGGCGTGGCCGCGACCGACCCCGAGGCCGGCGGCGTCATCAGCCCCGGCGGCGTCGGCTACGACATCAACTGCGGCGTCCGGCTGATCCGAACCAACCTGACGATCGACGACGCGAAACCACGGATGGAACAATTGGTCAACAGCCTGTTCGCCAAGGTCCCCTGCGGCGTCGGTCGGGGCGGCCGCGTCAAGTTCAGCCACGCCGAGATGAAGAAGCTGCTCGAACAAGGCTCGCGATATGTCATCGAACGCGGGTTCGGCTGGGTGTCGGACCTCGAGACGACCGAGGGCGGCGGGCGGATCGACGGCGCCCGGCCCGACTTCGTCTCCGATCGGGCCTGCGCCCGCGGCGAGACCCAGTGCGGCACACTGGGCAGCGGCAATCACTTCATGGAAGTGCAGGTCGTCGAGCAGGTCGATGACGCGGCGTCGGCGAAGGTCATGGGTCTGGAGCGGGGACGGATCACCGTAATGATCCACTCCGGCTCGCGCGGGTTGGGCTATCAGGTCTGCGACGACCACCTCAAGGCGCTACGCGGCGTTCCGCAGAAATACGGCATCGAGCTGCCGGATCGCCAGTTGGCCTGCGCCCCCGTTCGCTCCCCGGAGGGCCAGAAATACCTCGGCGCCATGCGGGCGGCGGCGAACTTCGCCTGGGCCAACCGGCAGATCATGACGCACCTGGCGCGGGAAGTATTCGCGGAGGTCTTCGAGACGCCGGCCGAGGCGCTCGGCATGAACCTGGTCTACGACGTCGCCCACAACATCGCCAAGGTCGAACCGTATGACGTGGACGGCGTGATGAAACCGCTCTGCGTCCACCGCAAGGGCGCGACGCGGGCGTTTCCGCCCGGCCACGAGGAACTGCCCGAACGATACCGCGGCATCGGCCAGCCGGTCCTGGTGCCCGGCGACATGGGCCGGGCCAGCTACGTCCTCGTCGGCCGGCCCGGCGCGATGGAGCACACCTTCGGCAGCAGTTGCCACGGGGCGGGTAGACGCATGTCGCGCAGCGCCGCCATCCGCGCCAGCAAAGGCCGCTCGATCCACCGCGAGCTGCTCGACCGCGGCGTCTACGCCCGCGCCCGCGGCCGCACCGGCCTTGAGGAAGAACAACCCGACGCCTACAAGGACGTCATCGAAGTCGTCGGCGTCCTCCACGCAGCCGGCATCAGTCACAAGGTCGCCCGCCTCCGGCCGGTGGGCGTGATCAAGGGGTAGCTCTTCGATCCATTCGTCCTCAAAGGTGGGGAGCATCGGCCTCTGGCCGGTGCAAATTGCAGTCAGGGCGCGCATCGCCCGCCACAGGGATGTCGGACGCGCGACATCACACCGGACGGTGACGCACAAAATTAAGTCCGGCCGTGCCCGCCGTACGACCAGGGCGTAATCGACTCGAATGGGAGCTCGGTTGAACCGGTCTTGGTCCAGTGGTATAATATCCGTATGGCTACGCGACCCTCCATGAGCGACATCCTGGCCCTCAGCGTGGCGGAGCGAATCCGGCTCCTCGAGGACATCTGGGACAGCATCGCCGAAGTGCCCGAGGCCGTCGAGCTCACAGACGCCCAGCGACGGGAACTTGACCGGCGACTGGATTCGTATCGCGAGAATCCGTCAGCCGGCTCCGCTTGGGACGCCGTGAAGGCACGGATCGTGAAGCACCCGTGAGTCATCAGGTCGTGATTCGCCCGGAGGCCGAGGACGACTTGGCCCAGGCGTTTGTGTGGTATGAAGAACACCGGCTGGGTCTGGGTCACAGGTTTCTGCTGTCGGTCGAAGTGACGCTAACCGCGATTAGAGAAAACCCAGAGGCGTTCCCGCAGGTCCATCGTGACATTCGTCGGGCGCTGGTCAGACGCTTTCCATACGGAGTGTTCTACGTCGTGGAACCATCGACCGTTGTCGTCCACGCGGTTTTTCACGCCAGCCGTGGTCCGAAATCGTGGCGTGAACGGCGCTGAATACCCCCAGTTGCCCGGCGCTTCACCAAGGGATCAAAGTTCACATTCGCGTTTGAAGCGTCTCCACGCCGACGGGTCATCGAAACTGTGGATCGCCCGATGGCAGTTCGGGCAGAGCACTATTACATCGTCTAACGTCGTCTTGGCCCCGCGTTTGCCCCTGGCGCTCAACAGGTGCAGGTGGTGGACCTCTACGCAGTCGCGGTATTCGTCGCCGTAGGTCTCACAGAAATCAAAGCCGCAGATCATGCAAGTCCTGCCGTGTTCCCCAATGGCAGCCGTGCGCACCTTTCGCTCGCGCTTTGAAAGCGAGACCGTCATCTCCCGTCTTTCGCCTTCGAACACTGCCTTCAACTTGATCCGGTGCTTTCGATCTTCTCGAATCGTCTTGGAAAGCAGATCAGCTGACTTTGGCGTGAGGAATCGATGCGACTGGACTTGACTCGAGATTCGGGACTCGGGGCGCAGCCGATACGACGACGTGCTCTCGAAACGCAGTCTCCATTTCAATGAGCCCATCGGAATGATGCGGAACGGTCCGGACCGGTTGCGGCCCTCCGCGCGATGACTGCCGTACGGATGCTTGCGGCGAAGACGTGAGACCTTGGTGATGTCGATAATGCCGAGCAGAAACAACTCATCGTCGTGCGTCGCACACACGAAGAGGCGATCGCCTTTGAGGATGCTGCGCATCTGTGCCCCAACGCTTCCCCAGCACTCCTCTCCCTCAACATCTTGCGCTTCTGTCCACGTCCAAAGAACAAGAACATTGCGTCCGGCCACACGCTTTCCTGCCATCTTGTTTCACCTTCTCAGGCCGCTGATGTTCGAATGCGGTCAGGACGAGACCGGCAGTCGTCCGAAACGACAAGACCCAGGTTTGAAGAGACGGCGACTGAGAGTCACATCAACGTAAACGCCTTCCGGACGCAGGCCAAATCGAGCTTGAAGCCCGGGACGGCCTCGCTGGCGAAGCTGTCGCCGGTAGTCGGGACCTCGACGAAACGGCCTTCCTTCAGTCGGAAGAAGGTCATGCGGCCCTGGTCCGGGTCGATCAGCCAGAACTCGCCGACGCCGTAGCGCTCGTAGTCTTCCCGCTTGGTTTCGCTGTCGAAGCGGCGGGAGCTTCCCGAGACGACCTCCACGACCAAGTCCGGGGCGCCGATGATGCGGTCCTTGATGTCACCCGCTCGTTCGGAGCAGAGAAAGACGACGTCCGGCCGATAGACCAGGTCGTCGCCTGTAGGGGTTTGCCCCAAGTGGACGTCGGTTTCCATCAACACCAATCCGACCGGGTTCTGTTGAATGTAGTTTCTCAACTGCCACGCGATTTCAAACGCGACATGTTGATGCCTTGGCGTGCGACCGAGCGACTGCACCATGACACCGTTGACCAGTTCATAGTCGAATCCGTCCTGCTCAAGTGCGAAGTACGCGTCGGCTGACATGCGGAGGCCGAGGTATTGCGGCTCGCGGCGCTGTGTGAATGGCATCACGGCGGACATGCGGCAACTCCTCGAAGGGCGCGCGAAAGACGCCGAAGCAGGGCCGCGCTTGCCAGAGAACGGTTGGTCCTCGCTGGGGAGCGGCTCTCTTGCGGGCGCGGCTCCGGCGGGCCAGGCACCGCCCTGGACACGCTCCTCCAACAATCATGATAGCGTCGCTCGGTTGCGAACGCAATTCTCATGCCGCAGAGGCCCGGACGCCGTCGGTCGCCGAACCGGCATCGCCATCGAAGGGGCTATGACACGCTGATCGTCAACGTGCTGAAATCGATCCCGTTGAAGAAGGCGGCAAGCATCGTGAAGATCGTGTTCAACAGGCCGTTGACGAAGCCGAACAGGGCGTTCAGAAACTCCTGCAGGGAAGCGCTGAATTCGAGGGAGGGCACGTTGATGTCCATCGTCGTAATCTCCTGCTAGGTCTGTGAGAGAGCAATGATACGCCGAAAGCCGCGCAGGTCAAGCCTGTTCGACCTGGGCCCTGAATGTCGGATGTTTATCTCGCGGAGACGATCGGAATCCTGGAGACGGTCTGAGCCGTCGAACTCGAGGCAGCCGAGATCGATCGCCGCCGCGGTTGCGGTGTGACCTGCATCCGTGTATCCTGCGCCGTGCGGCGGGAGGAAGCGCGACCCACAAGCAAGGATGATTAGTATCTGTTTAGCGGGTCCCGGGCCCCAGAAATCGCGTCTCCGGCCCAGAATCGGCGGTCAGGGCGCGAGTTGCATGAGTTTCGGCGGTGGTTTCGAGCAGATTCCACCCCCAGAATCGCTGATTCTCCGAGAGAAACACGCATTTGACCCGCTGAACATATACGGAAGATTCAGCGATGAAGCTCATGCCAGTTTTGCAGGTCAGCGGAAGCAAGCGCGGCCAACCTGGCGCACCGCGTGCGGCATCCGCCGATCCGCCCGCGGGGCACAAAAACCGGCTGCCGCTCAGATTCCCGGTGTTTGCGGTTGCGTGGCGACCGGGGATCGTGTACAATGCCGCTTCCGTGGTGGGAGTGATTCCGTTCGTTCGCGCTTGAATAGCTCATGATTCGTCGAACGGTCTTCTTTTCCGGCCGCGTCCAGGGCGTGGGGTTTCGTTACACGACCTGTCAAATTGCGACGCGGTTTCCGGTTACCGGCTACGTAAAAAACCTGTCCGACGGCCGTGTCGAACTGGTCGTCGAAGGCCGACAGGCCGACTTGGAGCGACTGATTGAGGAGATTTCTGCGGAGATGCAGGGGCACATTCGCGCGTGCTCCATGCAGGACTCCGAGGCAAGGGGCGAATTCGTTCAGTTTGACGTTCGTGTGTGAGGAGGCGAACGTCCGTCCCGGTCGGGCGCGGCCCAGCGTCGGTCCGGCCGAAATCCGGTGCCTTCCGGAGGAGATTGGGAGAGAGCGGTCGCAAGACGGAGGAACACTTGCGATCGCGCCGCTCTGGCAACGGCGATGCGCGTTCCGTCGACAGATGGCGGATGCGTCTCGCCGTGGTCGGAGTCGGGGGGGAGGCGAGCGACAGGCCGGTCGCAGCCAGCGTCAATGGAGTGACACCTGACTTTACCAGTGGACAAATCAGAATATCCGGTGTGGGGACGCCGCCGGGCCGTGTGCCGTCGCGCCCTCCCCGATGGAATGAGCCATTCCACATGAACCAGAAAACGAATGCTTTCGCGGGAACGCTCGAAATCAATGGACAGTCCGGCATGGGCTATCTGCGCGATCAAAAACGCAACTACTCGATCTCGCCGAACGATCCGGCGATTCCACGCAACGTCGTCGAGAAGCTGCGCCTCCGCGGAGGAGAATCCATCGCCGGCGTCCTGACGCAGTCGGGCCGCTCGCAGCCGCGTCGGCCTTCGGGCAGACCGGGCAGGCGCAGAGGCGACCGTGGCCAACAGGCCCGTCCGTCCAACCACTCCTTGACCGTTCAACTGATCAACGACCAGAAACCGGAGGCGTACGGCGAACTTGCGTCGTTCGACGAACTCACGGTTGTGAATCCCAACGAGCGACTCCGGTTTGAAACGACCGACGGGCCGATGACGACTCGCGTCGTCGATCTGTGGACGCCCATCGGCAAGGGACAACGCGGGTTGATCGTGGCCCCCCCGCGCACCGGCAAGACGGTCCTCCTGCAACAGTTGGCCCACGGGATCAAGGTGAATCATCCCGAAGTCTTCCTTTTGATGCTCCTGGTCGACGAACGCCCGGAGGAAGTCACCGAAATGCGTCGCGGCCTCTGCACCGACGGTTCGGGATGGCAGAACGGCGAGCCCGAGGTGGTCTATTCCAACAACGACCACGACGCAAAAAGCCACGGTCGGATAGCCCAACTGATGATCGAAAAGGGCAAGCGCTGCGTCGAATTGGGCCGAGACGTCGTCATCCTGCTGGATTCACTCACACGTCTCGGCCGGGCGTTCAACCACCTGGTCGGATCAAGTGGTCGGACGATGACGGGCGGACTGGACATTCGCGCGCTGGAGATTCCCAAGCGGATCTTCGGCGCGGCCCGCAAGATCGAAAACGGCGGCAGCCTGACCATCATCGCCTCGGCCCTGATCGAAACGGGCAGTCGCATGGACGATTTCATCTTTCAGGAGTTCAAGGGCACCGGCAACATGGAACTCATGTTATCCCGCGAACTGGCCGACCGCCGCCTCTGGCCGGCCGTCAATCTGACACAATCCGGAACGCGCAAGGAAGAGTTGCTCCTCGGTCAGGATGGCTACGACAAGATGACGCGTCTGCGACGCCGGCTGCTGTCGATGCAGCCCGTCCGCCAGATGGAAACGCTGCTCGACGAATTGTCCAAGCGGCCGACCAACCAGGCATTTCTTGACAACCTCGCCTCGTAACGCAGAATCGTCACCGGAGGGCCGCCGCATCGTTGAGCCCCTGTCTCGCCCGTGATGCGCCCTGCTTGGAGAGCCGTCCGATGAAAGCCGTGCGATTTCACGAGACCGGCAGCATCGACGTCCTGCGCTGGGAAGACGTGCCCGACCCCAGCCCGGCGGCCGACGAGGTCATCGTCCGCGTCCGCGCCGCCGCGTTGAATCGGCTGGACGTGTCCCTGCGATCCGGTTCGGCGACCATGCCGGGATTGCGACTGCCGCACATCGGTGGGTTCGATATTGCCGGCGAGATCGAGGCAGTCGGCGCCGAGGTCGATGCCGCGCGCGTCGGCGAGGCCGTGATCGTCAAGGCCCGCGTGACCGGCCCTCGGTCGACCGGACGGCTGGATATCATCGGAATCGCCCGCCCCGGAGGTTTCGCCGAATGGGTCGCCGTGCCGGCGCATTGTGTCGTGGCGAAACCCGCGAATTACTCATTTGAAGAGGCCGCCGCGTTCGGGTGCGTCTATCTGACCGCATGGTACGGACTGATCGATAGGGCCGCGCTCAGACCGGGCGAGGTCGTGCTCGTGCACGCCGGGGGCGGTGGCGCGGGCACCGCCGCGATTCAGGTCGCCAAGGCCGCCGGGGCAACGGTCGTCACGACGGTCGGAAGCGACGAGAAGTGCGTGATGGCCCGCGAACGGCTCGGCGCCGATCACGCCGTCAACTATCACCGCGACGATCTACTGAAGGTCATTCGAGACACCACCGATGGTCGCGGTGTCGATGTCGTATTCGATCCGGTCTGGGGCGACTCGGCATCGCAGACGCTCGATGCCCTGGCCTCGCGCGGTCGCTGGATCGTCCTGGGAATGGTGGGCGGTCTCCACGCAAGCCTCGACGCGTCGAAGATCCTCTTCCGCGAGATCACCCTCCGCGGCATCGTCGAGTTCTTTGCGGACGACGCCCAGTTCGACGGTGTGCTCAACCTGGCGCGGCAAGGGTGGGTCCGGCCCATCATCGCCCGATCGTGGCCGCTTGCGCAACTCGCCGATGCCCAGCGGCAGATGGAAGAGGCCCGCGCGTTCGGGAAGATCGTCGTCACGCCGTGACCGCGGGCGTTGGCAGCGTTGTCTCGCTCCGCCAACCGGCTCGCCGCTACGGCGTTTCGTGAATCTCCGGCAGCGGGTTCTCGGCCGTCTCAGGAGACCCCGCCAGCGTGTGATCGGTCTGGCCCGGTTCCCCCAACGGCTCGATCGACCGATGCTGAACCAGGAACTGTCCTTCAAACGTCCGGTACAGGGCATCGCCGAACTGCGGTTGTGGCAGGCGCCACACGTCCGGTCCCAACGGCACACGCGAATCCAGTAGGAGCCGCCATGGACGCCCTAGCGCAACCGGCACCACAACGTCCTCCGGCGCAACCGTGGCCGGAAGCGGAACCCACAGGCCGTTGCCTCTCGTCGGATCGAAGCCCGCCGCCAGCGCGGTCGGCGGCGGGGTCAGAGGAAGATCGGCTTGCGTCCCGATCTCCTCCGGCGGGCAATCACCCGGATCGACATCACCCCATTCATCGACGCCCATATCGTTCGATCGGGCCACAACGGCCGTGTCGGGTGGACCGACCGACTGGGCGTCTTCGGGGCTGTCACCCGTGCCTGACGTCCGTGCCGCATCGGCCGGCGACCGGCTCGCCGTCGGTACCGCCACGTCGTCGGCCGTGTTCCAGCGATCGCTCAGCGAGACAATCGCTTCGGCGGCTTCGTCACCAAACATCTTGAAGAGCGATCCGACAGCGGAATGCTCCTGAGATAACGCGACAGGCGTCTCGACTTCCGCAGCCCGAGGTTCGTGCAGGTCCTGTGACGCGACAGTCACGACGTCTTCGTCCGCCGCCGATCCACAGTTCGGATCGTCCGCGCCTGTTTGCGCGTCCGCCAGATTCTGCAGGACCGCCGGCTGCGCCGACTCGTCCGCCTCCGTGCCGGTGCTGCCGGTATCCGTCTCGACCGACGTGTTGACCGTCACGTCCTCAACCGTAGCCTTCTCCACGATCTGCAGTGCGTGGGAATAGGCAAAGCCGAGGTTGCCGGCGCGGTCGAGGGCGTCCGCCCGGAACCGGATGGCATATCCCAGCATCTCCTGCGGAATCGTGTAGGCGATGGCGCCGGCGTCCGCCAGATCGTGCTGCAGTTCAATCGACACGCCATCGGCCGCCGCGTAATCCGTCAGCACGCCGACGCGAACCGGCTGGGCGACGAGGTGATAGTCTTCGGTACGCCATGAAACGGCCACCGCCTGGCCGGGGTAATACCAGGTCTGCTCCGGTTCGATCGTCAGTTCGATCTCCGGCGGGACCGTGTCGAGGTGATAGACACGAGTCGGCATCGGAAGGGCGTGCAGCGCCGCCGTCTGCCCCGGTCCGACAAACCGGATTCCATAATCGCCGTCCTCCTCCACGGTGAAGGGGAAGTAGTCTTGATTGCGGCCGAAGTAGCCGGCCTTGTCCCAGTGGAAACCGTTGTCGTCCGTCCACCAGAGGGCCACACGCGGGATTTCATCCGGCGTATATCCCGTCGGGCGCCGAATCATGATGGTCTTCTTGTTCGTGAAGTAATGAAGCGGGTCCTTCTTTCGGACGCGCGGCTCGGGCGGCAGCTCCGCCGCCGGTCGCGCGTATTTCGGGGCGTCATAGGCCCACTCCGGGTACGAGTTCGGCGGATCAAACCGCGCCTCGCGGTCCGAGCGCGGCGACCGATCCTCGACGCGGAACGGTTCGGGCCGCCGGCTGCACGCGACCGTCAGGGCACAGGCTGCGAGGGTGATCCAGGAAACGAAACGGCGATGAGCAGAAGCCATGTCAGCGATCCTCCGTGATGGCTCGATGTCGCGCATTGCCCTACCTGGCAACGTCCGGGCGACCAATCGGGATTGCAGGAATATCGACCACGATAAATGCCGCGCTTGTGTGCAACTGTCAAGCGCAAATCACGGGCCAATTACAGGAAGTGCCCCACCGCCCGCCGGAAGAATCTCAACCCGTCGGGCTGACTCGGCTGGCCTCGCGTCCAGTGCGGAGCGTTCGTCGCCGCCACCTACCGCTCGGGATGCGGCATCAAGCCGAG
>JBHHVX010000112.1:0-12749 GCA_046754505.1 Phycisphaerae bacterium | reverse complement strand
CGCAGGTTCGGATACTGTTCCCAATTGGCAAGCTGTGCGTTGACTGCCTCGCGATCAAAGGCTTCGGGGTCGAAACCGGGGGCCAGCCAGTCGCGGTATGTTTCGTGCTCCGGGTGGTCTGGGTCCTTCGCGGCTGCGAGCATTTCGTAGTACCCCCAGACTCCGCCGCAGTCCTCCGGCGGACAGGCCCACTTGCCCGCCAGACACACCGGATAACGAACGCCATCCTTGGGCGCGTACGTCTTGGTCACTTCAATGGTGTGCAGCCACCCGTCGCCAAAGTCATACTCGTACGTGATCTTGTCCTTCACCTTGCGGCAGAGTTCGCCGAGCGTGACGCCGCTCTCATCCTCTCCTTCCATAGCTTCCATTCGACCGTCGATGAACACCCGCTCGCCGCGCAGGCGGTCTGCGACATCCTCAAATTTCCCTGATTGCATCAGACGCATGAGTTCGACGGGGCTGGGCTGTCGAACCGTGGTCTTCAGAGAAAACTGGTGCAGGTGCCCGCCCGACCATCCCATAGCGATCTGCACGATTTCGTGCAGATCGGCCAAGGTGACGTCGCTCGGAACGGCCACACGTCGCCAGATGGGCGGCTTGGTGCTGCGAAGCGTGATTCGAAGTTCGAGGATGGTGGAAGGATGATCTGTCTTACGTGCCATTGCGAAGTCCTCCAATCGCTCTATTCTGGTTCCAATCGCATGAGTATTTCCGCATCACTTCCCGGACGCAAGCTGCTCGGCGATCACCGCCTCGAAGCCGCCGTTGATGATCAGTTCCTGGGCGACCTCGCCGAGGGGTGAGAACGTATAGTGCTTTGCGCCGGTCGATTCGCCGGGGCCTTGCCGGTCGGGCACGGCCGCGCGGGCTGAAGCCCGCGGCTCTTCTTTGCCGGCTGGCCCGTCGCTTGCGCTCGGGGCTCGGATCTCGATTACGGATTTCGTGAAATCCACGGCGGCCCGGCGTCCCGCTCGGATCGTCAATGCGTCATCGTTTGCGAACGTCTTTTTCAGGTCGTCCACCAGGCCCGGGCACTCGATGCAGATGTAGCCGTTGTTGAAGGCGTTGCGTTTGTAGGTCTGGCTGAACGAACCGGCGATGATCATGCGGAGGCCGCGATGTTTGAGGGCCGTGGCGGCCTGCTCGCGGGAGGAGCCGGTGCCGAAGTTGTAGCCGCCGACGAGGAGGTCGCCTTGCCTTGCGAGCCGCTGAAACTGCGGGTCGTAGTTTTCCATGGCGACGGCGGCCATCTGCTCCGGGGTCATTCCTTCCTTGTAGGTGTAATCTTTTCCGTAGATGCCGTCGGTGTTGAGGTTGTCCGGAGGGACGAAGAGCAACGCGCCCTCGATGCCCTCGGGGAAGCCGGGCAGGATGGAGACAGCGGTCGGCGATCGCGCCGGGCGTGGGTTGACGCGGCAGGTCGCGGCGCGGGTGAGGGCGTCGCGCGGCGTCGCGCGGGCTGAAGCCCGCGGCTCTGGTTGCAGTGCATCCGGGCCGGCGATGCGGCCGGCCACCGCCGAGGCCGCTACGACGGCGGGGCTGGACAGATAGACCGAGGCGTCGCGCGAGCCCATCCGGCCCTTGAAGTTGCGGTTTGTCGCGGAGATGCCGACCTCGCCGGCGGCGAGGGTGCCGCGGCCGAGACCGATGCAGGCCCCGCAGCCGGGCGGCAACGCGATTGCGCCGGCATCGATGAGTGTCTGCCAATCGCCGTTCTGCCGGGCGGCCCGCTCGATTTCGTCGGAGGCGGCGGCGATGTAGAACTCGACATGGTCCGCCACGCGCCGGCCCTTGACGACCGCAGCGGCGATCTCGAAGTCGCGGAGACGGGCGTTGACGCAGCTCATCAGGTAGGCCTTGTCGATGCGCACGTCTCGCGTTTCAAGCTCCGGCAGCGGCGTGATGGTCTTGACCGTGTCCGGCCCCGAGATGAACGGCGTGACCGCCGACAGGTCGAGCGTGAGTTCCCTGGCATAATAGGCGTCGGGGTCGGCCCGGGGGCAGTCGGCACAGACTTGTTCGACGCTTGCGGGTGTCAGCCTCGGGGAGGCGCCGCCTCGCTCGGCGAGCGCGACGGCGCGGGCGAGCAGATAGTCGCGCGTCGTCTCGTCGCAGGGAAACACACCCACCAGCGCCCCCCACTCGGTGGTCATGTTGCTGATCGTCAGGCGCGATTCCATGTCCAGTGCCGCGACGCCGGGGCCGGCGAACTCGATGCAGCCGTTGAGCACCTCGTCGTGATTGAATGCGCCGCAGAGCGTGATGATGACGTCCTTGCCGGCGACGCCGGGTTGCAGCCGGCCGGTCAGCACGACGCGAACGACGTCGGGCACCTGCCACCAGGTGCGGCCGGTCGCCCAGATGGCGGCGGCGTCGGTCCGGACGACGGGCGTCCCAAGGGCGCCGAGCGCTCCGTATATATTCGAGTGCGAATCCGAACCGACGACGAACGTCCCCGGCAGGACGAAGCCCTCCTCGACCATGACCTGATGGCCGATGCCGCGTCCGGCGGGATGGAAGGCGATGCCGTGCGACTTCGCGAAGGCCTCGATCCGGGCGTACTTGCCGAGGTTGATCGAGTCGGTGTTCTGAATGTCGTGGTCGAGGGCGAAGACGGGCTGGCCGGGATCGCGGATCTGCGTCGCGCCCATCGCCTCGAACTTGGGAATGACCGCCGCCGTGTTGTCATGGGTCATCACATGCGCCGGCCGAATCGACAGAAATTCGCCACTGCGAACGGTGCGGCCATCCGGCAGATCAACGGCGAAGCGCCGAGCGATTTTTTCGATGAGGGTCTGTGTCATAACGTTTAGTTTGGGGCGCCATCGCATTCCGCGTCGGCCACGGGGGGGCGACGCTACAACTGTCCGATGATCGCGTCCGTCATTTGCGTCGTGCCGACCGCGCCTCGGTCGAGCACGTCTTGTCGTCCGGGGAGGCGCATCATGTCATAGGTCCGGACCGTGCCTTCGGCGACGACTCTGGCGATCGCGGCCCGGATTTGCTCGGAGCGGTCCGTCTCGCCGAGGTGGTCGAGCATCATGCAGGCCGACAGGATCATGGCGATCGGGTTGACGATCGACGGGTTGAGGTTTTCGTACTTTGGGGCCGAGCCGTGGGTCGGCTCGAACACGGCGACCTCGCGGCCGATGTTGGCGCTGCAGGCGAAGCCGAGACCGCCGACGAGTCCGGCGAATCCGTCGGAGACGATGTCGCCGAACATGTTGCCCGAGACGAGGACGCCGTAGGATTCCGGGTTCTTGGTCAGCCACATCATCTGGGCGTCGATGTTCGTCTCCCGCAGGGCGATGTCGGGGAACGCCTCGGCCTCGGCCCGGGCCTCGGCCCGCATCATGCCGGACGTCTCGCGGATGACGTTGGGCTTTTCGCAGACGGTGACGGACTTGTAGCCGAAGCGGTCGGCGTGTTCGAACGCGGCGTGGACGATCCGGCGGCAGGCGGGCCGCGTGAAGATCCGCGTGGAGATGGCGAGGTCCTCGCCGGGCACGTCCTTGAAGCGAGCCATGCGCGGGTGGGTCTCGAATGCGGCGCGGACCGTTGTCGAGGGGTTGGTCCACTCGACGCCGCTGTAGAGTCCCTCGGTGTTTTGGCGGAAGATGACCGCGTTGACGAGGGGTTCGGCCAGGCTGTCGCCCTCGCGTCTAATGAAGTTGAGGGGGTTGCCGGCGAAGGACCGGCAGGGCCGGATCGAGATGTCCAGATCGAAGTGCTGGCGGAGACCGACGATCGGACTGGCGTACACGAGGCCCTTGTCGCGCAGGGCCGGCGACAGGTCGGCGGCGGCCTGGTCCTTCGGCTTGGAGGTGATCGCCCCGAACAGTCCGATCTTGTGCTCGGCCAGCAGATCGATGGTTCTCTGGGGCAGGGCGTTGCCTTCGTTCACCCAGAAATCCCAGCCGATGTCGGCATGGACGTACGCCGCGTCAAATCCGACGGCCTGCAGGACGCGGACCGCTTCGGGCAGGACGACCCGCCCGATGCCGTCGCCCGGCATGCTGACGATGGTGTGTCTGGCCACGTTGTGTTCTCTCCCAGCTATGACCCGCCCGGCGTCACTGCCCCGGGCGATTGCGTGCGCCTGCTCCGGCCACTCGTGCCGGTCGCGAGTTTAAGCTCGCCGCGGCGCCCTGTAAAACGCCCGGGCCGGATTGCCGACCGACTGTCGCTGCTTTAGACTGTACCGCAACGGATCGGGGAACCATGAGCCGATGACGCCCGCATTCAAGCCTTTCAACCGGATGACCTCCGAGGACTACGCCTCGATCGGGCTGCGCTGTGGTCTGGAGGTTCACCAGCAGCTCCTGACGGAGCGCAAGCTGTTCTGCCGCTGCCCGGCCGGTCGTTACACCCGCGACTATGACGCCGAGGTCCTGCGCCACATGCGACCCACTCTGTCGGAGTTGGGCGAATATGACGGGACCGCCCTGATGGAGAAAAAGACTCGTAAGAATATATACTATCGCCTTCATCATGACACGGTCTGCACCTACGAATCGGATGACACGCCCCCGTTTTTCCCGGACGATCGGGCGTTGGACATCGCGCTCGAAATCTCCATGCTGTGCAGCCTGAGCATGGTCGGCGAGATGCACGTCGCTCGGAAGCAGTATCTCGACGGATCCATCCCGACCGGGTTTCAGCGCACGGCGATCCTGGGCGTGGGCGGTTGGATTCCCTATGGTGATCGGCGGATCGGCGTCCGCCAGCTTTCGGTTGAGGAAGACTCCTGTCGCGAGGTGTCGGACATCGGCCACGATCGCGTCTACCTGACCGACCGTCTCGGCATGCCGCTGATCGAGGTTGTCACCGAGCCGGAGATGCGCACCCCTCAGGACACGGCCGAGGTGTGCCAGATCATCCGGCTCCTCTTGCGGAGCACCGGCAAGGTCCGCACCGGCTACGGCGCGACGCGGGAGGACGTCAACGTCAGCGTCCGGGGGGGCACGCGGATCGAGATCAAGGGCGTGCCGCAGATCAGCCGAATTCCGCTTCTGGTCTATAACGAGGCCATGCGCCAGTGCTCGCTGCTCAATATCCGTGAGATGCTGAAACGCCGTGGCGTCACGCCGGAGACGTTTCGATCGGCCGCGGTCGACGTGACACACACGCTCGGCCGGACGCACTATGCCCCGATCCGAGAGTCCCTGGCGCAGGGGCATCGTGTCATGTGCGTGGTGCTGCACGGCTTTCACGGGCTGCTGACTGAGCCGACGCAGGAGCATACGACGTTCGCCAAGGAGTTCTCGGATCGCGTGCGGGTCATTGCCTGCCTGACGACCCTGCCGAACATCGTGCATTCGGACACCGCGTCCGATCTCCTGACGGTTCGGGATTGGAAGGCCCTGCGACGGCGAACCCATGCCGAGTCGAATGACGCCCTCGTGCTGGTGTGGGGGGCTGAGGAGGACGCGCGAACGGCCTGCGACGAGATCACGATCCGGGCGCGCGAGGCCACGGTCGGCATCCCGAGCGACACGCGGCAGGCGTTTAAGGACGGCACGACCGGATTCGAGCGCGTCCTGCCCGGCGCCGAGCGGATGTATCCCGATACCGATCTGCCGCCCATGGTCATGACGGCGGAACGGTTGGAAGGCATACGCGAACAGCTTCCGGAGCGTGTCTGGGATCGTCTCGATCGCTATCGGGCGATGAATCTCCCGAGCGACGTGCTCGAGCCGCTGTGCATCTCGCCGCGTGCGGGTCTGTTCGACCGCGTGGTGAGCACGCTGGGGACCGAGGCCACCTTCGCTGCCGTCGTGCTGGTCCAGCGTTTCAAGGCCATGCGGCGAGCGGGCCTGCGCCCCGAGCGGTTGAGCGATGACGAGGTGTATGAGGTCTTCAAGGCCCACGCCGACGGGCGGCTGGCACGGGAGGGTGTGTGCGAGGTCCTGGCGCGCACGCTCGCTTGCGATGGGGCGCCGCGGGCCGCGGGTTCACATGTGCAGGACATTCTCGAGTTGGTGGCCGGCGAGCGGCTGGCGGACGAGGCGCTGGGGAGTCGGGTCGCCCTGGCCGTCGAGAATGCCGCGCTCTTGCGTTTCCCGACCGACACGCAGAAGGCCCGCTTCGTGACGGGCCGGTTGATGAAGGACCTGATCGGCCGGGTCGATGGGCGCTGCGTGACGGCGGCGGTGTCCCGGGCCCTGGGACTCGCGGACGCCGTGGAATCGCACGGTCGGATGACGGCATGACAGACGTTTCGACGAAAGGCTATCGCGGTCCGGCGCGGGCGGCGCTCGAACGGTACGGCGTCGGCATTTGGAGCGACGTCGAGGTGCTCACCGCGCACGGCCGGTTCGAGGGGTTGGTCCTTCCCCGGTCGGAGACGGCCGACGACATACACATCGTTCTCAAGCTGGCCAGCGGCTACAACATCGGCGTCGCAGTCGACACCGTTCGCGGCATCACGGAGCACGGCCGGCGCGAGGCGCACTACAAGATTCCCGAAAAACAGTTTCCCACCGACGCCGGCAAGCCCGACGTCCTCCTGCTCGGCACCGGCGGCACCATCGCGAGCCGGCTGGACTACCGCACCGGCGCCGTGATTCCCGCGTTCTCACCGGGCGAGTTGTATGGCTCGGTTCCGGAATTGGCCGACGTGTGCAATCTGCAAACCGAGAAACTCTGCGGCGTGTTCAGCGAAAACATGGGGCCGGAGCAATATATCGCTCTGGCCGAGCGGATCGGCGACGAGATCGAACGCGGCATCGACGGGGTCGTCATCGGGCACGGCACCGACACGATGCACCACACGGCGGCGATCCTGACGTTCATGATTCAGAACTCGCCGGTTCCGATTGTGATGGTCGGTTCGCAGCGGTCCAGCGATCGGCCGTCGTCCGACGCGGCGATCAATCTGATCAACGCCGTCAAGGCCGCCGCCGAAGGGGACATCGCCGAAGTGCTCGTGTGCATGTTCGGGCCGACCTCGGACCAGTATTGCCTGCTTCACCGCGGCACGCGTGTGCGGAAGATGCATTCGAGCTATCGCTCGACCTTCCGCACCATCGGCGACGTGCCGATGGCGATGGTCGCCCCCGAGCGCATCCGGCCGCTTCGCGACGATTATCGCCGCCGCCGGACCGACCGAGCCGTGACGATCAACACGGCCTTCGAGAGCAAGGTCACGATTCTGTACTACTATCCCAACATGCAGCCGGACATCGTCGACGCGCTGGTCGACTTGGGCTACCGCGGGATCGTCATTGCCGGCACCGGTCTCGGCCACCTCAACAAGCCGCTTTACGCCGCCATCCGACGGGCGACGAACCGGGGCGTGCACATCTACATGACCGTGCAGACGATCTGGGGATATGTACAGATGTATGTCTATGAGACCGGCCGCGAGATCATGGAACTCGGCGTCGTCCCCGCTGCCAACATGCTGCCGGAGGTGGCCTATATGAAACTCTGCTGGACGCTCGGACAGACCGACGATCGCGACGCGGTCCGGCGCATCATGCTCACGCCCGTCAGTGACGAGATCACGGACCGCGAGCCGTACAACGGCTACCTCGTCTTTCAGGGGGCGATCCCGGAAATGCAGGCATTTCTAAAGACGGTCAAACGGTAGGGGTCCGGGGCGCCAGCCCCGACGGATCCGCCGGGCGGCCACGGCACTACTGTTGCCGAACCGCTGCCGACGCCGGGAGGGTCAACGAGACATACGCCGTGCCGGGCATGGCGTGGGCAGCCGGTCGACCGTTTACGCTTCGCATGGGAACCTTGCTGGTCGGGGCCGCGGATCTGAAACGGATGCGGCCGTGCATCAAGCGCAACGCCCATCCGATGGTGCGGCGAACGGTCTGGACGAGGCCCCAAAAGCCGATCCACTGATGGGCGGCCGCGGCGAGATGCGGCCGGGTCTTCGATCGCACCATGGCCATTGCAAAGTGGATCGGATTGTAGAAGTAGAGGTAGGCCGCGAGGATGTTGAACTGCTTCTTCCAGGGCTTGGGGTGCGCGGAGGCGACGACATAGTTGGCGTCGAGCATGTGCTGGGCGACGCGCCGGCCGCCGACGCTCTCGTAGACGAGGCCGGCATTGAAGGCCTCCTCGTAGGACTTGGAGCCGGTGGCGGGGGTCATCATGAGGACCTGCAAGCTGGGGCATCCCGCATTTCGAAGCAGACGCACCTGATTGAGCAGGCCGTAGGGGCGGCCGCGGGTGTAGAGCGGCTGGGTGTCGTGGTGCATCATCATCGGCATGGGTGAGATGCCGTGCGCCGTCAGCAAACGAAAGGCCTCGCTCGTCTTGTCGACGCTCTGTCCTTTCTTGATGAATGTCGCCGTCATGTCCTCGACGCCGACCCACAGGGCGCGCACGCCGGCGGAACGCACCACGCTCAGGTGATCCTTGAGTTGAAGGGTGTCGTGGATCGTGGCTTCGGTGCCCCAGCGGATTTTTTTGCGCAGCCGCAGGCCGTCGAAATTTGCACGGGCGAGGGTCTCCACAATGTCGAGCGTGCGCTCCTTGTCATTGAAGAAGTTGTCGTCGGTCCCGAAGAAATAACGGAGGCCGTAGGCGTGATACAACTGGTGCATCTCCTCGGCGACCCGTGCTCCGCTCTTCACGCGGTGCTGGCGTTGGTTGTAGGCCGGAATCGGACAATAGGGACAGGCGAACTTGCACCCGTAGGTCAGGACGACGGACGCGATCGGGGTGGTCCGGCGGACCTTTCCGGCGGGCAGCGGCCGGGACGCGAGGGTCGGCCGTCGACTGGGCGCCTCGAGCATCTGATATCCCGGAACGGAATCCGGCAGCTCATCGAGATCACCCACCAGACGCTGCACCCCGGTGTCGACGAGCTCTTCGGCGGCGCCGTCGACCTGGCCTCGGGGGTAGACCAGGCCGGGGATGTCATCGAGCAGGCCGCTGTTCTTGGCGCGAATGAAGGTTGTCCGCAAGGACTCGGCATCGGCGCGGATCGAGAGGAGTCGTTCGAGCAGGCTGAGCAGGACGAATTCCTCGCCGGTGATGGCGCAATCGGCCCCCCAAGGGTTGCTGGGATCGATACCGAAGACGTCCCACGGCTCGTAGATCACCTTAGGCCCGCCGGCGAGGATCAAGGGCCGGTGGGAGGGGTGGATCCGACAGGCGTTGCGAATCATCGCGATGCACTGAGTCGAATGGATGGCCATGCTCGACGTCATGAAGATGTCGGGGATGCGGCCATCGAGCCTCATTTGCGACGGGCGGAAATATTTGTTCCATTGTTGAAGGACGATGCGGGTCTTGTGACACCCGATGTCATACATCGCTGATCCGATCGCCCGCACGCCGGCCGGGGCCATGCGCTGGTCGGCGAAGATGAAGGGCAACATGCGTGTGCGATGGTCGAACGCGCAGGCGATGACGGTGGTGAGGTCATGGCGGCGCGTCATGCCGCGCAAGCGCGTCCGCAGCGCGACCATCTCACCGGGTCGGAGCAGCTCGTCCCCTCGATCGCGGCGGGGCAGTTCCATGGTGGGCACTCCTGCATACGAGACGCGCGTCTTGAGCTTCTTCGGAAGCCCGGCCGACGACACTCATCCTGTGGATTCGGACATGGCCCGCGACGCAACCTACTCGTACAGTTTAGCGCGTGATGCTACGCGATTTAGTCCGGCAGGGGAAGCGCCAAGGCCCCACCCGGAAAGAACGCGGCCGCGACACAGTTCAGGCCGACTCGATGGGCGGCTGCAGCCCCCCGTGGCCGACGTGACTCGCCCAGTGGCCTCCCGTCCACCAACGTCGGGCACGGGGGCCCGACGCCACGTGGGCTGTCCGGGCGATCACACGTCGAATCTGTCACACACCCGAAAAGACCGTCTTGCGAGGCCGCAGGCGGGCCGGCTCGGGTGTCCGGAATTGGGGCGCCGGGTTGGCGGCACGCCCGGATTGCCGGTGAGCACGCCCTCGGCCGGGGTGTCTCGCGGTAGGGTGGGAGGCGCTTCGCCGTCGCGGGCGTGGTCACGCTGCGCTCGCCCGCGAACGGAGTGCGACGGTGCCGATGCCGCTTCCGCGGGTGATCGGCCCGGTCCCTGAGGGCGCCCGCCGGCCCGCGGCGCTCCGCCGCGAGTGCAGGCAATCCGGACACCCAACCATGGCGCAGGCCGACTTTTTTTATTTGACTCTCGTCGAAACTCGTGCTAGGGTCGCGATAGAGTTTGGAAGGTGCGGGGTGCGCTCTTCGGATTCATGGCGATGGCTGCCGGTGAGGTTGATCGATTGAAAGTGCTTCATACAGTCCTTGATTCGATTATCCCTCTTTTTTTCTCGGCTTGATCTCCTCGGCAGGCTTTTCTGATCGCGCGAGGCTGATTGGCATACCTCAACACCTCTATTCGACGCCGGGCTCGGCGTTACCCACGGACCCCGGCGACGCGCAGGATCAGTGCCTGAGAAGCTCGCGCTGCGCGCCTTGCCGGAGATGCCCCCGCCCTGGCCCGCGGCAACGTGTGTTGCGGGCGGCCCGGTAGACGGAATCGGCCCACGGCGAGCGACGCCGTGGATATCCGACAGAGCGCGCAGGCGGCCCGCGGCGAGCGCCGTCGCGGACGTCCGTCCCGCGCGCCCGAGCCATCCGATCCATCGCGCAAGGGTCTCGATTCGTGGGCTTCATCCGTATATTCCTACACACCGCCCAAGCACGACCTCCTGCGGATGCGTAAGACGGCTCTTCCGAACAGCGTTTCATAACGAGCGGAGGTATTGCCATGACTGGAGGACGCGTGTTGACGCGGATCGAGCCGCGGACAGTGATCGCCGTCGCCGCGCTGCTGCTGGCGGCCGGCGAGGTCGACGGCCTCGGCGGACCGTGCGATCTCAATGAGCAGACCAGGCTGACGGCGGCCGACGCCGTCAGCGCACCCCGCGTCTGGTTTGTCGATGACGACGGCGACACCGACGCCTGCTGCACGAGCTGGGCGGATTCCTGCCCTGATTTGCAGACCGCCTTGAGTTTCGCCGGCCCGGGCGACGAGATCTGGGTCGCTGCCGGGATATATATGCCTGCCGGACCGGACGGAGATCGGGCGGCCACGTTTCAACTGACTGGCGGCGTGGCCGTCTACGGCGGTTTCGCCGGAAACGAGACCACGCTCGACGAGCGGGCCGGTCTGTTTGATGAGACGATTCTGACCGGTGATCTGAACGGCGACGACGTGCCCGTTGCCGATCCGACGGACCTGTTGTTCGAGCCGACTCGGTCGGACAACAGCTTTCACGTCGTCACCGTCGGCGGCGTCGACGCGACGCCGGTACTCGATGGATTCACGATTACGGCGGGCCAGGCCGGTATGTCCTCCTTTCCGGATCTCCGCGGTGGCGGGATGCTCAACGACGGTGGCAGTCCGACGGTGATGGATTGTGTGTTTGATTCGAACGCGGCGCACCCCTTCAACTCGAGCCTATTCGGCGGCGGCGGAATGTTGAACACCAATGACAGCCACCCAACAGTTACAAACTGCATATTCACGACAAACGCGGCTTTCCGCGGCGGCGGGATGTCGAACGATACGGCGAGCGTCCCAACGGTGACACGATGTGCGTTTATCGAGAATACGGCCACGATTGGTGGTGGTGGTATGTTCAACGGCAATGAGAGTCCGTCCATTGTGACGAACTGCGCGTTCACCGGCAACGAGAGCGGCGCCGGTGGTGGAGTGCTCAACGGTCGGTGCAGCCCCACACTGGCCCACTGCGTGTTCAGCGGGAACTCGGCCTCTCGCGGTGGCGCAGTGTATAACTCGATATTCAGCGATACGGCAGTGTCTGATTGCACATTCAGTGGCAACGCGGCAGAGTGGTTTGGCGGCGCGATGTACAACGACTTTCTCAGCATTCCGCGAGTCACCGATTGCGTCTTCATCGCAAACGCCGCCGGAGCCGGCGGGGGGATGTTCAACTCGCGCAGCAACGCGGTCGTTACGCACTGCGCCTTCAGTGGGAACACGGCCAATGCGGGGAACGTTGCGATGCCACAAGGCCAGGACCGGAACGTGACAACGCACACCCTCACGCAGGACGCGCTCAATTTCGGTTCGGGCGGCGGCATGTTCAATGAGAACAGCGATCCCGTATTGACCAACTGCACGTTCAAGGGAAACCAGGCACCTCTGATCGGGGGTGGCATGCGCAACGCCTTCAGCAGCCCTACGCTCACCAACTGCACGTTCAGCGGGAATCTGGCCGACTCCGTTCGATCTCGGCGGCTGGCCTCGATTCGTGGACGACCCCGGCACGCCGGACTGTCCGCAGAGCCCGGGGGCCTGCGGCGAGCCGCCGGTGGTGGACATGGGGGCCTACGAGTTCGCCTGTGACGAGCCGCCGACCGTGACGTGTTCCGCGATCGTCCCGGACGGCGACGACGACCACGACGACGGAGATCTCGTCATCGCGTTCAGCGCCGAGGCGGCCTGCGGCTCGGTGACGGTCAGCGCGGTGATCGCACTCGTGTGTGAGGACGGCGGCCTGGAGGTGCCGGTTGAGAATGGTCAGGTGATCGATCTGGAATGCGAGGACGACGCGCACGAGTGCGAGGTTGAGGCGAAAGACGGCGTCATCGAGATCGAGGCCGGAAGCGCGGTGTTGATCGTGACGGCGGTCGACATCTGCGGGAACACCGCCACCTGCACGCTGGACCTCTGCGCGGCCGCGGATGACAGCGAAGAAGACGATGATTCTCCGGAGGGGTGATCCTCGACACGGAGACGGGAACGAGAACGGATTCTCGTTCCAGCGGC
>JBHHVX010000111.1:0-12857 GCA_046754505.1 Phycisphaerae bacterium | reverse complement strand
CCGTGACGCTGTACGTTCCGCCGGCCGTCACCTGAATCGTCTGCGTCGTCTCGCCGCCTGGCAACCAAGCGTAGCTGAGGAAGCCGGAACCCGCGTCCAGCATCACCGTCGTGCCCTGGCAGACCGTCGCGCCCGGTGTCGCGACGATCGTCGGCGTAGGGGCCGCTCGGACGGTCAGGAACGCGGTCGCACTCGTGTCCATCCCGCACAGGTTGGACACCAGAACCCGATAGCTGCCCTTGCTGGCAAGCGTGGGAGAAACAATGACCAGCGTCGTGTTTGTCTCGCCCGGCAGGTCTTCCCAAATGAAACTGACCGAATTGAACCTCTGCCACTGGTAGCTTAACGGTGCGGTCCCCGAAGCCGCAACGGTGAAGGTGACCGAAACGCCCTCGCAGACGTTGTCACCGACGGGGTGCGTCGTGATTGTCGGCAACGTCTTCACCGTCAGCGTCGCGATCGCGCTCGTGGCCGAGCCGCAGGCGTTCGTCACGACCACGTCGTAATCTCCCGCATCGGTCGTACTGACCGAAGCGATGGTATAACTCGGACTATCGGTGCCGACGGGCGAGCCATCCTTGCGCCACTGATACCTCAGAGTCGCGTCGCCGGTGGCAGTCACCGTGAAGGTGACCGAAGTGTTCTCACAGGGTGTCTGGCTCTGTGGCTGCGCGGTGATGGTTGGCGCGATGGTAATGACGCTGAGGATCGCCGCGTTGCTCGTCGCCGTGCCACAGGTGTTCGTCACGACGACGCGAAACTGGCCCGCATCAGCCATTCCGACGGGATTGATCGTCAGCGCGGCGGCCGTTTGTCCCACCAGGTCGTCCCAAACGCTTGTTCCCGTGTTGAACTTCTGCCACTGATAGGTCAGCGTCAGCGACGCAGCGCCGCTGGCCGTGACGGTCAGGGTCGCGCTTCCGCCCTGACAGCCGGACGTGTCCGCCGGGTGTACGTCGATGATCGGCTCCGGGCCGACTTCGCAGACGTCGGGCACACCGTTCATATCACAGTCAGCCGCACCACTACCCGTAAAGAGACGCTCAACGGTGGTAGTTCCGATGTTGCCACCGCCTCCCATGACGTAGATGTAGCCGTCGTTGGCAAGTGCGATGGCCGCCCCTCTTCGCGAGACGCTCAAGCTCGGGCCGGTGGACCAGGTCAGCGCCACGGGGTCGAATATAAACACGGACGCAGAATTTGTCGGCCCCCCATTTGTACCACCGGCGACATAGACCAAGCCGTCGCCGCCGAGCACGGCTGCCTGCCGTGACATTGCGGCAGGCTCTGGGTTGGCGAGAGTCGTCCAGGTGTCGGTTGCAATGTCGTAGGAGAAGACCGTGGCCTGCGTGGTGCCGCTGACATCGCTCGCGCCGCCGATCAGAAGGATGTGCCCGAGGCCGTCATACACCGCCGCCGCATCCGTGCGACCGGCCGGCAACGCCGACAGCGTGGAGTTCCATGTATCCGTCGCCGGATCATAACGGTCGAGAAAGTCGACGATGGTGTCAGCGTTGGGGTTTTGCGGCGTCGTCGCGGAGGCCTGACGACCGCCGACGATATAGAAAAAATGCAGATTATCCGTCGCGAATCCGAATCGGGCGCGGGTCCGCGTGCTCGCCAGCGGCGCGGTGGCCATGCCTTCTCCCAGAACGATGTCATACGCGACACCGGTTTGGAAAGCGCCATTGCCGCCGCCGGTATCATCAAACGTGGTTCCGCCGAAGATGATGATCTGGCCATTGGCGTCGACGGTAGCCGCAGGATTGATTCGGGCGGGAGCGATCAGCGGACCGCTTCCCCACGTCGTGGCGCCGGCAGGAAGGTCGAGAAAGTGAGCGGGAGATTGACTGTTCGTCATCGGCCGACCGCCGAGCACGACGATCACGCCGGCCTGATTGACGGCGGCGGCGTCGCTCCGCGCAAAAAGGGTCGGGAAGGACGGACCGGATTCCCACACACAGCCGGCATCCGCGCGGGGCGCAGCCATCACCACGGCAAGCGCGGGCAGCAACCAAGCTGGGAGTCTGCGGATCATCGGCTCTCTATTCCGTTGTCCGGCGCGCGCCTGCCCAGCCGCGTCCGACGATGTCGTTGTTGCGTACGTCATCTCCACGGCTGCACAACACAACCGCTCCTGGTCGCCACGGCCGGTCCACGCCGCCTGGATCCGGTAGGACGCGAACCTGGCGACGGATCCCCCTGCGAATCCGGCGCCTGACTAGAACGGCCCAGAAAACCCAGTCTCGGACCGAGCGCGAGGAAATGTTGTCCGAAGCACGCGCCCCCTTTCCCGCTCACCAGCCCATCCGCGGAAGCCCGCATTATTCTATCACGATGTCCGTCAGATTACAATCCCCGACAGACACCGTCACCTTCGATCCGATCTTCAGATATCGGCCCGGATTCGCAAACAGGATGTTGTACGTTGGCCCCAGTCGCGGACTGAGCGAGGTTGCCCGAATCGAGCCAATCTTGGGTGGACTGGGTACGAACATTCTCGCGCCTGTCTTCTGGTCAATGAGGACGGGCCGCTGCCGGCGAGCCATGAAGTCCCTTGCCCGATCCGCATCCACGACATGGTATCGAAAATCCAGAAAGTAGCCTGCCGCGGTGAGCCTGAGACACGAGACTCGAACGCCACAGTCATTATCGGCCGCCTCTGGCGTATCGCTCTGCACGACGGTCTCCGCACCCTCCGGTGCTACCGCTGCACTCCGTCTGGAGGCCGCCTGCGTCTTTCCGGCGGCAGCCTCGTCAGTCATGCTCTGATCCGGCGAGATACAGGCAGCAATCAGACAAAGGGCCACCAGTACAACCGTGTATCCTGCGCCACGGGCTCGATTCCACGTCATGGGTTCGCTCCTAACCTATTGAGTAACTGCGTATCCTCTCCATAGGTTTTAGACACTGACGACGCCCCTTTCAAGCCCTGTCTCTCTCGTCCGAGAACCGCAACCCTCCTTCCCGAGATCGGTGCACTCCGATATCGACCATCATGCGAGGACGGTCCCTGGTGGCCTCACGCTTCACGCGCAACGCCGCCGGGGACCGCCACTCCGCAAAACCCGTATCACCCCTCCCTCTTATTACGGGCAGCCAGTGATCGTCAGGGTAGCGGTCATGCTCAGCACGAGGCCACAGTCGTCGCTGACGACACAACTGATCGACGCCAGGTGGTCCACACACTGAACAGCCGTCAACGTCAGCATGCTGCTGTCGGTGCCGACCGCCGTCGCTCCCTTGAACCACTGATAATGCAGCAGACCGCTGCCGGTTGCCGTCACCGTGAAGACGGCATCGGCGCCGAGCAGAACGGTCGTACTAGCCGGCTGGACCGTAATGGTCGGGTTACCGGGATGGACCGTCAGTGTTGCGGCGGCGCTCGTCGCGGAGCCACAGGCGTCGGTCACCTGCACCGTGATCTGGGCGCCGTCATCCGCTGGAGTCACCGCTGCGATCGTCAGCGTCGCGCTGTTCGTGCCGACAGGCACTGGCGGAGCGACCCCGTCCTGCCGGAACCATTGATAACTCAGCACGCCTGTACCGCTCGCCGTCGCGTTAAAGACCGCATCCGATCCCGGACAGACGGCGACATTGGCCGGAGCGGCGACGATGGCCGGCTGGCCGGGCGTGACCGTCAGGGTCGCCGCGGCGCTGGCCAGGGTGTTGCAATCATCCGTCACCTGGACCGCAATCTGTGCACCGTCGTCAGCAAGCAGCACGCCGGCAAGCGTCAGCGTAGCGCTGTCCGTGCCGACGGGAAGCCCGTCCTTCGACCACTGGTAGTGAATAACGCCGGCGCCGGCGGCCGTGGCCGTAAACACCGCATTACCACCCTCACAGACGGACACGTCAGCAGGACCGACACTGATGGCCAGCGGACAGATTCGCAGGATCCGCAACAAGCCGCCGGTTAGCGCGGTCGTTCCACCGTTGGTGAGGTCCAGCGTGCGGTCAAAGATCGGAAGCATTCCCTGGAAGGCCGGCACGATGATCGCATCGCGTGTCTTTCCTGCCGGGAGCGCTGCGGAATACTGCTCTCGCGGGTACGGATAGAGATTCCCATCTTCCGCAATGAGACTCATGTGCATGCCCAGCAGGACGGGCACATGCGTCCGGAGGCCGGCGTTAAGAAACCGGAGCAAGACGCGGTCACCGGGTCCACCGGCATCAATCGGGGCGGTCGTCGCCGAGTAGGGTTCACCGTTGATCGCAAAGTACTTCGGCTGGTAGGCGATCGTGCTGGTCATGGGCGCCGTGCCAAAGGTTCCCAGCGCGACGGCCTGATGCAACACCGGATCGATCTCGCTGTGCAGGAGCATGACCTCTCGGTCATAGAAGACGCCCGCATACGCCTCGCCGAGGCCTGCGTCCTGCGTGACAGCGCCGTATAACCCCATCTGGACTTGAACGGCCGGGTGTGAACCACTGGAATAGAGGTAACTACCGGGCGTGATGCTCGTCCAGACATAATCTACGGCCGTCCCATTCAGAGCGGGCGTCTCCTGGGTGAACGCCCGGGCGCGCTGCCGTCCCGTCGCATCCGTGAACTTGACCGGCACCATGTTGGCGATCTGTCCGGCGATGACGATGGACGTCGGCACCGACAGATTGTTGTCCAGGTGAACGATCAGCGTCGTATCGCCCGGAGGCACCACCAGTCGCGGACCCGGCGCCGACAAGACGCCGTCCATCGCTCCGAATGCCGAATCCTGGGCGTATCCCCACATCGTGATGACCTCGCCCGTGTCGGGCATGGTCTGGGTGAAAGCCTCGGCGCGGAGGAAGAACTCCGCCGCCGACGCCGTGCCCACCGCGAGGAAGAACGCCGCCAGCAGACCCACAGATACATGGAAAAAACGTGTCATGGTCCTAATCCTCATGTTCCTAGCCTCCTGTCGCTACGGGATGGGCACACCCGGAGGTTCAATGATGACGAAAGTAAGCAACCCACCGGGGAAGATGTCGTTATTGACGATCTCCTTCTCGTGGTGGGAGTGCCACGGGTAGAAATAGCCGCCGTTGAGGTTGAACCCACCCATGCCAGGTGGCACATCCCCCAACGAACCAAGAAACGGACTGCCTGAGTACGCCACGCCGAAGGACACTTCCAACTGGCCCGGCAGGATGAGCGGGAACGGCTTGCCGTGGTCCGGGGCGTACTCATTCGGCTGCAGCGGGTCTCCGGGATTGTGACCATAGATGTCCCATCCGAGGCCCTTGCCGGTCCATTCGAAGACGGCATCAATGGTCTCGCCCGGACAGGGTGTGAGCGTATAGAGGCTGAACGAGAGATCGGCGCCGGCGCCGGGTGCGCTCTCCAGCATCCTGCCGTCCCGAGCGATCACGGTCACGTTGTTGCCGTGCTGATGGAAGGGATGCGACTGCCGTCCCGCGCTGATGGTCCGACACAACATTCTCTCACCCGGGTGCATCCGTGGCAGAGAGCTATACGGCTGACTCATCAACCACGGCACACTGTCCGGCAGGATGGTATCCAAGCCGTTGCGACCGTTGATGAACCAGTACACGGGGCGAAACGTGGTGGTGTCGACCTGGTTCATCAGGCCGAACTCCACGAGCTGGTGAACTTCAAGGTCCATCTCGCTGAAGAGAAACAGGTATTCATGATCGTAGGCCGAATCGGGATGGCCGTAGGCGGTGGGGTTCAGCGGATTGAATCCGGCCGGGCGGACGATCAGCGCGCCAAAGAGCCCCATCTCGACCTGCACGTCCGGGCGCGTGCCACTATGGTACATATATGTGCCGGGATGGCTCGCGGTGAAGGTGTAGGTCACCGTCGTGAGCCCGTCCGGCGGCGCCTCCTGGGCCATGAGGCCCGGGGTGCCGCCGACCGCGGTAACGCCGGACTGTCCCGGAAACACGATGGACACCGGGACCGGCTGCGGCAGCATGATCTCGTTGGTGAGTGTAATGGTCACAATATCACCCTGGTTGACGATCAGGGTGGGCCCCGGATATTGCATCACGCCGGCGCCGTTCGCATAGCCCCATACATGGAGGCTCAGCCCGTCACCGCCACTGATGTAGCCGCTCTTGGCCGTCAGCGCAAAGTTGGGGCCGGTAATCCCAGTGACCGTCGCCTGCCCGTGCACGACGGAAACGGACAGCGCGAGAAGCACTGCTACCGTTGCCGCGAGTGATCGGTCGCGATTCGAATACTTCCGAGTCATGATCATTAACTCCTACTGAACATTTCAGGCCAAGCGGCCACGAACTCGCTGGATGTCCCTGATCGCGGGTCTCCCCGCGAACCGACGTCGCACGGCAGCACTTCCCGACACCCGGGCAGTCGCCTTAGCGATCGTCATCCCGTTTTCTTCCGATCTCGACCTCTCGATCCATCCGCCCGTCGATCACCCGTCCGCGCGGGTACGACGGGCTCTAGGGCATCGTCATGGCATCGACGAACAACTGAATGTCCAAGCCGTCATTCAGACCGTCGGCATTCATGTCAGAGGCGGTCATGGCGTCGGGCGTCGAACTGGATCCGAGAAGCACCCCGACGAACAACGTCACGTCACTCGAGTCCACGCTGCCGTCAACATTGATGTCGCCGGGCAACGACTGGGCCGGCGGAGGCGGCGGAGAGACAACGATCTCGGTCATCATCCCGCCGAAGTCCTCGGAGTCGTTGCTGAGGTAGTTCAGGTTCGTCGTGTAGAAGAAGTAGGTCCCGGGGGCGACATTCGTCGTATCCAGGAGCAGGTCCCAGGCTTCGCCGCCGGCCACCGTGATCGACGAAGTGTCATAGTACAGGTTCTTTCCCAGAAGCGGCCCCGGCCCGTCGGGATCGGGTCCGCGCAAGATGCGGGCACCGCGGCCGATGACCTTCATCGGGATGCCCATCGCCGACACGGTGAAGGAGGTCGTCACGGACATGCTGACCACACGGAGCAGGATCTTCTGACCCTGAGTAGCGCTGATCAGCGAAGAGACCGCTTGCGAAGGATGCGATTGAAGGCCCAGATCACCCGCCGTGTTCCAGAGCACGTTCGGATTGACGGTATCCGGATAGCCGCGGCCGTTGAACATCGCATAGGTATCCTTCATCGTGGCGAAGGGGAGCGGTTGAACGGCGATATGACGCTCGTGGAATATCCGATCGAAGCTGTTGAGCTGCATGGGGTATTCCACGTCGTAGTAGGTCGAGCCGTCTCCATCGTTGTAGGCATACTGGTAACCGGTGTGATGGGTGAAGCCGTTCAGGTCCGTAAGGTCAGGCAGCATATCTTGAATGGGCAGGACGTAGATGTTCGCCACCATGCCCATCTGCATGTGTTCGGTCGCCTCAACGTGGCAGTGATAGGCGTAGGTCCCGGGCTCGACGAGATTGTAGAAATAGGTGAATGTCGAGCCCATGTTGATCGACAGAGAAGGCTCCGGCACGCCGTCAAAGATGGACGCCGCCTCGGGGAAGCCGTGGAAGTGGACCGTATGGGGATCGAACAGGTCCGGCCGCATTTGCATGCCGACGTTGGTCAGGCTGATGTAGAGCTTCTGGCCTTCCCGGACGACGATGGTCGGGCCGGGCAGGTCGGCCGCGAGGCGACCGGTCAGCATGACGTCGGCATCCGGCACACCGGTCACGTCATCGAAACCGAACGTGTAGAGGAGCGTGCCGTCGGCCATGTTGGCGAAACCGTCGCCTCCGGTGAGGTGGATGCAGATATTGTCGTTATCCACGATGCCGTCGCCGTCGGTATCGATGCCGTCGACATCCGGCGGACACTGTGAGAAGACATCTGCCCGAGACGGCGACACTCCCACGATAAGGCAGGCCAGCAGGCCGCACATGCAGAAAAGCCTGACGCAGTTCATTGGTATACTCCTTTTATCCACCTGCATTGGCCGGGAACGGACAAGGCCGGACCCCGGCGACCGGAGTCGCTGCCGCCACTGACACAGCGAACGGGGTGAGCCGGACGTCGGTCCGCCAAGTCGGCCCGCGGCCTCCTCGGTTGGTTCCACCCCGGACGCATTCCGACGGAGGCGCCGGGGTGCGGTCGAGCAAATCAGGTACTTGATTCTGCGGTTCATGTCTTGGCTCTCACGGTCGTCACCGACCTGTTGGTCACCACGTCGCCACTCGAAGACCTCAGATTCCGAGCAACGCGTTCACAAACATCTGGACGTCGCCCATATCCACACCGCCACTGGCGTTGAAGTCCGAGGCACAGTGCGGCGCGGTGGGCGGTCCACCCGGGTTCGGATTGTTGATCAGGAGGTCCATGAAGGATGCGACATCTTTGCCATTCACGAACGTATCCTGATTCACATCACCATTGGCGCCCAACGGACAGGCGTCACACACATCGCCGATCCCGTCCCCATCGGTGTCGGTCTGGGCCGGGTTGGGCGTGGTCGGACAATTGTCCAAGGCGTTGGGCACGGTGTCCCCGTCGAGGTCCGGATCACAGACATCACCGATGCCATCGCCGTCGATATCCGACTGGTCGGGATTCGCGATCAGCGGGCAGTTGTCCACGTCACCACAAATCCCGTCCCCGTCGATGTCGTTGTCCGGATCAAGCGGACAGATATCGCAGGCATCGCCGATCAGGTCGCCGTCACTGTCGAGCTGATTCGGATTCGGCATCAGCGGGCAGTTGTCCACGTCGCCGCAGACGCCGTCCCCGTCGATGTCGTTGTCCGGATCAAACGGACAGGGATCGCAGGCATCGCCGATCCCGTCGCCATCGCTGTCGGCCTGGTTGGAGTTCGGCGTGCTCGGACAGTTGTCGCACAGGTCGCCGACGCCATCGAGGTCAGTGTCGGACTGGGCGGGATTGTCGATCTGCGGACAGTTGTCACACGCGTCGCCGACTCCGTCGCCGTCGGTGTCGGTCTGCTGAACGTTCGTATTGAACGGGCAGTTGTCGACATTGCCGCAGATCCCGTCGCCGTCGATGTCATTGAACGGATCGAGCGGGCACGGATCGACATTCGCACAGAGGCCGTCTCCGTCGGCGTCGTTCATCGGATCGAGCGGACAGGGATCGCAGGCATCACCGATGCCGTCTCCATCCGTATCGAGCTGATTCTGATTCACGACGTTCGGGCAGTTGTCACACGCATCGCCCACACCGTCGAGGTCAACATCCGACTGCTGCGGATTGGCCGACTGCGGGCAGTTGTCGCACGCGTTACCGACGCCGTCCGTGTCGTCATCGAGCTGCTGGACGTTGGGATTGAACGGACAGTTGTCGTTGCAATCCACAATGCCGTCGCCATCGGTGTCGGTGTCCGGCGTACCACAGCCGCAGATGCCGGGGGCGGTCTTGTTCGGATCGGTCGGGCACTGGTCGATGCAGTCGGGCGTGCCGTCACCATCGGTATCGGTATCCGGCGTGCCGCATCCGCACGCACCGGGATCGATCTTGTTGGGATCGGTCGGGCAGGCATCCAGGCAGTCCGCAACGCCGTCGCCGTCCGTATCGGTGTCCGGGAAGCCACAGCCACACTGGCCGGGAACGATCTTGTTCGGATCATTCGGACAGCCGTCGTTGCAGTCCGGTGTGAGATCGCCGTCCGTGTCGGTGTCGGCAACGCCGCAACCACACAGGCCCGGATCGGTCTTGGCCGGATCAGTCGGACATCCATCGACGCAGTCGGGCGTGCCGTCCATGTCGGTGTCGGTGTCCGGCGTGCCGCAACCGCAGACGCCGGGCGCGATCTTGTTCGGATCGAGCGGACAGCCGTCGTTGCAGTCCAGCGTGCCGTCCAGGTCCGTATCCACATCGGGTACGCCGCAGCCGCACACACCCGGATCGATCTTGGCCGGGTCATTCGGACAGCCGTCGTTGCAGTCCGCGACGCCGTCCATGTCGGTGTCGGTGTCGGCAAACCCGCAACCACACTGACCGGGATCGGTCTTGGCTGGATCGGTCGGACAGCCGTCGATGCAGTCCGGCGTGCCGTCGAGATCGGTGTCGGTGTCGGGCGTGCCGCAACCACAGACACCGGGTGCGATCTTGTTCGGATCGAGCGGGCAGCCGTCGTTGCAGTCCAACGTGCCGTCGAGGTCGGTATCCACGTCAGGCACACCGCAGCCACAGACGCCGGGTGCGACCTTGTTCGGATCATTCGGGCAGCCGTCATTGCAGTCGGGCGTGCCGTCAGCATCCGAGTCGGTATCCGGTGTGCCGCAGCCGCAGACGCCGGGCACCGTCTTGTTCGGATCGGTCGGGCACTGGTCGTTGCAGTCCAGCGTGCCGTCACCGTCGGTGTCCACGTCAGGCACACCGCAGCCGCAGACGCCGGGCGCGGTCTTGGTCGGATCGGTCGGACAGCCGTCGTTGCAGTCCGGCGTGCCGTCATTGTCCGTGTCCGTGTCCGGCGTGCCGCATCCGCACAGGCCCGGCGCCGTCTTGTTCGGATCGGTCGGACAGCCGTCGTTGCAGTCCAAGACGCCGTCCCCGTCGGTATCCACATCCGGAACGCCGCATCCACAGATGCCTGGGGCGGTCTTGTTCGGATCGGTCGGACAGCCGTCGTTGCAGTCCGCGGTCCCGTCACCGTCGGTGTCGGTGTCCGCATTACCACATCCGCACTGTCCGGGATCGGTCTTGTTCGGATCAGTCGGACATCCATCAACGCAGTCCGGCGTGCCGTCAAGATCGGTATCGGTGTCCGGCGTGCCGCAACCGCAGACGCCGGGTGCGGTCTTGTTCGGATCGAGCGGACAGCCGTCGTTGCAGTCCGGCGTGCCGTCAAGATCGGTGTCGGTGTCGGCCACGCCGCAGCCACACTGACCGGGCGCCACCTTATTCGGATCGAGCGGACAGCCGTCGTTGCAGTCCGGCGTGCCGTCGAGGTCCGTGTCCGTGTCCGCCACACCACAGCCACAGAGGCCCGGGTCGGTCTTGGTCGGATCGGTCGGACAGGCATCGACGCAGTCCGGCGTACCGTCCATATCCGTATCCGTGTCCGGCGTGCCGCAGCCACAGACGCCCGGATCGATCTTGTTCGGATCGAGCGGGCAGCCGTCATTGCAGTCCGGCGTGCCGTCGAGGTCCGTATCGGTGTCAGCTACGCCGCAACCACAGGCTCCCGGCGCCGTCTTGTTCGGATCGTTCGGGCACAGGTCGTTGCAGTCCGGCGTGCCGTCGCCATCGGTGTCGGTGTCGGGTGTGCCGCAACCGCAGACGCCGGGCGCCGTCTTGTTCGGGTCGGTCGGACAGCCGTCGTTGCAGTCCGCGACACCGTCGCCATCCGTGTCGGTATCGGGATTTCCGCAACCGCACTGGCCCGGAGCAACCTTGTTCGGATCGATCGGGCAGCCGTCATTGCAGTCCAGCGTGCCGTCGCCGTCCGTATCCACATCCGGAACGCCGCAGCCGCAAACGCCGGGCGCCGTCTTGTTCGGGTCGGTCGGGCAACCGTCGTTGCAGTCCGCAACGCCGTCACCGTCGGTGTCGGTATCAGGGTTTCCACAACCACACTGGCCGGGATCGATCTTGGCCGGGTCGGTCGGGCAGCCGTCGTTGCAGTCCAGGACCCCGTCGCCATCCGTGTCCACGTCCGGAACGCCGCAGCCGCAGACGCCGGGTGAAGTCTTGGCCGGGTCGGTCGGGCACAGGTCGTTACAGTCGGCGACGCCGTCACCATCGGTGTCGGTGTCGGGGTTGCCGCAACCGCACTGGCCGGGAGCAACCTTGTTCGGATCCAGCGGACACTGGTCGTTGCAATCCGGGGTTCCGTCGAGGTCGGTGTCGGTATCGGGCGTGCCGCAGCCACAGATTCCGGGCGCGGTCTTGTTCGGATCAGTCGGGCAGCCATCGACACAGTCGGCCACGCCGTCCCCATCCGTATCGGTATCGGGATTACCACAACCGCACTGGCCGGGGTCGATCTTGTTGGGATCAATCGGACAGGCGTCAATGCAGTCCGGCGTGCCGTCGCCGTCGCCGTCGGTATCCGCAACGCCGCAGCCACAGATGCCCGGATCGATCTTGGCCGGGTCGGTCGGGCAGCCGTCGAGGCAGTCGACGACGCCGTCACCGTCGCTGTCGATATCCGGCGCGCCGGGGCACAGGTCGATGCAGTCCGGGACACCATCGCCATCCGAATCGGTGTCCGGAATGCCACAACCACAGACGCCCGGGTCGATCTTGTTCGGATCGATCGGACAGCCGTCGAGGCAGTCCGGTGTGCCGTCCCCATCGGTATCCGTGTCCGGCGTGCCACAGCCGCAGGCGCCAGGATCGATCTTGTTCGGATCGGCCGGGCAGCCATCGACGCAGTCGGCTACGCCGTCGCCGTCCGTATCCGTGTCGGGGTTGCCGCAGCCGCACTGACCGGGCGTGACCTTGTTCGGATCGGTCGGACACATGTCGTTGCAGTCCGGCGTGCCGTCCAGGTCCGTGTCGGTATCGGGCGTGCCGCAACCGCAGACACCGGGTGCGATCTTGTTCGGATCGAGCGGGCAGCCGTCATTGCAGTCCGGCGTGCCGTCCAGGTCCGTGTCGGTGTCGGCCACGCCGCAGCCACACTGACCGGGCGCGGTCTTGGCCGGATCGGTCGGACAGCCGTCGTTGCAGTCCAAGACGCCGTCCCCATCCGTATCCACGTCGGCCACGCCACAGCCACAGACGCCGGGAATGATCTTGTTCGGATCGGTCGGACACTGGTCGTTGCAGTCGGCCGTGCCGTCGCCATCGGTGTCGGTGTCGGCCACGCCGCAGCCACACTGACCGGGCGCGATCTTGGCCGGATCGATCGGACAGCCGTCATTGCAGTCCAGAACACCGTCACCGTCCGTATCCACATCGGGCGTGCCGCAGCCGCAAACGCCGGGCGCGATCTTGTTCGGATCGGTCGGACAGCCGTCG
>JBHHVX010000110.1:0-12986 GCA_046754505.1 Phycisphaerae bacterium | reverse complement strand
CATCGCCGTGGACGCCGCGGGCAACGCCTATGTGATGGGTCAAAACAGCGACAACGCGTTCAAGATCACGCTGGATGAAGACGACGATGGCGTCCCCAACGAAATCGACGTTTGTCCCAACACGCCGGCTGGCATGCCCGTCGCCTGCGACGGCCGGCCGCTACGCGACTGCAACGGCGACTGCCTCTTTGACGCCGCCGATATCCAGTGCATCGTCGATGAGCTGCTCAATCAGTAGCGCTGCCCCACGCTCAGAGTAACAGATTGCGGCGGCGGACTGGATGGCATGACCGCGGCGAATTCCGATCACCTCGCGGGCCTTCATGGGCCGCAGCTTGCTCATGAACCTCCCACCAGGACGGAGGTGGATACGGTTTCATCCGCTGGGATCGGCTCCCCATGCTTGATCATGCTCGCCAGGTGGCACTCGATGGCTTCCCGGGCATTGCGCCTCGCGGAATCGAGGTCATCCCCATGTGTCACGCGACCGGGCAAGTTGTCGTTCCGGTTCTGGCAGGAAGGTGCCGGCTACGACCGCAACCTGCACCGGGACCGTTCGCTGGAGGCTGCGGCAAGCTCGATTCATCTCAACCCGGTCCGGCGGGGTCTGTGCGATCATCCGGGTGAGTGGAAGTGGTCGAGCTTTCGGGGGTACGAATTCCCGAACGAGTCGACCGATGCGGATCTGCCTGTCGTGGATGGATTTCCGGATTGACGGCCGTGTCGGCTCTGCGGCACTGGCGGACAAGCCGCCAGTGGCACCCGGCGCCTCGCCACGTCGCTGACAGGGGGCCGGACATCGTGGATTTGTTGATCTGCGGGCATGACTACGCGGCCCATCGGGCGCGCCGGCTTGCGGGGCAGCGTGCATTCTGCTGGCACAACTGAAAGCGCGTGGGCGGTTTTGCCCGCACCTTCCGTCAAACCAAGCGTGACAGGGCACTACACATCGCTCCGCACGACTTGCTCCGCCACCAGCGTCAGACGTTCGGCCGTTTCGCTGATCGGAGCGTCAAGGCTGACGTAGCGATCGAGCAGGTCCAGACAACGGTCGGCGCCGAGGCCGGTCGTACCGACAAGAGCTGTGCACGGAACGCCGACCGCTTTGGCGAGCCGTCCGACCGCGCCCACCACCTTGCCCATCCGAGATTGACCGTCCAGACAACCTTCGCCGGTCAAGACAAGGTCTGCCCCAGCGATGCGACCGGGCAGGCCGTTCGCTTCGCAGAGCACGTCCACACCCGGAACGAGGTCGGCCGTCAGAAGAGCTCGCAAGGGCAGGGCAACGGCGCCGGCCGCGCCGGTACCGGGCTCCGAGCGGACCGACCGACCGGCGACGGCTTCGAGGAGATCGGCCCACCGCTCGAGGCCGTCCGCAAGGCGCCGGACGGCGCTCGCGTCGGCGCCCTTCTGCGGGCCAAAAACGGCCGCGGCGCCGTTCGGGCCACAGGCCGGATTGAGCACATCGTGGGCCACCGTGAATGAAACGGCGTCGAGACCGGGTGGAGGATCGTTCCAAGTGATCGCGGCGATGTCGAGAAGTTGACCTCCGGCAATGCATGGAGGGATCACGCGGCCCGCCCGATCGTGAAACGCGAGGCCCAACGCCTGCATCATTCCCGCGCCACCGTCGACCGTCGCGCTGCCGCCGACCGCGAGAATGATCTTCTCGATCTCGGCTTCGCACACGGCTCGGAGAATCTCACCAACACCATACGTCGTCGTGACGAGCGGATCGCGCTTGTCGTCCGGCACGAGGCCGTATCCCGCCGCCTGCGCCAGCTCGACCACGGCCGTCGCGGCGTGATCGATCAGCCCGACCGTCGCGGTGACAGGCTCGCCGAGCGGTCCGTGCGTCGCGACCCGCCGGCGGTTGCCACCGCCCGCAGCCAGCAGACAGTCGAGGGTGCCCTCACCGCCGTCTGCCATCGGGACGACGTCTATTTCAGCAACGGGCCGGGCCTGTCGAACACCGGCGGCGATGGCCTCCGCCGCCGCGCCGGCGTCCAGCACACCCTTGAAACTGTCGGGAGCCACGACGACGCGCATCAGCACACTGCCTCGGGGCTAGGCGCCACTTCGATGAGACCTGCTCCGGCAGGCGGGCGGGCTGTCCCCAAGTCGACACGCATCAATTCCTCGCACAACCGTCGATCAGAGGTCGAGGGTTTCATATTGTTTTTTCCCATAGGTCGAGCCGATGCTCGTACACACGAGGTGGTTCTTCCTGCACGTTCGGCGGCGGTGGGAGTGACCGCAAAACACATGGCTCACCTTCAGATGATCGAGCAGGGCCTCACCGAGAAGCTCGCTGCCTAGAAACGCGGTCGCAAATTCCCAGTTGGGAAGAATGCTGTGGGGGACAAGTTCGGCGAAGGGCAGGTGGTGGACGGCGGCGACGATCCGGTCGGCGTCGGCTTCGACCTGTTCCAGGTGGCTCCGAAGTCGGGCGGCGGTGTGCTGCGCGAAGTCGATGTCGCTCATGGGAAGGTGGACGCGCTCGCCGTCCATCCAGCGGGTCGTGATGTCCAGCGTGCCCCGGGGAACGTCGTCTTCGGGGTCCAGCAGGTGCTTCAGCGATTCGATCCGCGCGGCGGCGCCGGGGGCAACCTTGTGCTGATAGAAGCGGAGTGGGATGGACAGCGCAGCGGGACGGAAGGTGTAATCGTACCAGCCGACGCTCCCAACGATCGCCACGCCGTCGGCTCGATACGGAGCCGCGTCGAGGTAGTGGACGCCACAGCGTGCACAGATGGCGGACAGCTCGTTCTCATAACGGTGGAGCGAGTCTTGCCCGCCGGGTGTCCAGAGTTCGTGATTGCCGGCGACCGCGAGGCGCTCGCCCGAGAAAGAGTCAAACAGACCGAAGAGCCGCTCGATAACGGCGAGGTCAGTGGAGGCTGAATCACCTACAAGCAGGAGCAGATCGCCGCCGCGCCGGCAAATCTCACGGGCGATGGCCTCGGTGGGGGCACGACTGCGAACGACGTTGTAGTGGAGGTCGGAGGTTGCGATGATTCTCATGGTCGGGTATGCCATCCGCTCGGCGGCGAATTCAGAACATGGAGTTCGGAATGATTCGTCTGCCCGGGCGGCGCTTCCATCCGAATTCCACACTCCGTCTCTTGCCGGGCAACGGTCTTGATGCCAAACGTCGTATCAATAGACAACTTACACAAACGGTATCAGCTCGGCAATGAGACCATCCACGCCCTGCGCGGCGTCCGCCTGGAAGTGGAGCGGAGCCGCTTCGTCGCGATCATGGGCGCCAGCGGGAGCGGCAAGACGACGCTGCTGAACCTCCTTGGCGGTCTGGACCTGCCGGACAGCGGGCGAATCGTCATTGCCGACCATGACCTCACGACGATGTCTGACCGTCAGCGCACGCTGTTCCGCCGGCGGCGTCTGGGCGTCGTGTTTCAGGCCTTCAACCTGCTGCCCACGCTGACGGCGCGGGAAAACGTCATGCTTCCGCTCTTGGTGGATGGGCAACCGAGCAGCCGCATCACAGAGCTGGCCGACCGGATGATCGCGATGGTCAATCTGAAACACCGAATGCGCCACCGGCCGGCAGCCCTGTCCGGTGGTGAGCAGCAGCGCGTCGCGATCGCCCGCTCGCTGATGAACGAGCCGGAACTGGTCCTCGCCGATGAGCCGACGGGAAACCTCGATCCGACCGCCTCTACCGCGATCTGGCGACTCTTGCGAGACATGTCCCGCGAGACGTCGACGACGATCGTCATGGTGACCCACGAGGCGATGGCCGCCGCCCACGCGGACCTCGTGCACGTCCTCCGAAACGGCCAATTCGTCGGGACGATCGATCCCAAAGGAAGCGGTGATGCGTCACTGGTTGCAGCTCGGTACTCGGAACTGGCGGACTAAACCCGCGCGAACGGGCTTGGCGCTCTGCGCCGTCGCGCTGGGCGTCGCCGTCGTGGTCTGGGTCACCTGCTGCTACGAATCGGTCCGTCAAAGCATGACCGAGATGGTGCTCGACTGGATCGGTCGCAGCCACATCATCGTCGAGCCGATCGAGGGGCGCTGGGCCTTGTTCGACGAAACCCTGGAGCCGGAGATCACCCGGCTGCCGGGGATCGCCCAGACCACCACGCGAACACGGGAGTTCGTGGAACTGGCGATTGACCACGGAGGGGATTCGGCCGACCCCACCGACAAGTTCGTACGGATCGAAGCCACCGGGATCCGGCCCGATCGTGAACAAGACTTCCGAACCTATCGCATGGCGGGCGGACGTTTTCTGGCACCCGGTGACCGGGATGCCATCGTCGCCGAACGACTGCTCGCCGAAGCCGTCGGCTTTGGCATCGGCGACTTGGTGCGAATACGACATGTCGAGCCGCCGCAGCCGATTCGGCGATTCACGGTCATCGGGCTGGTCGACCGCCGCCGCGCCAGTGTGAACCAGGCCGCGATGATATGGATGCGTCTGGCGGACGTTCAGAACGTATGCAACCTGGCCGGGAAAATCAAGGCCGTGGACGTGCGGGTCAAAGACAGCAGTATCAATGGCATTCGCCGAGTGGCGAAACGGATCGAGGCGCTGATCTCGGAACGGGCCAGCAGCCCCACCGGAGCGCACGCCGCCGGACAGTTGAACGTCACGACGACAGAGGCGCAATACAAGCGTTTGGGCGCCGCACAGGCGCTGCTCCAGTTTGTCATGCTCCTCTTGTCGTGCGTCGTGCTGTTGACGGCGTTTTTCATCATCGTCGCAACGATGAACATGGGCGTCGCAGAGCGTATCCATGAGTTGGGACTGCTGCGGTGTATCGGCGTGACCCGATGGCAACTCTGCGCCCAGGTCCTGTCGGAAACGGTGCCGATTGGAGCGCTCGGTGTCGTCGTTGGCGTGCCGTTCGGGTTCCTCCTGCAATGGCTGACGATGAAGGCCGCGCCACAATATATCGGCCAGATGGTGATAAACCGATGGGGCTTGGCCACCGCGATTGTCGGAGGGCTGGGAACCACGCTTTTCGGGGCCTTGATGCCCGCGGTTCGGGCGATGTCGGTTTCGCCCGTCGAGGCGACCCGACCGCTCGCCGGAACGCGCCGGCGGTGGGTGGCGTGGGCGGCGGCGCTGATGGGCGCGGCCATCCTGGCGGCCCATCTGCTCGCACGACAGTGGTTGGCGGCTCATTCGACCTCGGCGTTCGGGCCGCCGGCCGTGGCGAGCATCCTGACGCTCTACGCCGGCTTCGCCCTGATGACGCCCGTGGTCTGCGTCGTGCTCGGGTCCGTGGCCGTCCGGGTGACCAGCACCCTGTTGGGCCTGCGACGGCAACTGCTGGGCGATGAAGTACAGAAGGCGCCGTTCCGGTCGGCAGCGGTGTGCTGCGGCCTGATGGTCGGGTTGTCGCTGATCGTCGGGTTGGTCGTGTGGGGCGAATCGGTCAAGCGGGGCTGGGAGTTCCCGCGCGAGTTCCCGGATGCCATGCTCTATGCCTACAAGCCGCTGCCGCTGGAACGGGTGCGCGCCCTGCGCGACACCGACGGAGTCGCGGAGTTCACCGTGACGGACGACTTCCCGTTTTCGCTGACGCCGCCCAGCCGATTCAATCCGCTCAGGTCACTGCTCGATCAGTTCTCGCGTTTCCTGGCCATCGACCCGGATGAGTCGCGCGACGTCATGAAGCTGACGTTTATCGAAGGCAACGAGCACGACGCGTTCGCCCGGCTCCGGCAGGGTGGACATCTCCTCGTGACGCGCGAGTTCGCCCATGCCCGATCGCGTCACCTCGGCGACACGGTCGTGCTCTGGGTCGGCGACAAGAGGGCGAAGTTCACCGTCGCGGGTGTCATCGCCTCACCGGGTCTGGACATCGCCATCAGTTTCTTCAGCGCCAGCACCTATTTTCAGACCTACGCGGTGGGCACGGTTGTCGGAACGCTCGACGACGCCCGGCGCATCTTCGGACGTTCGAACGGAAAGCTGATCCTGTTCAACTTCCAGCTCCCGCACGACCAGACCGCGGGCGCGTTCTCCAGCTCGTTGGGGGCCGCAACGCAGCCGGCCCGGACGGGAAAGCCGACGTTCGCCCTTGGCCCCGGCCCGATTCCCGGTGACGGACCGGAGGAGCGGGTCGTCAACACGATGTTGAAGCGTCTGGGATATCCCCCAAAGGCATTCGTGACGGCCCGCGTCCTCAAGCAACAGATCGACCGGAGTATCAACAACGTCACCCTCCTGCTGTCGACGATCCCGCTCGTCGGGATGATCGTCGCGGCGCTCGGGGTGGCGAATCTGATGATGGCCAACGTCGCCAGCCGGGCGCGTGAGATCGCGGTTCTCCGGGCGGTGGGCACGACACGGAGCCAGGTGGTCCGCATGGTCATCGGCGAGGCCGTGGTGCTCGGCCTGCTCGGCAGCGGCGTGGGGCTGGTGCTGGGAATGGTCCTGGGCCAGACGAGCAACGACATGACCGCGTCGCTCACCGGCTATCGCCCGGCACTGGCCGTGCCGTGGGCATTGGTGTCCGCCGGAGCCGCGCTCGCCACGCTCCTGTGTGTGCTGGCAGCCCTCCTCCCCGCCCGCTACGCCAGCCGCAGCAATATCATGGCGGTCCTCTCCGGCGAATGACACACCGGCAGGATCTCACGAACGGCACGCCGCGGACACATAGGGCTCCGACACAACTCGATGAATGGGGAGCATCGGCGCCTCGCCGCGCGATTCCTCCAAGAGCGTGTGTGCAGGAGATCAGATGACCCCGCAACCATGTGTGCCGAAGCACGGGTCTCCGCGCTCACGCCGAGTACGAATCCAACGGAGTACGGTGAATCGCCTGCATTAGTGCGTATCGCGCAATTCCGGGGGACGCTCGAAGATGGACTGTGTCCGGAGTATCCGCCATTCGCCCGGAAACGCATGATACGCGTGAATGTGCAATTCGTCGTGCCGCGTCTCGTAATCGATATAGGAGAACGGTTCGAGTCCGTGCGTCGTCCATTGCGGATACGGAACAAACAGGCCCCGCTTCGTGGCGTATCGGGCCAGGTCTCGATAGGTCGTGCGGAAGATGTGCTCCGTCATCTCCTCGATCTGGCTGCTGAAGATGTAGCGCACATCGTCGTTGAACCGGAACTGGAAGTCCCGTTCGCCGCGAAAGCGGAACTGTGTGACCAGGCTCCGATCAGTCAAAAGCCCGCTTGGCACAGCGGCCAACTCCGTCACGATCACACCGTTGTTCTGAACGGTCACCAGGTGGCTCAAGCCCGTAATCCAGATGTCAGCCTGGAAATCCCCGTAGACCAGGTGCTTGTCCGTATAGATGTGAAAAAGCTCCGGATGCAGCGCGCGGCGGTAGAGGAAGAAGTGCATGTCTATGCTTTGCTGCTTTGTAATCCCAAGTTCCAAGGCCTTCTCCTCAGAATCTGCGGTTGGTGCCGCGCCCCATCGGGGGGCCGCCATCGGTATCCAACCCCGATTCCATCCGAACGCTTCATTATATCGCGCCACGGCCGCAAACAGCAACGGAATTGTGGCGAAAAAAAGCTGGCCGGGCGCGCGCCGACAGGCGTTCTCGCCGCACAACCGTTCATCAGACGAGAGATTGGAACTTCCAGAGCAGTGACGCGTACACACAGGCGGCGCTGCCCGCCACAGCCAACCGCCAGCCCAGCGATGCCGTTAACCTATTATAGTGGCACAGGTTATGCTCAATTCCCGATCCCGTTCAGGGACCGGCCGTCATGAGCTGCACGAGCGGCTGAATGTCCCCGCCATCGACGCGGCCATCACAGTTCATGTCGGAATTCGCCGGCAGGATACCGGGCGGAGGTGTCCCCAGAAGCACAGCGGTGAACGGGGCGATGTCCGTCGTGTCGAGCGTCCCGTCCGCGTTGGGATCGCCACCGAAGCAGGCGCGAAACCACGGGCGAGCCAAGGGGGAATTCAGCATGAAATCTAGAAGCAGCGAGCCGACTTTCTCCTCGCCGGACATGGACGGGTGCGTGCCGTCGGTCTCCAGATCGCTGCACGCCCAGATGAGGCCGTCGGTGCGAGGAACGAGTCCGTCAGCCCAAAGGTACGGACCCCAACCGAGCCACGGCGCGGCCGTCTGATAGTCCAGATCGCCTGCAAGCGGACCCTGCGATCCGCCCGCCATCTGGGTGACTTGTGCCTCAATGAGCCACTTGACGGCGAAACCGGATTCGTAGGCATACGGCTCCGGGCTGAGCGTACTCGTTGCATAGCCGGCGTAAATACGTGAAGACAGGAGAATCATCGCCAGGTTCGGATAACGAATATGCATCGCTCGTGCGATATTGCCCATTCGGGTCAGCAGTACAAAGGCATCCGCCCCAGGGGCCGGCAATGAAACGGTCGGGATGCGATCGGCAACCTTCACCCAGGCGACCTGCACCTGAGCCTCTGTCAGACCGAGCGGTGCCAGGCGAGTGTCGCGGATGCGGTTGTAGTTCGGGGAATCCGGAAACTCCCAAGCGTCCGCGGCCTGACCGCCACGGGCGCCGTTCACGATGGCAAGCGTCGTGTGGTTGACCTGTGGGTGGATCACGGCCTGGCCCATGAAGGTCCACGGATCGCACGGCAGGGCGGAGTTCTGGGAGCAAAACTCCTGCGTGGTGTTGGACATGCCGATCGACAACAGCACGTACTTCCCGTTGGGATCGGGGTTGCCGGCCGCGTCCAGAGGAGCAATGCCGAGTGCGCGGGCAAGCCCCTCGGCGGCGTGGGCGGGCGGCGGCACGTTCTGGCCGCCGGAATACAGGCCGCCCTGAAACTGGCCCAGGTATAGGCCGGCGCCCAAGTCATCGAGAGGCGTAAATCCCACACTTGTGACGGTGCAATCGGCCGCACGGGCTCCGCCCGGCCACGCGGCAACGATTGACACGATCGCCACCATGAACGGTAACTCCCTCATCCGTCCAGTCCCTCACATCATTAGCGAAACGGTCTCAGTCCGGCACCACAGCAGGCACAACGCCGAAGGACGGACCATTATTGCGACGGATCAGTCGGCTCAGCGGAATCTCGCTCCCCAAGGGGATCGTACACGCACCGTTCGACGAGCCGAACCGTCCGGGCATAGACCACGACGCAGGCAAAGCTGATGACAGCAGAGATCACGCCCAGCGTCCGGAAAGGCTCCTGCTGCAAAAAGTGATCCGGCGGAGGTGCGGAACCGTTCTGCATGACGGCCGTCATATTCTCGGCAAGGCGATAGCCGATCATGATTCCGAAAATGCAACCGTTCAGGCCGATGAGGATGCCCGCCACGACGCATCGGCGCGCCCAACCCACCGCTGCGGCGGCGAGTCGGTCGCCACGCCGGTCGGCCGCGGCGGCGGACGCCAGCCGCAGCAGGGTCCAGGCCGTCCACGGGTATTGAAAGGCAGGCACGAGCGACAGGCCCAACGCCAGGCCCGGCGAAACGTCGCGATACGCCCGGGACCGCCGGGCATCTTCGTGAATACGGTATATCCACATCAGTTGAAGGGCGACCGCCGGGATCCAGCAGAGCAGGGCGATGCAGGATAGCGCGCCCTCGGCCGGCGCGTCGGCGCCCGTCCCGCCGCCATCGGCAAGATCGAGCAGCGCCGGCGGCGAGATCGCCGCCATCACACTGCCGATGAGCTGGATCGTGTAAACGCCGATCCACAATCGCACGAGCCACGCGGTGAACAGAGGTCGCGTGACCGAACCGGGCAACGGGTGGCCCGCATAGCCGATCGATATGGGGCGAACCTGCGGCGGAACGTCGGCGCGAGGCGAAAACCTAGCGTCGCAAATCGGGCACGCCAGATCGCTTGCCAGGTCGGCCCGGCGTGCCTGCAGCGCGTGCCCATTGGGACAATGAATCATCACATGGTCGGAATCGATCATGGCCCTCCTGCGGATACGCTCCGCCCGTGCCATCTCATTATCAAACGAAGTCGCTGTCTCGACAAGGCCGGCCATCGACCTTCCGGACCTTGACGAAACACGTCGCACGCGGCGATGCCCATAAGGTGGGCCGGACACGACAGATCGGACGGACGGACGGTCCTTATAGAGTCGCGTCTAAAGTCTCAGCCACAACCAGACGAAACGACGCGCGTCACGGGGCCACCATCAGGCGCTCGTATGTTACGTTTTGCTCGGCCTCATGCATATAGAGTTGGAGGAATCGTTATGTCGCGTTTTCGCAAGCTGGGCCTCGCCTGCTCGATCCTGATCCTCGGCACCATCTGGCTGTCGGCGTGTCCGATGCAGACGCCGTCACCGGGAGGCGGCACTACCGGCTCCGACACGAACGGCGACGTCTCCAATTCAGCGCTGAGCTTCGCCGGCTCCGTGAGCGGCGTCGCCAGCACGGCGAGTTCGACGGACGCGGCCAGCGCAGGCGCCAACGCCCGGCGCAAGCTGACCGATCGTTCTCTCGCGGGTCAGTTCGGGTCCGGGGCCGCGGGCTGGCTCGAGGACTTGGGCGGCGCGCGCCTGCGCGACGCGTCCGGCAATGAATACCCCAACTTCCCGGTCCGCAGCGACGGCAGTTTTGATATGGGCCAACTGCCGGTCGGCGTGGACTTCGTCCTCAAGATCGATACAGATGGCGATGGCAAGGCCGACATGCAGTCGATCATCAACATACCGAAAGACGCGACCGGCGAGGGCGGCTCGCTCAACAACACCAACGTCGATCCCCTGAGTACGCTCGTCCTCGCGAAACTGCGACAGCTCCTGGCCGCGCACGGGATTCGCCCGCGCGACATGGGCATCAGCCCTTCGGCCCTGATTCAGCGCATCCGCGACGCCTACGAGCACATGTTCGACGAATCGGGTATCGATAACCGGATCCTCCTGTCCGAGCTTGCGAGCCTGAGTGAAGAGCAGTTGGCCGCTCTGTTTGAACAGGTCATTCCCGTGGCCGCCCGGCGGGGCATGCAGATGGCGGAGGGGAACATCGTGCTGGCCAACGCCAAGGACGTGGAGGGCGTAGTCAAGGCCGTGGCGCAGATCCTCGTCCAAGGCGGGTTCGTCATCGCCGACGATCCCGGCGGGATCGACCTTGCGTTTCTCGCCGGCCTTCCCAATGTGAACCCGATGACGTTTTCGGACTTCCACAAGGGATCCGGCCCCGGCGGCCCTCCGCCCGGAAGTCCCCCGCCATCGTTCGCGGAACCCACCCTGTATGTGAGCGATCTGGGCGAAGCGGACCGTAACTTCGCCAACAACAAGGACGAGGCCAAGGCCCGCGATGGAGGCGGCGGCCCGATGTTCGGCGAACACGTCCTGAAGAAGATGGCGGCCGCCTTCCTGGCGAACAAGACGATCACCCTCGGCGAACTCCACCGGATTGTCGTCGATCTTCACAAGGGAATGGGCGTTCGACTCTCCTATACCAGATGGAATGGGCCGGATCAGCCGCCTGCGCAGGTCTTCGAGACGACCGACGGCGGCGGCCTTTCAATCAACATGGATGAGTTTTTCAACCAACTCAATTCCGTCCCATTGGACAATCCGGACCCCGATCAATTCGCGCGGCACGAGGCCGAGGTCCGGCAGACTCTTGTGGACTTCCTGGCGGGGACCAAGGAGCCCAGCTTTGAACGCCTGTTCGAAGGCGTCCTGACGGACCGGATCGCGAGTGCTCAAAACATGGCCGACCACCTTCGCAACGCGCGGGCCCATCTGCCATTCAGTCGCTCGGGACCGGCATCCTTCTTCGTGCTTGCCACGGCCGATTCGTTCATGGACGCCCACGCCCAGCCGGTCACGGTCAACGTCGAGACCGACGCGAGCGGTCGGGTGGCCAAGGTCACCTACGATGCGACTGGCAACGGCAAATTCTATGTCGGCTTCGGCCCAATGACCGACACCGGCATGATGGTCGAACTGATCAACCGCCGGAATGGGCACGGACTGCACGATAACGAAGGCCGGTTCCTCCAGCTCGATATCGCCGGCGGCAACGTCTTCCAGCCCGTCGGCGGGACGAGCTTCATGGACACCTTCAGTGAGAGCGGCTCGCACTTTCCCGGTGCCCCGGCCCTGCGGGTGCCGAACCGCGACTTCGATCCGGACCAGCCGCCGGACCCCGAGATCAATCCTCCGGCCATTGAGACCTATGTGTTGATGACCGAGCATGGCCCGAACGGCAAGCCGGTCCGCGTGGAATACGCTAACGGCGTGGCCACGTTTAACGAGAATGGCCGCTACTACATGATGTTTGATGAGCAGACCGACACGAACGGCCTGTTCGCACTGATCACCGAGAGCGGTGAGGTCCTCGAAGCAACTCCCGGAGACTATACCTCGCGTGTGCTTGTCGCCGCGACGAGTGTGCAGGGCGCCAGCCTTGCGCCGGAGACCTTCCGAAACTTTTTTGGCAAAGATGCTCCCAACATCGGATACGATCCGACCGGCGCGCCCTATTACGACGACATCAATGGTAACGGCGCACCGGACGCCGACGAACCTTCTTTCGATTTCCGCGACTTCCTGTTTGACGCGAACGACTGGCGCTCGACGCGCGTCGACCACTACTACCGCCGTGCGGACACCAACGGCTTCTTCCAGCCGCAGGAGGTCGACTGGGGCTCCAACACGCCGAAGCTGCAAAACGGCGTCGACCTGGTCCCGAGGACCCTCAAGCCGCGGTTGAACGCCTTCCGGTTCGGCCGGCCGAACCTGACCATCAATCTCCTCACGGCGTTCAGCCCGCCGGAGTTCTTCAACGGCACCGTCGGCCTCAACGCCGACACGCGGGTGAACCCCTTCATGGCCTTGGCGCTCCTGAATCTCGTGTTCGATGGGATCCACAACGTGAAGGCCAATGTCGATTGGGACGGACCGGGGCCGATGCCCGAACACCAGGAATTGGTTGAGGCCTTCTTCTTCGTCCTGCCCATCGGCGACCCGGTGCAGTTGATCGTCCAGGGATTCGAGGAGTTCGCGAGGTAATCGGGAGCGGACCGTCACGACAACGGGAGGTGCCGGCGAGCCTGGCCCGCAAGGCACA
>JBHHVX010000109.1:0-13102 GCA_046754505.1 Phycisphaerae bacterium | reverse complement strand
TCGCAAGCTGCCGACTGGCCGCCGGGCGGCAGGATCGTTACCATCGTTGCGATCCGTTATGCGGACGTCGTGATCCCAATCGGCGGACCGTTCAGTAAGATACAATCCGTTTCCCGGTGGCCCTCATGAACGGCGACGATCTGCGAAAAATGCTGGACGGCGTCCGCCGCGGTCAGACGACCGTCGACGAGGCCGTGGAGCGGCTGGCCGCGCTGCCGTTCGAATCGCTGGGCTTCGCAAACATCGACCACCACCGTGCCCTGCGATGCGGGTTTCCCGAGGTCATCTTCTGCCAGGGCAAGACGCACGAACAGATCACGCTGATCTTTGAGCGGCTCGCCGCCGCGGGTGGCGACGTCCTGGCGACACGGGCGGACGTCGAGGCCTTCCGCGCAGTGAAGGCGATCTGTCCCAAGGCGGAGTATCACGAGGCCGCGCGGTGCATCACTCTGCGGCAGCGCGAGACGAAGCCGACCGGTGGGCTGATCACGCTGGTCGCGGCCGGCACGAGCGATCTCCCGGTCATCGAGGAGGCCCGCGTGACCTGCGAGATCATGGGCCGCCCGACCAAGAGCCTCCACGACGTGGGCGTCGCGGGCATTCACCGGCTTCTGGCCCACACGCCGGTTTTGCGCGAGGCGCGGGTCGTGGTCGTCGCGGCCGGCATGGAGGGGGCGCTGGCCAGCGTCGTCGGCGGGCTGGTCGAAGCGCCCGTGATCGCCGTGCCGACCAGCGTCGGCTATGGGGCGAGCTTCGGCGGCCTCGCTCCGTTGCTGACCATGCTGAACGCCTGCGCCCCCGGCGTGGCCGTCGTCAACATCGACAACGGCTTCGGAGCCGGATACATCGCGGCGATGATCAGTCGCCCCGGCGAATAGCGGACATCCGGCGGCCACAGACGCGGGTGCATCGGCCAAGCATGAAAGAGGTTCGTCAAATCAAGACCCCGCCACGGCTGCCGAGACGGCGGCGCGATGCCCACAAGGGAGACTTCGGTCGCGTGCTCGTCATCGGCGGATCGCGCGGCATGATCGGGGCGCCGGCCCTGGTCGCAAGTGCCGCCCTCCGCAGCGGGGCCGGACTCGTGACCGTCGCCTGTCCCCGCTCGATTCAGTTGGCCGTCGCGACGCTGAGTCCGTGCGCGACCACGATGCCATTACCGGAAGATGACGCGGGACGGCTCAATCCGCAAGCCGCGTTGCAACAGATACGCAATGCAGGCTTGCTCGACGCGGCCACCGCCCCGACCGTGCTCGCGGCGGGGCCGGGACTCGGGCGCGGGGATGCCCGATTCGACCGGGGTCTCCTGTCGCTGCTCGACGCCTTTCGCGATCGGGCCGGCGTTCCGGCCGTGCTCGATGCCGACGCCCTCTTTGCGATGCGCGGTACCTGCGAGGCGTCGCAGGGACGGCGCCGAAAGGCCTCACACGCCCGCACGATCATCACGCCGCATCCCGGGGAAATGGCCGGACTGTGGGGCGTCTCCAGCAGCGACGTCCAAGGCGACCGCAAGGCCGTCGCCATTCGAACGGCGCGGGCGCTGTCCGCCGGCGTCGATTCGGAGGTCGAACGCCCGGTCGTTGTGCTGAAGGGGCATCGGACCGTGGTGACGGACGGCGTGCGGACCTGGGTGAATCAGACGGGCAATCCGGGCATGGCGACCGGCGGCTCGGGGGACGTATTGACGGGCGTCATCGCCGCGCTCGTGGCCCAGAAGATGTCGCTGCTGGACGCCGCCGTGCTCGGCGTGCATCTCCACGGCAGGGCCGGAGAGATCGCGGCAACGCATACCGGCCCTCACGGACTGATCGCGACCGATCTGATTGAACACCTGCCCGCGGCGTTTAAATGGCACACGCGGCGATAACACAGAGCGCAGCCCGATTGTCTTTCGGGCAGCCTCCGGCCGCGCCATCATCTCTCTGTCCTCGGCACCCTCTCCCGTGTTTGACAGCGCCCATGTGCCCGGCTACGTAGTCGGGCATCGTGCAGTTGCAGGGTTCAACGAACGCGGTCGGGGTCGGCGGTCCGGACCGTGCCGTGCCGTTCTCGATTTGCGTTCTGATCGTGCTGGCTGTTTACGGCGCCGGGCTGAGCCGGGATATGTCTGAGCCGTGGGTGGGCATGCACGACTGGAACGGGGCGTTCTTCTCGCAACTGGCACGCAACTTCCTGCGGTATCCGTCGTCGATTCATCACGGGATGCCCGTCGTCGCCGTGGGCGAGGCGGTCCCGCCGCCGGCCGAACGGTCGATCTACGCGACGCACCCGCCGGGGCTGGTGTGGCTGCTGGCCGCGGCGTTTGGCCTGGTGGGCGAGGCGGAATGGGTCGCTCGGCTCGTGCCCGTCGTCGCCTCGCTCGCAACACTGTGGTTGCTGGTCTGGTTGGTCTCCTGTAGCCGCGGGCGGCAGCCCTCGGTTCTCGCCGGGCTCATCTACGCCACGATGCCCATGGCAGTCTATTTCGGTCGCATGGTCGACCACGAGGCCCTCTGTCTCTTCGGGATGATGGCGGCGCTGGCCTCATGGCGATGCTATGCTTGCGGCCGGGCCGGGCCGACCTCTCGGCGATGGGCGGCGACCGGGTGGATGGCCGCGATCACCTTTGCCATCTGGATCGACTGGGCCGGGGTGGTGTTCGCCGGCGTCTTCTGCGTGTTCACCTTGCTCCAGCGACGCGCCCGCCTGATCCGGCAACGCCAATTGATTCTCGCATGGGCCGTCCCCGCCATCGCGGGTACGGCGATGGTGTTGTATCTCGTGCAGGCCGGACTGGCCGGGCGGTGGGCCGACCTCGTCGCGATCTTCCTGACGCGAACGACCGAGGTGCAAGGCGGCGAATTTGCAAAAGACCTGTCGTCGGGCGGCGGTCCGCTCGACTACACGCTCGACAATCTGACCTGGCCCGTGATCGTCCTGGCGGTCGGAGGCCTGGCCGCGTCGCTGCGCCGCGGGCGCGACCAGAAATCCCGTGCGGGCGCTTCGCGCCCGTTCCTTGAGGATGGGCTGTGGACGATCGGTGTCACGGGGATGCTGTGGGTCGCCGTCTTCTGGCGACAGTTCGAGCGACACAATTACTGGTTGTTCTATTGCGGCCCGACCATGGCGATCTATGCCGGCATCGCGGTCGACCGCCTCCGCCGGCTGGCGGCACTCTCGACGCGGGCCGGCGACGTCCTTTGCGTGATCGTCCTTCTGGCTGTCGTCGGATGGGGTTTGCGGACCACGGACGCGTACTTTCAGCGACGCTCCTATCCGCAGGAGGACGTCATCGCGTGGCGTGAGATCCATGATCGGCGAACGCGCTCCGGCGACCGTGTCTTGCTGTATCGAAATCCGGTCCGGGTCGAGCAGCGAGGCGGATACCGCTTCCGAAACCTGGTCCCGCCCCAAATGGCTTACTATCTGGATCAGCCGTTCGATGTGACGGCCGATCTGGAAGACTTGGAGCGTGTCGCGCCCGACCAAGCCGTATTCATCATCCCTCTGGCAGACGCGGCGAGGACCGGGGGACGCCTGGACCGGCTGCGTCACCGGTGGAAGGCGTCCATTGTCGGGTCCCAGATGGTTTTTGACCTTCGGGGCTGTCGGAGCGAACGCGGCCGTGCTGGGCCGGGTTGACAGAGTGGCCGGATAAGCTATTGTCTCCGCTCGGCTACGGCGTTCCCGCCCGCCGGGCCGATGGACGCCCGGCACACCAAGAGGTGCGTTTTGCGATTGACGCCGCTCGCAGAGGCCTTATACTGCCCGGTCCGAATCCTGAGCTGGCACCGGGCCTCAGAAGGAGTCCTTTGGTCGGTCGGAAGAGTCGTGAGGACGACACGGACGCGCTTGAATGTGCTGCTGTAGCTCAGTTGGTAGAGCGCGTCCTTGGTAAGGACGAGGTCGCGGGTCCGAGTCCCGCCAGCAGCTTCCGCGTGGCACGAACGTGTGGCGGCCGCTCCCGAGGGGAAACTGGGGCAGGCAGTGTGGGTGATCGAAGCCGAGCTTTGGGTCGGCGAAGAGCCGTCCACCTTGCCGGGCAGCGTGGTCCTGCATGAGGGACCGGGCCGAAGCGGGAATCGTGGTGCGCCGGCGACCAACGATTGGTTGCGCGGTCAGGGCATCGAACGAGATCGAATTGGGTAACTGAGTTCATCACCGGACAGAGAGCACAGAAACAGGTGCGTAAGCTAGAGGCGGAGGTATCGCTCTAATGGCCAAGGAGAAGTTCAAACGAACGAAACCGCACGTCAATGTTGGCACGATCGGCCACGTTGACCATGGCAAGACAACGTTGACTGCCGCGATCACGGCAGTTCAGGCCAACAAGGGCTTGGCCAAGTTCAAGGCGTACGATGAGGTGGCCAAGGCGTCTGAGAAGGACGGGCGCCGCGACCCGACGAAGATTCTGACGATCGCGACGTCTCACGTTGAATATGAGACCGAGAACCGACACTACGCTCATGTCGACTGCCCGGGACACGCCGACTACGTCAAGAACATGATCACCGGTGCCGCCCAGATGGACGGGGCGATCCTGGTGGTCAGCGCCGCCGACGGTCCGATGCCGCAGACGCGGGAGCATGTGTTGTTGGCCCGTCAGGTCAACGTGCCGGCTCTCGTCGTCTTCCTCAACAAGACCGACCTTGTCGATGACGCCGAGCTTCTCGAACTGGTCGAGTTGGAAGTTCGAGAATTGCTCAGCAAATATGATTTCCCGGGCGACGATGTGCCGATCATCAAGGGGCAGGCAAATGCAGCCCTTAGCAACCCGAAGGATGAAAACGCCACCAAGTGCATCGCCGAGTTGATGGACGCCTTGGATGCGAGCGTACCCGAGCCGGCCCGCGAATCCGACAAGCCGTTCCTGATGCCGGTCGAGGACGTCTTCAGCATCAAGGGCCGCGGGACGGTCGGCACCGGCCGAATCGAGCGTGGCATCATCAAGGTCGGCGATGAGGTGGAGATCGTCGGTCTGAACAAGGAGCCGAGCAAGACCACCGTCACCGGCGTCGAGATGTTCAACAAGACCCTCGACGAAGGCCAGGCCGGCGACAATGTCGGTCTTCTGCTGCGGGGCGTTGACAAGAATGATCTGGAGCGCGGACAGGTGCTGGCCAAGCCGGGATCGATTACGCCGCACACGAAATTCGAAGCGGAGGTCTACGTCCTGACGAAGGAAGAGGGCGGACGCCACACACCGTTTTTCAACAATTACCGTCCGCAGCTTTACGTCCGAACGACCGACGTCACCGGCAGCCTGACGCTGCTCGGCGGGGCTGAGATGTGTATGCCGGGCGACAACGTGACACTCGAAGTCGCGCTGATCTGCCCGGTCGCCTTGGAAGAGGGCGTCCGTTTCGCGGTTCGCGAAGGTGGCCGGACCGTCGGATCCGGCGTCGTGACCAAGGTCCTCGAATAACGGACGCCGGGTGCCGTCGGCGAAAACGCGGCGCATGCGCGGAGCGGCCTTTGTGCGTCGCCCGCCGCCGTGACCGGATGCGATTGAACCATGGCAAAGGCAAAGAAACGAGAAAACGTCTGGCTGCAGTGCAAGGAATGTAGCAGCCTGAACTACCGCACGCGCATCAACGTCGCACGGGGTGTTCCCGACAGCCTCAAGGAAGGCCTGAGCAAGTACTGCAAGGTCGACCGGAAGCACACCGTGCACAAGATCAAGCGGAAGTGATGCGGCATCCGGCCGTGGATCTGCCCGCAGCGTCGGGTGCGCCGCTGATGATGGGCGTGCGACGCCCCGCGTGGTGAGTGCGTGTCAAGTCCTTGCCGCGAAGGAGCGTAGCTCAATTTGGCAGAGCAGCTGATTCCAAATCAGCAGGTTGGGGGTTCGAGTCCCTCCGCTCCTGGTGTTCCCGGCACGCGGAGGTGCCGCGGAGTCCAACGGCGGAGCAGGGTCAACCATGGGCAAGCGAACGAAAAAAGTTTCGAAGCAGGCGTCCGGCGCGGCCGTTGCGGTCGCCGAAAGAGATCGCGGCGCATCTGAAGGAGCTGGCGGCGTGAATCGAGCGCAACCCGAATCGAAGCCCCTCGTTTCGAGCGGGGCGACGCGCGGCGGCTTCTTCGACATTTACAAGCCGACGCAGGGCTACCACACCCGGGTGGGGACGGCCTTCGGGTTTGGGGCCATGGTGTGCTGGGGTGCCTACGCGCTCTACGAGAAGCTCGAGCTTCTGGAGAGCCGCACGCTTCAGGTCTTCATTCCGGTGGGCGTCATCATTGCTCTCGGCCTCGTCGGGTACTGGGTGATCGCCTTGAACCGGACGGTCTGCGACTTTTTCATCGCCACGGAAGGCGAGATGAAAAAAGTGAACTGGACGAGCCGGAAGGAGATCATTGGTTCAACCAAGGTGGTCATCTTCCTGGTCGTGGCGCTCAGCGCCATGCTGTTTCTGGTCGACCTGTTCTTCATGACGGTCTTCGGGGCAGCCGGCGTTCTAAAGGGCGCCACGCTGGTCGATGTGTTGCGGGAACTCTTCTGATGCCCGACAGCCAGAATCACGGAGTCGAGACGGTGAGCCACGAACCTGACGACGCGGCAGACGCACGCGACGGCGAAGAGCGAGACACCGGCCAGCCCGAACACGAGGCGCCGGGCGCCGAAGAGGCTTTGCCGGAGGTCGCCGACGGATCCGCCGCCGAGCCTGCCGAGGCCGTGGGGCCATCCTCGGACACGCCGGAAGGCGAAGCGACGTCGCCGCCGGCCGAGGGCGATTCACCCTCCGATACAAACATGCGCTGGTATGTGCTTCGCGTGGCCAGCAATCGCGAAGATCAGGTCCTGGACGCCCTGAAACGCAAGGTCAAGATCGAACACTTGGAGGACCGCGTCGGGCGCATCCTCGTCCTCACCCAGCGCGAGAAGCGGATGCGCGGCGGCGTCGCGAAGGTCTACGACCGCAAGCTCTATCCCGGCTACATCTTCGTCGAAATGGCCACCGACGAGGACGGCAGCGTCCCCGACGACGTCTGGTACGTCATCAAGGACACGACCGGGGTCGGCGATTTCATCGGCTCCGACGGCAAGCCAAGCGCCATGAAGCCGCACGACGTGGAGCAGATGCTCGGCATCGTCGATAAGGTCGCCGAGCAGCCGACGCTGGCGGGCATGGCGGGGATGAAGAAGGGCGATCCCATCAAGGTCAAAGAAGGGCCGTTCGAGAACTTCGAGGGCGAGATCGACGAAGTCTATCCCGACAAGGGGCAGGTCAAGGTCATCGTCACCATCTTCGGTCGGGCCACGCCGATCGAACTCGAATACTGGCAGATAGAGGCGATGTAGGGCGTCGCCCAGCATCACGCGACAGGGCTTGAACCCGACAGTGTTGGGAAAGCGGCACCAAGCATCGAAATCGAGGGAAGACTGTGGCGAAGAAGAGAAAAAAAACACCAACGGCAGTATTCAAGGTCATGGCCGCGGGCGGGCAGGCGACGCCGGCCCCGCCGGTCGGGCCGGCCTGCGGACAGCACGGCGTCAACCCGGGGCAGTTCGTCCAGCAATTCAACGAACGGACCCGCCATCTGAACGGCATGCCGGTGGCGGCGGTCGTGTCGGTCTATGCAGACCGCTCGTTTGACTTCGTCATCAAGAGCCCGCCGGCCGCGGTGCTATTGAAAGACGCCGCCAAGCTGGCCAAGGGTTCCGGTGTGCCCAACAAGGACAAGGTCGGCAAGGTCACGATGACCCAGGTCGACGCCATCTGCAAGCAGAAGATGGCAGACCTGAACTGCACGACCATCGAATCCGCCCGGAAGATTATCGCCGGCACCGCCCGCAGCATGGGCATCGAGGTCGAAGGCTGACGCCGTTCAACGGCCGGGCTGCCTTCCTGACCGTGATCCTGAGTTTCGGTCCGTGGGTCCGTCTCGTCGAATCGGCAAAATGCCACATCGAAGCACGGAACGGCCTCGGTACATCCGTGCCGCGATGGTGCCGGTGCACTACCGGCGGACGAACGAACCCCAAAAGACGCCTCAGGCTTGCCTTCCTCCCGTTCGGGACGTAAGCTGTATAGGATGAGCCGGTGACGTTTCCTGGGGCGGGCGCGGCCCTGCGACCTGAACAGGAGGCGGTGTTTGTGAGCGCGCTACTATGCTCAGCTTTCGTCCTCGCTTGCCTGGGGTGCCCGCCGGGCGACGCGGGCACCGTCGTGGTCGTTGGCGGCGACCTGGAGACCGTCCAGTTCGCGCTGCCGGCGGGGATCGACTATCAGCTTGGGTACGCCCCCCTGCGGTTGGCGATTTGGTTCGATGCCCAGCAGACCCAGCCGGCCCCTCCCGGTACGACCTTTCCGTCTCCGCCCGGCCAGATTCCCCACGGCGACATGAACGGCGACGCCCGCGTGAGCGGCGACGACATTCAGACGTTCGTTGATGTCCTTCTCGGCAACAACACCGACCCCAACCTGCTCGCCCAGGCCGACTTTGATGAGAACGGTGTCGTCGATCAGGCCGACGTGCCCCGGTTCGTGGCGGCCCTCCTGGGGGAGCAGCGAACCGGCGACGTGAACCGCGACGGGCAGACCGACGGTCGCGACATTCAGCCGTTCCTGGCAGTGCTGCTCGGCGCTGCCTTGCTGCCGGGCGACCTCGACGAAGACGGCGATGTCGATCTGACTGACCTGGGATTGTTCGCTGACGTGCTGCTCGGACTCGACACCGACCCCGGTCTGGTGGGCCGGGCCGACCTCAACGGCGACGGCCTTGCGCACGGCAACGACATCCAGCCGTTCGTGCAGGCGTTCCTGAATCCTGCGCCCGCCCCCGATCCCAATGCCGCCGATCTCAACTTCAGCGGGGCAGTCGATCTTGCCGACTTGCCGTTGTTCGTTGATGTCCTGCTGTTCGGCATCACGGCCCCCAGCAATGCGACCATCACGCTCTTTGCCGAAGGCCTGGCCCCCAGCGCCGACCTGTGTGATACGCCCGCGGATTTGCTCACCGACCCCGACGGCGACGGCACGTTCGCCCTCGCCGCCACGGTGGAATTCACCGTCGTCGATCTGAACTTCAGCCCGCTGACCGGCGGCCTCGGCACGCCGATCACAATCACAATGACGCCCGCCATCCCGCCGCTCGCCTTCGACGCCGGCACCACCGCCACGTGGACCGGCGTGTTCCAACCCATGGCCGGAGTTCCGACCGCCCCATTCACTATCACCTATTCACCAGCCCAGTTTCGCGAGTCCTCGGCCAGCCAAGCGGTTATCATCGCTGGAGACGGTAGCCTCTTGAATCCACCAGATGTTGCACACGTCAGCTTGCCCGGCTCACTCCCAGGCGTCCTAACATTGCACTTCGCTGCCTGTGACTTGTCGAAGAACGTTCCCTTCGACCCCGTCGGGGGGCCCATTCTTACGACCATCCAATACGACGCGAACGCCCAACCCTTCGTCGGGCCAACACCCGACTCACTAGAGATTGTCATCACTACGAACGGGAACGGATCCGACGAAATCCTGCTCGCAGGCAATTACTTCAACCACCTTGCGGTCGCGCTAGAGATCGCGCGGAACGCATTCACAGACGGCGAAGCGCCCGCTGCGATCCTCGTGACGCTCATATCGAGAACCACAGCAGGGGCGGAACTCCAATCCACCCAGAACCTGCCGTTGCTGCGGGATGATGTCGCCTCCAACCCTACAACCATCCTCTACCATTCCGATTTTCAACTTCCGATTGTTCTGGTCGATGTTTTTCTGGATCCTGCTGGTTACTCCCTGGTCCTTCCTGTCCACGCGGTGGATCAGGGCGAAATCGCGATCCTGCCGCAGGGCTTGTGATGCGTCGTACACATTCATGCATGGTAGCAACCGCGCTCCTTCTGCTGCCCCTTTGCGCCTGCGAACAGGATCAACCGAAGCCGGTAACTCCCCCAATCAACCCCGGTAGCAAGGAACTGCCGCTCAAGGTATGGGTCGTGCTAGGCGCAACAGCCAATGAAACGATCGGGCGAAGGCAGAATGGCGGCGGCCGGCTTACGGCAGCCGAGATGAGCCAGTACATCACGGAGCTTCAGGCAAACGCCAACTTCTTCGAGAGCGGAACCATGTTTCCCTGGGATGGGCAGTTCAACGTAGTCAACTTTACCGGTTTGATAATCTTTCCGCTTTCGACTGGGATCGGCGTCGTGATTTCCAGGAATTTGAGGCGGAAGTGATCCAACTGCAGAACAAATGGACGCCTAACCACGTCAATATATACTTCTGCGGTGCATTTGACGGCGACACGAATCCGAATAACAACCCCTTTAATCTACCGAACTGTTTTGTCGCCGACCCGTCGCAGTTCCCTCAGCCCTATATCGTGATCAACGATGGAGGTTCCTGGAGCTGCCCCGGTTGGCTCCCACAAGGGGACAGCAGAATCCTAGAACACGAAATGACACATTTCCTGGGACGATTCCAAAACCTGTCCTTTCCCGGTTACGAGATCAACAATCAGCAAACAACCGTTACCTACGATTCGGGCGAACATGCCCCCGCAGAGCCTCCGGAGTGGGGACTCATGAACATCCTGTGGGCGGGCGGCCCGGTCTATAATATGCAGATCGGTCCACTGGAGAAAGCGGAGATGAGGAGCAGAATCATACAGGGCACGTGGTTGAATCCATAGGAGTCGTCTGATGATATACTATGCAATGTTGTTTTTTGTCGGTGTTTGTTCACAGAATATAGGCGAACCGCCCACGGTCGGTTCAGTAGTTGAGGCGATGGTAGTCCTGCGCAAGCCGGCGACGACGGCCCTGGAGTATCGGCACTCGCGGACGATCGGTCACGCAGGCGCCATGGCTTTGCTTCGCAGTTCTCCGCACGTGCGCCCGGAAGAGCTTGTTGATCTCCTGGAGATTGTGCTGCCGGACCGCAATAACCCCTCAGTGCTCTACATCCTGGAACTGGCCTGCGAGCGTGCCGACGATGGCGGTGCGCTGCGCATCATAGAGCTCATGCGCTCCTACGGGAAGGAGTACTTCGGCCTGGAGCCTGTCTCGAAGCCAGCGAAGTTTGTGGATACAAGGGCGGTTGATGACACGGTTATGTATGCCTTCGTACGCAAGCCCGCAAGAATACTGGCCGGGCGCATGCGTGATTCCCGACCGTTGATGAAACTGTTCTACGACTGGCTCATGATGCAGCAGCAGGTTGGAACACACATGCGCCGTGCCAGTGACATCTTTATGGCGTGCATCACGTTGCCTGTTCCCGTCGAAGTGCGTCGCGAGTATGCATTGAAGCTTCTTGACAACTACAGGATAATGCAGACAGTCCCTCCAGAAATGGCTGAGCTGATAGAGGATTCGATGTTGCCGCGCCTGCGATCCTTCATTAAGCGATCCGTCAAGGATCCCGATTCCTTTCCACCGGCGGCGGCGCGTTTGCTCGCGGACCGAGGCGATCTGGAAGTCCTGCCCATCATGAATCAGGCTGAGACTGCCATGTGGGGGAACGAGGTGCTCGAGGGCCGCAAGCCGGAGGACATTCCGGGAAGCTGTTCCTGGCGGATCAGGATACAGCATCCACCCGATAGCCTGCTGGACTGGTTGGCGAAAGGCCCTTCCGACTCCATTGAGGGTCGGATTAGCCAAGACACGCGACGGTGGATAATGGAACGGGCCGTGGAGCGGGGGCTGGAAAAGGAGAAGATCCGGGAAGCGACCCTCCAGTACGCGCGAAAATACTACAAGGCGGGTCGCCCTCATAACATGGAGCTACCCAGTTTCAAGCATCGGGCTATCGAATTGGGCATCCTCCGAGCGGATGACTTGCCGGAGATCAAGCTGCCTCCGCCGGCAAGGCGTCAGTCCTGAGAACCACCGACATCGGTTCTCGCAGCCCACAGAGACTTGGGCAAACAAAGGAGTCAGCGTGCGCTGGGAAAAGCCGGTGAGGTGTAGCGGATGGAGGAGCCATACAGCGAAGGTTTAGCGAACGGCGTTGTCCCCGAGTCATGCGTCGTGTCTCCGCGAGGAGCCGGGCGGAGCGTTGACAGGGGGAAGTGCGGGCCGGGATAGGGAGCCGCGAAATCCTTTTCGACTTCGGAGTGCCGACGCAGTCCTGACATGCGGAAGGCCACACCGGGCGTGTCGTCATGGCGAGAGGCGTCACGGACTCCGCAAGGCAGTCCAGATTCTTTGGGATCCCCAGACCCTATGCCAGGGGATAGGGCAAACGGCCCCGCGCGGGTGCCACTGCCGCCTTGTCCACCAGTGCCCGGTGATTCGCCGGGCCGCCGATTCTGTGACGGACCGGTATATCCGTGCCGCGAGGGCGCCGGCGCACCGCGGCAGACAAACCGAAAAGAACGCCTCAGGCTTGCCTTTCTCCCGTTCGGGACGTAAGCTATATAGGACGAGCCGTTGAGGATTCATCGGGGCGGGTGCAGTCCTGCGGGCGCGGAGATGCGTCCTGCCTCTATAACTCGGATAGCAGAGTTCGCCGCTGCGCAGGCCCTCCGGTCGGCCGTCCCGGTGCACTGCCGCGAGGCCATTTGATCAGGAGCGGTTGCGTCGCTTCCAAAAGGAGCCAGGCCATGAATCGAGTCCGGTTATTCTGTGGGACGATTGCCGTTTGTCTGCTCGTGGGCATCGGTCCTGTGCGGGCGGATGATGACAAAGGCGGCCTCGTCGACAAGCTTGCCAACGATCACGCGCTGCTCTGGCAGAAGGCCACGGCCAGCTATCGTGACCTCGCCGGTCAGGTCCGCAAGGCAGTATTACTGAACGATTACGGCAAGGCCGGTCTATTGATGGATCGTGCCAAGAACGCCATTCGCGCGAGTCGACACTACGCGGCGGACCCGTCGCAGTATGAGGACTTCCGGAACCAGGCCAAGGCACTCGAGCGATACGTCGCCGACGAACAGCGGAAACACGACGACGAAGTGGTCCACCAGAAGCTCGCGGAAATCAATCGCCGGGAGGCTGCCAGAATTCGGCAAAAGCAGGATTCCAAGCACCGCCAAGTGCGCCAATTGATGGACCAGGCCGCGGAGTTGCGCAAGGAACAACGCTACGAAGACGCGATTGAGGTTCTCAAGCAGGTTCTCGGCAGCGATCCGACGAACGAGCGGGCGCTCTGGATGAAGGAGACGCTCGAAGACATTGCGG
>JBHHVX010000108.1:0-13168 GCA_046754505.1 Phycisphaerae bacterium | reverse complement strand
ATCGCACACTTCCGGGTCCCGATCATTTCTTCGCACTGGAACCGGATGGACTGGCTCGATACGTGGCCGCAGCCCACGGGGCGCGGGCGGCTCTCGGAGACGGTCGGATCGGACCGAGCCGAGAGGAACGGGAGGTCCGCGAACTGGCACGGGGGAGCATCGTCAGCCGCGTGGCGATCCCGGCGGGGCGGCGCGTCTGCGCGGTGGACCTGTGCGTTCAGCGTCCGGCGGGCGGGATGGACCCGAAGGACTGGTGCGAGGTGGTTGGACGGGTGGCGGCGACCGATATTCCGTCCGGCACCCGGCTGTCCGCGTCCATGTTGCAATAGATGCCCCGGCGAACTGTAGGCGCCGTTGTCATTATATTCTGAATCATGGATCGCTCTCGGCCGATACTACGCATGAACCGTGCGGAACGTCGTTCGGCCGGGCCGAACCGGCCTTCAGGAGACGCAGGGCTTATGCTCGGAATGATATCCAACGGCGGCGATCAGACGATTGTGAATGCGGCGATCGCCGAAGTCGGCGAGATCGCCACGCTCCCGGAGGTCACGGTCAAGATCATCCAGATCGTTGAGAACCCCAAGTCCACCGCTCGAGACCTTCACGAAGTGATCAAGAACGACCCCGCGCTGGCTGCGCGCATTCTGAAGGTCGTCAACTCCGCTTTCTACGGCCTGCCGGGACAGATATCCAGTACGGACCGCGCGATCGTGCTGCTGGGTCTGTCGGCCGTCAAGAACATCGCCATTGCCGCTTCAATGACCCGCCTGTTTCAGGGCGGCGGGAAGATCGAAGGTTTCACGGCGATGGAACTCTGGCGGCACTCGATCGCGGTCGCGGTTGCGTCGCGGCTCATCACCGCCGCTCAGGGCAAGCCGAGCGTCGAGGAGAGCTTTCTCGCCGGCCTTATTCACGATCTGGGATTGCTCGTTGAACGGCAGGTCTATCCGCGCAAACTGGCCGATGTCATCGCCCGCTTCCAGGCAGAGGGGACGTCGTTCGTGGCGATGGAAGAAGAGATCATCGGTGCCGATCACCAGGCGTTCGGCATGGCGCTGGCGTCCAAGTGGCGCTTTCCTCGCCCTCTCTGCACGGCCATCGGCTATCACCACAAGGCTCCGACCCTGGCTGCCGAGAACCGTGAGTTGCCGACACTGGTCCACCTGGCGGACGTGCTGGCTTGTCAGGCCGGCATCGGCTTTCAGGCGACGGCTACGGGGGAGGAGGTTGACGATCAGACTCTCGAGATGCTCGGCCTCACGCCGGAAGCCGTCGAGGACATTCGCGAGCAACTTCCCGAGCAGGTCCAGACGGCGGAAGCGATGTTCCGCGACTGAGCAGGCTGCCGCACGTCCCATCGCAAACGTTTCAACCGCACGACATTGAGCGCTGCTCAGAAGCTCTTCATGAGGGCGATGCCGTTGCCGCCGCTTTCGGGGCTGACGTAGGGCACAACTTTCCAGCCGAAGAACTCCGGATCGCGTCCAGACGCCACGGCGTGGCCGACGACCATCCCGAGCACGCCGCCCATCACGACATCCGCGAAATTGTGGTCTCTGGAGTCGATTCGCTCGGCGGCGACCAGTGTGGCCAATCCGTAGAGCGGGATGCCGACGGCGTGGCCGTAGGCTCGATGCAGCACGCTGGCCATCACGAAGCTGCTGCTCGTGTGACCGGACGGCAGGGTCCCGAATCCACCATTCGGCGATCGATCCGCGGTCGCCGCCTGGCCCAGGAGGGTGGTCAGGCCGTTGATGATGAGCGCGCTGAACATGGTCTTGCCGACTTCGTAGGTTTTTTCGTCCTGGCTCTGCTGGCCCAGCAGATACCATACGCCGGCCAAGGCGAAGTGGGTGCCCGGATTGCCGACCGCGTTGAAGGCGTCGCGCCAGTCCTCCTTGATATGGTGGTGCCCACGGCGGAAGTGGTCCTCCACCGAATCGTCTGGGCCGGTCTCCTGCAGGGCGAGCGACCCGCCGTAGGCTGTGCCGAGGATGACCAGATTGACCGGGTTGGTGTAGACGCGTTTGGTGTCGCGCCACAGGTCGCCGGGCATGTGTTTGACGTCGCGTTTGACCGTGTCCCAGAACGAATCAAGCGGCGGCCGGCGGAGGAAGTCGGTTTCTCTCTGGTCCGCAAGTTCGATTTTCTTCGTGACGGGCTGCTCGCCGAAATCGCTCAGCGACAACGTGGCGAAGGGCGCGTTCCAGACGTTCGCCGGGTGGCTGCCGCCCGCTTGGGTCGCGCCGTAGCCCCGGCGAGCGTCCCCCCGGGCGAGGCCCACTCCACGGGATTGGCCGTCGCGTCCCGCCGGCATCCGCCGAGCGTGCTCGATGCCGGTCAGCCGCGCGTCCAATCCGGCATCGGGGGTGAATTGGTGGCCCATCTCGCATCCAAAAAGCAACAGCGCCGCACCGGAACACAGAAATAATCGGGTCATGGCCTGATTGTCTCCTTCATGCCGCCTTGTTGCCGGACTGCATCCATGCACCGGCCCATACGCGGCAGTCTAGGCTTCCTGCGTGAAAATGTCACGAAACAGGCGAAGATTGCCGCAGTTGCCGCGAGTATTGAGTGCCGGTCCAATGGGATCATGCCGGCCAACCGCAGTCAGGACTGGTGGACGCAGGCACGGCACGATCGTCCGATCGTTCCATCGCATCTACAAGCACGAAGCCGCGTTTGCTAACACTGATAGGGCGATCGTCGTTTCTTGGATAGCCGACATGAACTGACTCGCCTCGATGCCGACGTGACCGGTCCGGCCCGAGCGGCTTGGCGTGGTATGCTGCTGACGAAGTAGCATATGTGGCCCTTGTGGGTGATCTGTCCGCCCACGAGGGCTTACTGGGTACAATCACGATGATGCTGGCAAGCGATTCGAGATCGTGGGGCAACTTGGTTCGCAAGTGTGTAGGAGCCGGGATCATTCTTCTCGGGATGAGCTACGCGACGTGCTACAGTTTCTGTGGAATGAGGATTGACAGTGCCGCAGGGTGGGCACTGCCCACCGTCGCCTACTTGACCGCGGTGGATCTCGCGGGATCGAAATCCAGAGCGACCGCCGTCCGCGCGTCGCAGAAGAGGGCGCGGCCGAGTTGAGATGTACGCCGGTATTTACGCATGTAAGAATTGTGCCGAGTGAGGCGGATCGAAGCAACCCCACACCGGAAAGGCGGGCAGTGCTCGCTCTACGCCACTATTTCTATGTCACATCTCCGCGACCGATGAGCCAGAAGCGGTTCTTGCCGGCGGTCTTGGCTTGTAGCAACGCCTGGTCGGCGGCTTCGATCAGCTCTGTTCCCGTGCGTCCCTGCCAGGGGAACTGGGCGAGGCCGCCGCTGATGGTGAGGCAGCCGGTGGCCTCGGGGCCGAGTCGCGTGAAGGTGTGCTTTGCCAGCGTGTCGCGGAAGCGCTGGAGGACTTTGATGACGTCGATCGGGTGGTGGGAGCCGACCTCTCGTGGGCCTTCGGCGTCCCAGAAGACGACGACGAACTCATCGCCGCCGTAGCGGGCCACCAGGTCGTGTTCCCGGCTGCACTGCCGGAACAGGTTGCCGATGTCGCGGAGGATCTGATCACCGGCGTCGTGGCCATACGTGTCGTTGTATCGCTTGAAATCGTCGATGTCGAAGATGAGGACCGTGACGGTCGTTCGGGCCTTTTCGGCTGCGATGAGCTTGTCGTCCAGAAACGACATGAGTCTCCGTCGGTTCGGCAGGTTCGTCAGGTCATCGGTATACGCCAGGTCTTGCCACTGTCGGGCGCGTTCGGCACCCTCGAGCATCCGGCCGAAGAGCAGGCCGTAGTGCCGCAACTTGGCGATCTCCTCATCGAGGATATCCCGTACGGTCAGGGCAATGATGGCCTTGCCGCTCTTGCTGAAAAAGCCCTCCATTTCGCGCAGGGCGCGCGGGTGTAGTCGAACGCGACGAAGAAGCCCTCGCTGCGGTCCTCGCGGGTCGTGATCGCCTCGAACGAGTCGATGTCGGGGCGACCGACCTTGTTGGTCTGCTTGGCCGGAATGGGAAGCCTCCAGAAGACGCCCTTCTTCATCAGGAATTTCCGCTCAGTCGCGGTTCGAAGCCGAACTCCCGCACCATTGCCATCGCCGGTGAGTCTGAATGCCATGTCCTGCGCGCGGTTGCCTTCTTCAAGCCAGGCGCGGCGAACACGTAGCGGTGATCATAGACCCGGTACATCGCCTCGAAGAAACCGGCGAAAAGCAGGCGGCTCTTGCTTCGCGGAAAACTGGTGATGACTTCGCCGATCGCCTCGCCGGATGGACCGGCCAGGACAATCGCGACCACCTCGTATCTTGTGAAATCATTCCGCACGCCCTTGCGGCCGGTCAATTCAACCATCGCATCGTGATAACGCTGGATCGAATCCACCACCCGGCCGTCAGGCAGAATCGCGACATCATTCTTTGGCACTTCGGGACCCGCGTGGTTGGCCTTCAGCACGTGCAGGAATCCATAGACAAGGTTCGGATATGAAATATGCAGGTTCGTACAATCGCCGATCGCCTCTTCCATGCGATTGGTCAGATTGCGAAACGCGCCGACGGTTCCTTTCACGCTGACGGCAAGACAAGGGCCGATGCCGGGCTTGGAGACGGTGACGTCCACCTGCTTCGTCTTGACCCCGCCGAGTATGGTTCGTTCGCCTGAGCCTGCGGCATCGGGATCATGAATGAGCAGATGTCGTTTCGATGCGCCCGAGCCCTTGGTTTCGACGCGAAAAGGCGGGCGCGGGATGATGTCGGCTGGTTCGAAGCCGCCTTCAACGACGAGGCGGCATGCGATGTAACCGTGCAGCGGCTTGATATGCCGTGAACTCTACGTTTCTTTGGCCTCGACGTAGATGCGCAGAGCGTCGCGGAGCCCTATCAGTGGCACTGGCGGGATCGCCTCAGCCATAATGCCTCCATCTGCGCATCTCGGCGGCCCCTTCGTTGAGAAGAGCGATCTCCTCGCGCGAAATCTGCGCGGCTGGACGTGAGAGTACGACGCATCCCGCTTCTCGCGGTTCGAGCTTGAGCATCCCACCGCCGAGCGGATGACCTTCGAGCTCGCAGCTCAAACGGGCGAGCGGATGCCGCCACGCCGACTGCAAATCCTCGACCGAGTACGCATTGCGAAGCGTTACGGCATGCACGGCATTTGAACAGGTGCATCGTGCCTTGTTCGCGACGAGCGCCGGCGCCTCTCCGCTCATGTAGGAGAGAAACGCATCGGGTGTTCGCACGTCGGGTACGACATACCACGGGTCGCGATTGCGGCACTTGTATCCGCTACGAACTTTATGGGCCTGCGGTGAATCGAGGTACCGGCGAATCTGCGACGGCAGTGTCTCGCCGGCGCGCAGCCGCAGCAGCAGCGCGGATCGATCCGCCCCAATCCACCGATCGACAGTGTCCTTGGTCACGGCATCGGGTGGGAGTCCGCGAGCGCTTCGCACGGTCGGTTGCGTGAAGCGGCCATGGATGCCGAGGCGCGCCGCTTGCGAGGGTCGGAGATGAAAGAACTCGTTTCCGCCGGTCACATAGCCGATGCCGACGCCAGCGAGTTGGCTCAGCCGTACCGTCGCAGCTTCGTTAGAGGCGAGCGAGGAGTAGAGACAGCGAACGTCTTCCGGAAGAAGGAAAGGTCGTATCCGGTAGTTCCATCTGGCCAGGTCATTGAGGGAGACGGTAGTCCATCTTCGCGGAGGCGACGCGGAGGGCCTAAAACGATCAAGAGCCGTAAGCCGGATTTCCCGAGCGTCACCGCGGTAGCCGCCGGCATAGAGAAGCCACGCGTCTTCGGAAAGCTGCGGAAACAGCTTCTCACGAATCGCCACGAGATGAACCGTCCGAAAATTGAAGCAAAGGAATCGCAGAAGCGGCTTCGCATAGGGCGCGTGACCGATTTCAGCCGGCACGACGAACGCGATACGACCGCCGGGGATGAGCAGCGAGCATGTCGCAACAATGAAAGGAGCCCACGAGGACGTCAGTGCCGAAAAGTCCGCGCCCACTGATCGGCAGATTGCTAACGCTCTCCCCCGAGTTTCCCCGCGGAAGAGCTGGTAGCGGATGAAGGGTGGGTTGCCTGCGGCGCAGTCGAAGCCCGCCACACAATCGAAGTAGTCCCCGGGGCAATTCATCCAATCGAAAAAATCCGCCTCATGCACTTGGGCCAAGGGCGCACGCTCCCTCGCGATTGCACAGGCAACCGGATCACGCTCCACCCCCACGGCGTTCGAGTGACCGGCCAGGAATCGCCCATCCCCACATGATGGGTCGAGCATGCGATCGGTCTCACGGCGTACGGCCCAACGCACAAGCGTCTCGGCGACATTACTAGGAGTGTAGAAGGCTCCGGATCGCTTCTGCTGGGTGATCATCGCGGCACTTTCAAAGCAGTTCGCATCGTGACGCTGACAGGCTACTCCACGCGGTTCGTTTGGTCAATGTTCGCTGGCCGCTTGACAGAGGCGGCCGGCGGCCCGTCTGCTCTTGCAGACGGGCGAGCTCGACGCAGGGCGGGCGCATGTAGTCGATGTAGGCCGCTGTAGAGGCGTGGCGGTCCTCGAAGACCCGCTTCTCCTTGGTCTCCCCCCAGAAGACCTCGTAGTTCCGGTTGCTGTTGAACGGCGGGTCGATGCAGATCAGGTCTACGCAGCCGTCGGGCAGCTTGCGGAGTTGGTCGACGCCATCGCCGCAATAGACAATGCGCCTGTCGAGCAGCGACGAAGGTCGGCGAGCGGCCGCGCGGGCGGCTCCTTGGCGGTCGGTCTCGCTACGGCACGTTTGCGGGCCATGGCGTCGGTCTATCCGAGGCTCTCTACGGGAGGCAACCCGCGAGGCGCGGTGGGCGCGCGCGGAGGCTTGGACGGGTGGCCCAGGTTCTTTGAACCTGGGGTCTCGATTCCGTTGTCATACTGCCGCGCTTGCCCATCCGGCTGGAACACCGAGCAAGCCTACCCAACGCCAGCAAGAGTGCGGCCAAGGCTCGTGCGTGAAGCCGTTCTCGCACGGCCCAGCGCCCGGCCTGTGTAAGCTCGCAAGACCGTTACCGGATTTTGCCGGAAATTACCACTTGCCCGGAGCCCCAAAAGGTGAAAAACCCATGCCCGGACCAGTATCTTCGAGAAAACCAACCCGACCGGCTCTTGCGCCGGAGGCGGGTGGCCATGCCGTCCCCGGAGCTGACATGTCCAGCCGCAGTGCGCAGGCCGCTCGCCCCAACCCGCCCTACGTCACATCTCCGCGACCGATGAGCCAGAAGCGGTTCTTGCCGGCGGTCTTGGCTTGTAGCAACGCCTGGTCGGCGGCTTCGATCAGCTCTGTTCCCGTGCGTCCCTGCCAGGGGAACTGGGCGAGGCCGCCGCTGATGGTGAGGCAGCCGGTGGCCTCGGGGCCGAGTCGCGTGAAGGTGTGCTTTGCCAGCGTGTCGCGGAAGCGCTGGAGGACTTTGATGACGTCGATCGGGTGGTGGGAGCCGACCTCTCGTGGGCCTTCGGCGTCCCAGAAGACGACGACGAACTCATCGCCGCCGTAGCGGGCCACCAGGTCGTGTTCCCGGCTGCACTGCCGGAACAGGTTGCCGATGTCGCGGAGGATCTGATCACCGGCGTCGTGGCCATACGTGTCGTTGTATCGCTTGAAATCGTCGATGTCGAAGATGAGGACCGTGACGGTCGTTCGGGCCTTTTCGGCTGCGATGAGCTTGTCGTCCAGAAACGACATGAGTCTCCGTCGGTTCGGCAGGTTCGTCAGGTCATCGGTATACGCCAGGTCTTGCCACTGTCGGGCGCGTTCGGCACCCTCGAGCATCCGGCCGAAGAGCAGGCCGTAGTGCCGTAACTTGGCGGTGTCTTCGTGGGTGAACCCGCCGGCCCGGCTGCGTCCGACGCGGAGTTGTCCGGCGCGTTGCTCTGCTCGGAGGATCGGCTCGACGAGCGCGGCGGTCGAGCGGCCCTCGTCGCCCTGGCCGACGCGGCCCGTGAGGCCGTCGAGGACGACCGTGACGCTCTCGGCATTAAGGGCACAGCGGACCAGGGCGGCCATGGCGTCGAGCGTTGCGGGGGTGGTCTCTCCGAGGCGCGGCATGAGTTCGGCGAGGCGGGCCAGCTCTTCCGCCGAGGGTACGGGGGCGACGGCCGGCGTTTCGATCCATTGCCGCTGCGTCTGTCGGGCGGGAAGGTTCAGGGCTTGTTCGAGGTCGCGCGGGTCGGGCGGGAAGATGATGTAGTCGTCGGCGCCGCGGTCGAGCAGCCGCCGCCCGACGTCCTCGTAGGCCGGCTCACAGCAGATGACGACGGGGGTTGCCTTTCCGGCGACGGCCTTGAGGGCCGCGATCGCCCGCTCAGGTGTGCGGCAGGCGGGATCGAAGCCCACGAGGACCGCCCGCGTCGGCTGGCGGGGAATCTCGGCGATTCCCTGGAGGTATGTCCGGACGCCGTTGATCGGATTGGGTGCGAAACAGTCCTTGACGATCGGGCCAAGCCGGTCGAGGTCGGTCACGACGAGCAGGCGGCCGGGGCTGGTGTCGGCGGTTTGAATCATGGCGCCTCCGCCGGACCGGAGTGGTCGTCGAATGGGCCGCCGTCGGCCTCGTTATGACCGAGCAGCGCGTCCACCTCCTCCTGTGACAGGGCGGAGCCACCGTCGTCGCCGATCGGTGTCGCCGGTTCGACGAGCGGCGGCTCCGGCTGCTGGCGAACGGGCGGCGGTGCTCGGCGGACCGGGGCGGACTGGCCGGTGGCCATTCGCGTTCGGACCGCTTCGTGCAGGGAGGGTTCCGTATCGGCCGTCTCTCGTGGGCCGTCATCCGTGGAAAGGGCGGGCGTGGGTTGTGAGACGGCGTCGGAGGTCGGCGTGTGGTCGGGTTCGGCGGGGCCTTCTGCCGGCGGCGCGGGCTGCGGTTGGCACTCGCGGACAAGCGCCTCGACGGAGACGGTCTGCACGGTCCGGTCCCATGCGGACGCCCGCTCGGGCGTGCCCTCCAAGAGCGGCACGGCCACCTGGGCATCGGGGAAATATCGGGATGCCAGCGAGAGGAACTGCATCTCCCGTTCGTCAAGGCTGCGGATGTCGAGGAGGACACGTGCGAATGGAGCACCGAGGGCGAGTCGCGCCATGCCCGAGTAGACATCGGCGGCGTGTTCGACGTCGGCTCCGGCCGCGCTCAGGTCGTCGGTGCAGGTGCGGAGCGATTCATCGTCCCGACCGGCGACGATCAGGATTCGAACGGCCCTCGTATGCTGTACCTGAACCATGACTACCCCCTGCGTCCGCGCACACAGGACGTTAGGAATCGCAGCCGGCGTTATCGGCCGGCCCCGCACACCGCGTGTGTGCATTCGAGTCTATATGTACGGGGCTTTCAAGTCAAAACTTGCATCGCGCCGATGTCCTCGTAACATGTCTCTGATGCAGGCCAGCCCGTTTTTTTTCGGTCATCGGGGTGGGCGAGCCGCCCGCGCGTGCCGGGAGGCCGTCCGGTGCTTCAGCGGTGCTCGGTTCGCGGCGGTGTTGGGGGCCGGGATCGTGCTGGCGATGACGCCGGCGACCTTCGGGGCGGACAGCGCGTTGCGAAAACTGCACACCCGGCTCGACCGCATCCTCACGCAACATAAGCAGCCAAATGCCCGGCTCGGGGCGCAGGTTGTCGAGTTGCCCGGCGGGCGGGTTCTGTACCAGCGGGACGCTCGGGAGCCGCTGATTCCCGCGAGCAACATGAAGCTGGTCGTCATCGCCTCGGCCATCGAGCAGCTCGGGATCGACTACCGCTATGAAACGGTGCTGGCGATTCGCGACCGAGACCTCGTCGTGATCGGCAGCGGGGACCCGACCTTCGGCGACGAGCGGATTGCACAAGGGCGTGGCGAATCGATCACGGCGGTGTTTCATCGATGGGCGGCCCGGCTGCACGACGCAGGTGTCCGGAAAATCCCGGGGGACCTCGTGATCGACGACTCCATCTTCGACCGTCAGTTCACGCATCCGAACTGGCCGCCGAACCAGCATCAGGCGTGGTACGAGGCCCCGATCGGCGGGCTGAACTTCAACGCCAACTGCGTGTCGGTGCGGGCGACACCGTCGGCCAAGGGACCGGCGAAGGTGGCCATGATCCCCGGAAACCGCTTCCTGCGGATCGAGAACCGGACTATTGCGAGCGGGAAGAAGAAGGCCGTCGTCAATCGCCGCCGCGGCAGCGATGTGCTGGTCGTTTCCGGGACGGTGAAGAAGGCGGGCGTGCTCGGGCCGATCACGGTGTCTGACCCGGGCCTCTATTTTGGTTCGGTTCTGAAGACGGTGCTGGCCGCGAAGGGAATCCGTGTGTATGGCCGCGTGGTCCGCAAGTCTGTGCGGCTGGCCGACGGGCGTCTGCCCTCGGAATGCCACGTGGTCGCGGTTCACCGGGCCGGTCTCGCCGACGCTTTGGGGCGGGCCGGCAAGAACAGCCTCGGGATGGCTGCCGAGGGCCTGCTCAAGACACTGGGCGCGGCGCGGTCGGGTCGGGGTACGTGGCGGACGGGGGTCGCGGCAGTGGAGGCCTTTCTGCGGAAGGCGGGCGTGTCGGCGGATCAGGCAACGATCGATGAAGGCAGCGGGCTGTCTCGCGAGAACCGCCTCAGCCCCGCCGCGGCGGTGCAGGTTCTGGGCCATATGTTTCGGCAAGGAGGCAAAACGTTCGACCTGTTCCGCGATTCACTGGCGCATGCCGGAATCGACGGAAGTCTTGAGCATCGGATGAAGTCACGCGATACGCGCGATCGCATATTTGCGAAGACCGGCTATATTCGCGGCGTGCGGACGCTGGCGGGATATATTCACACCCACGCAGGCCGGTGGCTCGCGTTTGCGTTCTATTACAACCAGGCGTCGGCCACGCGACCCATGACACGGGCGCAGGACCGCGCGTGCCGGCTGCTCGTCCAGTGGCCGGATCTGCCCCCCGAGAAGTAGCGCTCGGCCTCCGTGCCGGACGTCCTCTTTCGTAGCGTCCGGTCCCCGTGCCGGACGGGAGAGCACTGGCCGGGCCACGTCGCCTACGGGGGGGCGACGCTACTGTGACGGGCCGGCGCCGGGTGGGCCACCGGAGGCGGCCTCGACGTAGGCCATGCGAAGCTGATGCAGCGTGGTGTCGAGCAGCTTCTTCTCGTCGGGGTCGAGATGGCCTGCGGTCTTCCCATCCAACACGTCGAGCAGGTCGATGTGGTGCTTTGCCAGTTCGAGGTTGGGGGGAATGCGCCGGCCATCATGGCCCGCCATTCCACCCAGCCCGACCACGACCTGCATGGCAAGCAGATTGACAAGCCCCGTGAAGTCCGCCTGCGGCAAGGATCGAGGTGATGGGTCCTCGACTTCCCGGGCAAGCTGCTCCTTTTCCTCTGCCGCCTGGTTTTTCCAATCGTCGTCGATTTGCAGTTTTCGATCTTCTGCCATCGATGCGTCGCCACCTCGCGAATCCGACCTCGCGGAAAACTGTTCGTCTGGGAACCCGTGCGGCCGCGCGGTGTCGATCGGAGCGTTCCGTGCCACAGTCACACCGCAGCACGCTCAGATTCGCGACACGCCCTCGCGCAGGCCGGGATTCACAAAAAGCGGCCAGGGCCCGGGCGCGGTTGGGGGGAACCGCGTGGAACCGGAACGCCTGGCCTTACTCCCGTAGTGTATCACGACGGGGCCTCGCCGCAAAGGCCAATTTCGGACTTTGTCGTATGGGACACGGTGGCTCGGCGGGCCGCACGCTCGGCGCGTGGGGCGCCATGTTGGCGTAACATATGTAAGATGCATAGGTTACGTTTGCCTGCGGCGTCCAGGATTGCCCGAAACTCTTATGCGACACGTTGGCCGGCAACCCACGTCCCGCCCACGGTCCGATCGCCGTCCAAGAGGTTTTTCACCGGGTCTGCGGCACCGGCCGCGATCCAAGGCACGCGAACGAAGTCGGCCCACTTGCCCGGTTGCAGGCTGCCAATCTGATCGTCAAGCCGCAGGGCGTTGGCGCCTCGAACCGTCCCCATTTCCAGAATCACGTTCGGGTCGGCCTCGGGATAGTGCCGGCGTACAAATCTCAATTCGTCTAAAATAGACAGCGTCCGATTGCTGGCGAGGCTGTCGGTTCCGACGCAGACGTTCACGCCGGCCGCCAGCAGGTCGCGCCATCGATGGCCGGCGTGACCGAAGAACGCGTGCGCCCGGGGACACCAGACGACCGCAGCGTTTGAGGTGGCCAGGCGCGTCAATGACGCATCATCAATGTAGTTGACGTGTGCCAGAAGCGGCGCTTCTGCGAGGAGACCGGACGCTGCGAGCCGGTCGATGGCGCTCGCACCCGGAGGGACGTTGGCGGTTGGAAACCCATATCGAGACAGAAACAGCTCCACGCGACCGCCGCCTCGTGCGAGCCATTCGATCTCCTCGGGCGTCTCGGCGACGTGCATCGTCACACCGACGTCCTTGTGCCGGGCAAACTCGGCGACGGCCCGGAGATCGCTCGGCGTTACGGAGTACGGAGCATGGGGAGAGACGCTGATCCTCAGGCGGTCGGGGTCCGCGTACTCCGACAGTGCTTCAAAGCGATCGGCCAGCGAGGCGATGTCGTTCGGTGGTTGCAACGCTCCGCTCATCAACTCCACATAGCAGACTTTGCGAATGGGCGATCTCCGCAATCGCTCGACATGGAGGCCCTGCCGGGAGATATCGCCGACGCACGTCACACCACAGGCGAGCGACTCCGCCGCCCCGGCGGTGACGGCGGCCCGCTCGCGCGCGGGCGTGTCCGGCAACCGCCGCAGTCGGATCAAGCCTTCGATCCAGTCCCAGAACGGTCCGGGCGGCAACCGATCGCGATAACAGGAGAGTTCCAGGTGCGTGTGGGCATTGATGAAGCCCGGCAGCAGCAGGCAATCGCCAAGGTCATTGACAGGCCCGTGCGCCCGCAGCGCTGCGGCTTTGTCGACCGCCACGATCCGGCCCGCCTCGACGGCCAACACCCCGTCCTCGACCGGAGCGCCCTCGACTGGTATGAGCCATCGGGCACGATAGATGTTCATGATGCACGCCTCCGCGTGCCGGCGCGTCGGGCGCGGCCTGTTTCGACCGAATCCGCCCGCAGCGGCGGATGCACGGCTGCCATGATAGCGGTCTGTGACGCGTCCGCCGACC
>JBHHVX010000107.1:0-13301 GCA_046754505.1 Phycisphaerae bacterium | reverse complement strand
CGCACTGAACCGAGAATCCACGCAGGATCGAGAATCCACGCTGGACCGAGAATCCCTTCTCGGTCCTGCCTATAACAGGGCACGAACCACGGAGCATCCGGCCAGAGGCGACACAGACTCGGGCAACAGACATGACCATGCTCTGCATCATCTTGTCCTTCTGGCCTGCCTGGAACACCGTCGCCGTCGCGACCGATCCTCCGGCGGCGAATGCAGCCGCCACGCCATCGATCCCCGACCTGATCCGGGACCTCGGAAGCCCGCGCTGGCGGACCCGGGCGGCGGCGACCAGCGCCTTGATGGACCAGGGTCCGGCGTGCTACGACGCGCTTCGGACCGCCTTCGCCGCGACTCGCAGCTACGAAGTCCGCCGGCGGATCCGAATGATCGCCGAGGAGGTCTTCGTGACCCAGGCGGCCGGTCCGCCGTCGGCCTTTCTCGGCATCCGGCTCCAGAAGCACGACCCGCGGATGCCGCCCGACTCGCACGGGCTACTCGTGCTGGGCACGCTGGAGGGCACCGCTGCCGACCGAGCTGGCCTGAAACGCGGTGATCTGATCCTCTCGCTCAACGGCCACTGGCTGTCCTCCGATTTCCCTCCCGGCGGTCGGCTCGACCAGTGGATTCGAAGCCAGCGGCCCGGGACCGAATGCCGGCTCGGCATCCTCCGGGGCGGCAAAGGAATCCTGCTGGATCAGGTGCTGGCAGGCATCGCACCGGATGCGTTGATCGGACTGTCATTTGACGTGATCTCCCATGAAGACGATCCGCGGGCGCCCGCGCACGCCGCTGCGCTGCTCGTCAGAGAGGCTCCGGACATCGTCCGGCCGGACGGCATTGCCCCGGACATCCGGGCGGGCGATCTGATCCTGGCACTGAATCACAAGTCCATCCCCAAGGAGGGAGCGAGAGAGACCTTCAATCGCTGGACGCACACGAAGCTCGCGCTTCATGGGGCGAACGGACGAGCAAAAGCAGGCAGGCCCAATGCTCCGGCCGCAGCGCCACCGAAGACGGCCGGCCGTTCCCTGCAAATCCTGCGAGGAGGCCGCTGGCTGGAGATCACAACAGTCCTTGGCCGCAAGCCGCCCGGCGCCACCGCACCGTCCCCGGCCGAAGAGGCTCGGCGCCGCGCCGGGGACGAGTTTTCGGCTTGGTGGCGCAAGACCTTTGATCCGATGGGCCTAGTCGACGAGACCGGAGACACCGGCGGTGGCCTGGCGTGGCGGCCGCGGCGCTGATCCCATCACTTTACAGAGCGGCACAATGGCGCTACGCTAGCGATGATATGAACACACGATCCCGGCGTCCCGGCCGACTAGACCATCCTCTGAGAGGGTGTTTGCGGAGGAGCGAAATGATCAGAGCCGCGACCGTGAGGGAGCGGGGCGCGCTGGGCCACGAAACCCGCTCCCGTACGGTTGAAGCTCTGAAAAGGCCTTTCAGACACGCTCTAAGATTGTCGTCCCATATGCTGTGCATCATGGCGATGGCCGGCTGTTCCGGCGGAGACGCCGGTTTTGACATCCGCAAGGCGGCCGCTGACCGTCCCGACCTCGACGCGCCTCAGGTGGCCCGTGGAACGCTGTCCCTGCCGAAGATGGAGCCGTTCAATCTGACGTCGTTTGTGGCGGAGAAGGAAAACGACGCCAACGGCACCTCCATGTGCGATTCGATGCCTGTCGGCGCCGACGGGGCCCGATGCAAGGCGGAGGTGCATGATGGCGCCAAGGCCAACGCCCGGTTTCTCCTTGGCTACATGTTCGACAACACGACGTCCCAGCCGCTCGACGCGGTCATCAGTGTGCGGCTCAAGTTTCACGAATCCGTGATGCTCAACGCCGCGGATACCGGGTCGGACGTTCGTCCGTCTTCGGCGTCCACCTCGCTTATGTTTCAGATCAAGGATACCAACGGCACGGTTGTCCGGACCGAGCACCTGATCGACGGCGGCGCATCGGGCAGCCGCCGTTCATCGCGTGGTTCTCCCGAATTGTCGTTCGACGCCCGGTTCGAGCCGGGCCGAGGCTATTATCTCGCCGCTTACGGGAAATGCCACGCCGCGGCCGGACCGTCGCAGACCGTGGCGGTGTCGTTGGAGATCACGGATTGCAAGATCGACATTGATTGGCGGCCGGGCGCAGCCGTGGAGGCCCTTCGCGCGTCCACACCGGGCGCCTCGCCAACCGCCGTGATTGGAAGCGACCAGGCGTCTCCCGTCACGGCGGAGCCGTGATGCCAACATGGCCGATCGCGTTGGGATGTTCGGCGGCAGCTTTGATCCGATCCACTTCGGCCACCTGATCTCTGCGCGCAGCATCGCCGAACAATTGCAACTGTCCCGCGTCGTTCTCATCCCATCGCCCCGACCGCCTCACAAGCCGGCCGACGCCCTCATCGACGCCCGACACCGGATCGAGATGACCCGTCGGGCCGTCGCCGGCGACCCATTGTTTGAGGTCAGCGAGGTGGAATTGGGCAGATCCGGCCCAAGCTACACGATCGACACGGTCGACGTCTTTCGCGAGCGATACGGGGTCGATTCCGGGCTGGTCTGGATCATCGGGGCCGACTCGCTACCCGAACTCGCAACCTGGCATCGCGTCGCGGAGCTCGTTGATCGCGTTCGCATCGTGACCGCCACCCGGCCGGGTCGGAAAACGCCCGATATGAGCCGGCTCGGGGCCATGATCGGGCCTGACGCCACCGGCAGGCTGCTATCGGACTGTTTTTCAACGCCCGCGATCGACATCAGCGCAACGGCGATCCGGCAACGCATCGCCGAGGGGCGTCCGGTCCGATATCTGACGCCGGATGCTGTCATCGCGTACATTGAAACACACGGGATTTACGTCCCGCGCAGCCGCCACCCACGGCCCTGATACTGCGTCAACCTAATGAAAACACAATAGTAACAGCTCCAGGCGACACCGGCTCACTCAATCGGAATATCGGCCGGCAATTTGACCCCGCCCCGATTGATTGATACAGTCTTAATGTGGGTGCGTGTACCCGGATGGCCTCGCGCTGCGGTCAACGCGACCTCATCCGCACCGAGTGCATAGAAGAGCTATGGGGAGCGACCCCGCTTCGCTGCTCGTGGAGGATCCCGGACGCGCATGGCAGACCGCTGTGTATTGAAGTCCGCGCAGGCGTGGGGCCGATGAACCCATACAGGCTTCCGCGTGATGACACCGTGTCCGCCCTTGCCCGGAGAAAAGCCTAGACCGACATGCTTGTCCTCAGAAACAGTTCGACGCATCGCCGTGCGCAGCTCGGAATCGGGCTTGTGATGGTGGCGCTGTTTTACGCCGAGTACGACCTAAGCCAGGGCAGCAGTCCCGTCACGATTCACAAAAATGCGATCGTCTGGGGCGAGCAGTCGATCGACGCAGACCTTTTCGAGAAGCTCATTCGGACCCAGCCGCTTCGCGCCCTGATTCAGGCACGCGACAAGCATCGGCGGACCGTCAGCGATTACACCTGCAATTTCGTCAAGCAAGAGTTGCTACCCTCCGGGATGACTGATGAACAGGAGATCGACGTCAAGTTCCGCACCGAGCCTTTCAGTGTCATGATGCACTGGCTCCGAAATCCCGGGCTGGCCGAGCGCGTCGTCTATGTGAGAAACAGGTGGATCGACAAGGGAGCCGCCACATCTGACGAGCGAGAACAGGCCGTCTGCCGACCCATTCCACCGCTTTCGTCGATCATCAAGAGCATCAAGCAGCCGATCCGCGGCGGTCGGGCTCGAGATGCGTCCCGGCGCTGCATCGCCGAGTTCGGCTTCGAGCGAAGCCTTGATCTTCTGATCGAATACTGCCAACTCGCCGAGAAGCGCGGCGAGTTGGATCTGAACTATCGGGGCGAATCGTATTTCGATGGACGGCCCACGTGGGTCATCCAGCGGCATCTGCCCTACACCGGAGAGGGCGGGCGATACCCCGATCGTACGGCCGAGATTCACATCGACAAGGACTACGGCGTGCCGGTCGCGATCTACTGCTATGCCGATGACGAGATGAAGCCCGAGCATCTGCTCGGCAAGTACGAATACCGCAACGTCCGGCTGGGCGTCGGTCTGCGCGACTCGGATTTCGATCCCAAGACCTACGGCATGTAAGCGACCGACCGCCTGAAGAACGCGACACACCTCCGTTCAGTCGCCTCCCGCACGGCCGCGTCGAATCCCACTGGCGCGTCCTGATCTAATGTTTCGGGTGTTTTCGCCGAAGCCGCCCCATCGAACGATAGTACTCATCGAGCAGGTCGCGGTATTCGGGCGGAACGACCTCCGGCTGGCGCTCACGAACCTGTTCGGCCGTCGCACGACCGCGTCGATCCGTCGCCAGGCCGTGCCGGATGCCCCGATCCGTCCCCTCACCGCGACGCTGCTCCTCGGCGCCCGACGGCCGCTCGGGCGCCTCCCGCACACGCCCCGTGAACCGCTGGTTGGTGTCGCGCTGCCCCCGCCGGTCACGACGGCGAAACGCCTGAACGAATCGCAGCGCCTCGGCCCGCGTCCATCCCAGATCCTCCAGCGTCTCCGGATCGATGTCGCCACGGCGCAGGCGTCTGTCTAACTCGTCGACGATGTCGCGGGCGCGGTCACGGTCCTGCCCGTCCAACGCCTTGCCGTGCCCCTCGCCGCCAAACTCACCGTCGGCCTCCATCGGGCCTGCCTCGTCCTCCGGCGGCTGATCCTCATCAGATTCCGGTCGCCGGCTGCGCTGGTCGCCACCAGGTTGCCCCGACGAATCATCGCTGCCTTGTGGTCGTGAGGGTCTGTCGGACTCGGCCGGTGGGTTCGCGTCATCGGAGCCGTTGCTCGTACCTTTGGGCTGGCCGCCGCGCCGACCACCAGCGCCAGCGCCAGATTTCGCGATTCCTCCGCCCACGTCGCCGCCAGGGTCAGCGCCCGCTCCCGAACCGCCGGGCTTGCCGGGTCCAGCGCCGTCGCCCTTTCCGGAACCGCTGCCTTGCCCCTTGCCCTGACCGGTCTTGGTCTTCTCACCCTTGTCTTCGCCGTCGTCCGATCTCTTTCCGTCGCCCGAATCCGACGCCCCGGTTTCGCCCGCCGGGTCGCCGCGATCGCCGGCCCTCTTTGCGTCTTTATCCTTCGGCCGATTCTGCGAGCCTTCGTCGGTACCCCCCGGCTTCTCGCCCTGCCCGGTCTCGTCGCCTTTCGTACCGTCCCGCCTTGTGTCGCCGGAGTCGTCTTTGCCGCTCTTTTCGGTCCCCTTCTTGTCCCCGGAAGCGCCTTGCCCGACGGATTCTCCGTCGTCAGAATCGGCAGAGCCTTCGTCCTGTCCGGCGTCGTTCTCACCGCCGGTCCCTCCGGATTGGTCGTTACCGCTGTCTTGTCCCGCCGGGTCGCCGCCGGTCTCCTCGCCGGATCCCTCCGATTTCCGGTCGCCCTGCTCCTCAAACGCTTTTCGCAATCGCTCGATCTTCTCGCGATTGTCGCCAAGGAAGCGGTCAATCTCGTCGCCGTCTTCACCCGATCCGTTCGACGCGCCCTCATCCGCCTCCGCGTCGCCCCGTCCCGTTTCTCCACCCTCCTCCGCGCCACCGGCCGCGCCGCCATCCGCATCGCCCTCGTCATGGCGGCCACCCGTTCCCGACCCGGAGCCTGACGACCCCGCTTCGCCGCCATTCGAAGCGCCGTTCTTGTCGTCCGTGCGCCCGGCGTGGGCGTCTCCGTCCCCCTGTTTTGTCTGTTTGTTTGGACCACGCGCGTTTTGTGACGCCACGACGCGTATCGCGCTGTCCGGCCCGCTCGATTCCTGATACGCCGGCCGATCCCGAAAATCGTGACGGTTGTCAAGAGCGACGAGGTGTAGCTGGATCACGTCACCGGCCGCGGCGGAAAAACGGCTCACCGGAATTCGGCGGGACACCTTGACGACCGCTGGGCCGGCCGAGTCCGAGCCGGCGAGCGCAACACGTCCCCCGCGCGAGCCGACGCGATAGACAACCGCCCAGTCGGTCAAGCCGAAGTCATCCGTGATCAACGCGCGAATGTCGATCGCCCCGTCCGGGGCAACCTCGTCCTGCGCCCCGGGCGACGTCTGCTCGATGAGAGGCGGGTGGTCCGGACGGCCCCGCTGCCGATAGCGAATGGAGTTCGGGTTTTCGGCTCCGTGCGCGTCGCTGAAACGAATCTCGTATTCGGCGTCGCGGTCCACCAGCCACGACGCGCGGAGTTCCCGATGATCTTTACCTTCCACGGCCATCTGACGGGCGACCGGGCCGTGTCCGTCGTAAAAGACAATCCGCGCGCTGCCGGCCGGAACGGCCGTGCGCGCCGAGATATCGACGCGCGTTCCCACAACCGCGTCAATGTAACCGTCCCTCTCGCGCCGGACCGGCGAACGGCCGGTGTAGGTCGGATAGGTCAGCCGGAGGGTCGGTTCGCCGACCTGCGGAACCGGCCGGACCTCCAGGCGTCGCAGTTCGGCCCGGGCGTCGCCCGCAACGACGCGATACCAGAGGGTCGCGACGACATCCTGTCCGGCTTTGGTCGCGCGCCAGACCGCAGGGTCCTCGCTCTTGCGGTCGCCTTGAGCGACGCGCCGCAGCGCGAGCCGCTGTCCGCGGACCCATGTCCGGCCCTCATCCCGGCTGTATTCAATAAGGACTGCGGCGGGAATAGAGCCGCGCAGCTCGACCTCGAAGCAGACAGGCGTCCCGACCACGACCGAGGCAGCGCGAGCGGGAGCGAGAACGCGCACCCGGGTCCGCGTGGGGGCCGGCAGATCCGCACCGAGCGCTCGGAGCACGGACGGGCCGACGGCCTTCGGGGCCACCAGCGCATACAACCCGAACGCCACGGCGGAGCCGCCGGCAATCAACGCAGCCCGCCGCAGCGGCCGTCGCGGGACGGACGCGGCGAAATCACACCGATCGAGGTGCCGGGCGGCGTCTTCGTGCACACCGGCCACGACGCCGACATGGACATCCCGTCGCGGTGCCAATTGCAGCGCCGTCACCAGGGCGTTTCGGAAGTCGGGGTTGGCCAGCTCGATGACGCGGGCCGAATACAGCGCGCTGATGTGGCGAAACAGCGGCACGAACAACCGCGTGATCGCCATCGCCAGCAGACCGGTGAGCATGAGTGCGAGCGCCACACGCCGCGCCCCCAGAGGAACTCCTCCGTCGATGCCGTGGTCGATGATCACCGCGATCGTGAGATACGATCCGAACGCCGCTACCAGGAGAGACGTCGCGGCAAGGGCGGCGAATCCACGCGTCCGAGTACGCACCACGTCCAACGCATAGGACACGAGGCCCCGGTTCTCCGCGTCACGCCTGCGCATATGTGACATGCGAACACCTCGCGACTCACCGAACCATGCACACGACGGGTTGCGCACCGCATGGACGGCCGCTTCCATCAGGGCACGCTGCAAAGCCATCTCATTCTATGCAGCAGCGCCCTTGCGATCAAAGCCGACGACCCGCCGGGTGCCACTGGCGGCTTGCCCGCCAGCGCATAAACGAAGAGCACCCTGCACGCGCATGGCACTCTCCGCTGATGCGTGGGCACGCAGCCGCCGTGGCCGCGCGCCCGCAATCCTCTCATCCGCCGCCGTCGGAGCCGGGGAGCGCGTCGCGAATGCGGCCGATTGCGTCGGCGGCCGAGCCGAACACCTGTCGCCGGCTGCTGGCGCACGCCTGCCGCAGACGACCGGCGAGGGCCTCATCCGAGCAGCGCCGGATCAGCCCGCGCAGGCATTGCCGACAATGGTTCTGGATCTCCATCACGCAGCCGAGGGTGTGCATGCGAATCTGCCGGACGCAATCGCGGCCCAGGGCAATGGCTTCGTCTACCTGTCCATCGTCCAACAACACCTCGATTTGTGCGATGCAGTCATCCGCGATCTGTTCGTTCTGGCCGGCGCAGGCGGCGGCAGCATCTCGGATCAGGGCGATACAGCGATGCACCTCGCCACGATCAATGGCATCTTCAACAGCGCCAACCGCCTCCCGGCGAGCGTCGAGAATGCGCTCTGCCGCCTCACCGCAGGCCCCCAGAAACGCCTGAATCACCGGCATCGGCACGCCTGCATCGGCCATCTTCTGGGCGCACGCTTCGCAACGCTGGCCCAGCATATCGAGACATTCGTCCGTGTTCGCGTTGATGTCCTCGATGCAGGCCATCGCCGCCTGGTGGGCCTCATCCGGCTGGTCGTTCCGGAAGAACTCTGCGATCTGCTCGACGCAAGCCGCGGCCTTCCCGTGTATCTGCTCCAAGCACCCCCGCACGAATGCCCGAACCTCTCCCATGCATGCCGTCGGCGGCGGATCGGTTCCGGAAATCGATGGCGGAGGCATCGGCTCACCATTCGACGGGCCGGGCGGGGCGGTACCTTCCGCGGGGCGGCGGGGCGGATCGACCGGCGGCTCTTCCGTGATTCGTGGGGTCGCAGGTTGCAAATCCTCGGAGACCTGGCCCTCGCTGCCCGATCCGACACCGGCCGGCTCGGCCATCTTGCCAGTCTGCGCCCCGCTCAGGGAGGCGATACCCGCCGCTGCGTCCGACGGACTCCCCATTAACGACTGATCACATCCTAACCACAAAGATAAACACAACAGGGCCGCCGCCACCATGCCCCCCAACGCGACGCACGCCCTCGTGACGGGATACCGATGGTTCTCATGCACGATCATGGCGTACTCCTCTCTCAAAACGCGTTACCAAACAGGTTCAGCGCGCGGAACACCCGTACGCTGCGTAAGTACTTCCATTCCCTTCGTCGGTCCGGAATCGACAGCTCAGGAGTGATTCCGTGTGCATGCGAGCCGCTGCCATCGGTGCAGGCCACGAATCGCAATCGTCTGAGGCATGACCTTCATTCGGGCATAACGCCCTCCCGCGCGCGTTATTGCCGGTCACGAAAAATGACATGTGGCGAACCAAACCCAGACCCCTCCCCGCGAGCACACCGCCCCCATCCGGGCGCACTGTAGGACATACCAAGGTGTCCCGACAGAGGAATCGCGCAGGGATGACATGATCGATCGCGTGACTTGGCCGGTCGACCCATGTGCCATCCACCTTGCTCTTGCGCGACTCCAGACGGGACCCCCACGCGGCGATGCCGTGGATGGGCTATTTGAGATAGGGCCCGATGTCGGCGTACGGATTGTGATGCAGAAGGCTGGGGAGCAGGATCGACGCCAGACCCATGAGCAAGGTCACCAGGCCGATGAGACCAATTCGCCGTTTGGCTTGCGGCGAGAGCCCCGCAAACGGCCGGTCGAGCACGATCAACGTCCGCAGGAACGCATTGGGCAACGCAAGCATGGCCGTCAGGAACACGCGCCGGCCCGCTCGCAGCGCCGCCACGGCTACCTGTCTGATCGTTCGCTTCGCGGCCGGAACGGACGCGGATTCGTCGACTGCGACGTCAGTCTCCGTTGAGCCTTCATCGTCGGGATTGTCCGCCGTGTTGTCATCGGCGGCCACGGGAGTGTCCGGCTCCGCTCCAGCATCGGTGTCGGACTCCGGTGCCGTCAGTGGCGGCATCAGGCTCGCCGCATCCGCCCCTTCCGGCGATGCCGAGATATCGACGCCGGACTCGTTGTGTTCAACCTGCGGACCGGAGGGTGCCGGCCCCTCCGTTGGTGCGTCCGGCGCGGACGGGGAGGATTCCGGCGAGTACTCTTCGCCCGGCTCCGACGTTGGTGCCCGTGCTACTTGATCGACGACGGGCGGCGATTCGTCGTCCGTCTCCGCTGCGACCTGGCTTGTGGACGCCGCCTCGTCGGCCGCGCCGAGGACGTCTTCGAGTTGCAGAATCTTCTGTTCAGCGTCTTCCACGGCTGCGATCGCGTCACCGGCTTCGATCGTGCCCGCGGCATCGGCCGCCCCATCGGGGTCAGGCCGCTCGGCCCCGGTCTCCGACACGATCTCCTCGGTCAGGACCTCGGCCTCACGCAGCAGCCGATCGACGTCCGCATCGGCCAGCGGGACCGGCTCCGGCGTCGTGTTGTCTTCGCTTTCCGCCATCAGCGCGCACACCTCGCCCCTCAAAGTTACCCCGCAAGAGCTTATCGGTCCCCGCGAGAGCACACCTTGACGGCGAGACAGGGCTTCGGTCGAAACGGCGCGGCGTCCCCTTGTCTGCCACGAGGCTCGAAGGGATCATGACACCGTGGCGACTCGACGGTTTCACTGCCCGGATCTGTCATCCCCCGACATCACCGTCGCGGGCGATCAGGCTCGGCACGCCCTGCGCGTCCTGCGTCTTGCGGCGGGTGACGAAGTCGTCCTCTTTGACGGTCGAGGCGACGAGGTGACCGGCACCATTCGCACGGCCGACCGGCGTTCCTTCGTCGTGCGGGTTCAGGCTCGCAGGAGATCAGACCCCGCTTCGGCGCCGCGGCTGATCCTTGCGGCAGCCGTTCCCAAAGGACAGCGGGCGGACTGGCTGATCGAAAAGTGCGCCGAACTCGGCGTCGGTACCCTACGCCTTCTGACGTGCAGACGGGGACAGGTCGTGCCTCGACCGGGCCGGATCGAGCGATGGCAGCGCAAGGCGGTCGAGGCCGCCAAGCAGGCCCGACGCGCCGTCACGATGACCATTACCCCCCCCGCATCGCTCACCGAGACCCTTGTGCAGATACTGGAACCCCGACGACTTTGGTATGGCGATCCGGATGAACGGCATCCGTGGTTCCTCTCGGCTCTGGGATGCAACAACGGGGCCGCCGCTGTTTCGTATGGATCCGCCATCCTCATCGGTCCGGAAGGAGGTTTCACGCCGGCCGAGTGCTCGTCCATCGAGGCGGCTGGCGGCACGGCGGTCCGTCTCAGCGATGGAATCCTCCGCGTCGAGACCGCCGCCATTGCGGCTGCGAGCCTCTGGCGAACCTGGGCATCCACCCACCGATAACGTCGAATCCAGTGGCGGCGATTCGACAATTCTGCGCCTCGGGCGCAGCAATTGCCGGAATCAACATCCGATCTCACATCAGGTTACGGCGATTCCGGTGTGATCAAGACGATCCTCCGTTCCGGCCGATAACGGTGTAAAGGCCGCCCGAGCCTCCAAGACGAGGAGCGAAAGGGGCGGGCCAGCCTCCAAGCCCCATCAGGAGCCACCCATGAGCAGAAAACACCGCTCTCGACCCGTGGCTGTCAATGAAGCCCTTCTGGAAGAGGACGAGCCGGTTCTCTTCGATGGCTCGTTCGGTTTTTCCGACATACTGAGATCGGGAGGTGGTGGCGATGCCCCACCGCGTGCCGGCAGGCCTGACCACCCAAGGCTCACCTTGGTTCACCCCGACGACAATGACGGTCTGATCCCGTTGGCAGAAGACGACGAGGACGCAGGCGGCAGCGCATCGGCCGATGACGGGCCGCTGTGGTCCTCCGGCGAAGCCGATGCGGTAGACCTGAAGGTGGAGCAGGAAGCAGCACACCTCGCCGAGCAGGTCATAGCCGGCCCCGCCGATCGTGCCGTCGGTGTCATCGACGACCACAGCGCCACCGACGACGTCATCCTGCGCGAATCGCCGGCCGAAACGATCGACCTGAAGTCCGCCGCTGCCAACCCAGCAAACCCGCGCCGCACACCCACTGGCCGACCAATGCCCCCCCTTCCCGAGCCGGGCGAAATATCTCAAATCGCCGCCGGACATCAGACGCGACGACAGACGCCCATGCGGATCGGCAGCGGGCGCCTCGTTCCCGCGAGGCTCACCTGGAAGCCCGGCGATCCTTTCTGTGATTCTTCCAACCGCGTTCGGCGGTTCCGATGGGAGATCATGCTGACTGCGGCGTGTGGCACCGCGGTCTGCGGAATGGGCGCAATCTGGCTCCTGGGCCAACTCATCCCGTGAACCGCACCCACTCGTCCTGACCCGTGGCGGAGACCGGCGAGGGCCTCTTTGATGGCAGTGTTTCTCGACAACCAGCCCTTTGCAGACGCCGACCTGGCTCCCGAAGCGACCGTCGGACAACTGATCGACGCGGTCAAAGCGACCCTGACCGGAAGCGGCCGCCTGCTCATCAGCCTCCGGTGCGAAGACGAGCCGGTCTCGCCCGGACGCCTCGAATCGATCCTGCCTGAGCCGGTCCGCGATTTCCAACGACTCGACCTCCAGACCGACGAGCCGAAACAGGTCGTTCTGGACATCCTGACCGACGCGCAGCAGGCCTTGAGCGATTCCTTCGCGACCCTCAAAGATGCCTCAGAATCTCTGTCCGCCGGTGGCCAGACGCGTGCGATGCAACACCTTGCCGATTGCATGCAATCCTGGGGGCAGGTCCACGAAGCGCTGGTCAAGGGAGGTTCGTTGCTGGGAATCGACTTCAACACCCTGTCGATCGCGGAACGGCCGCTCGTCGCCTGGCTCGGAGATATCGTCACGCGTCTGCGCGATCTCAAGGAGGCCATCGCCTCGCGCGATCACGTCCTGCTCGCGGACCTCCTGCGCTACGAGTTCGACGACATGCTCCAGGGCTGGGAGCGCCTGCTCGAGGGCTTCGTCGCCCACGTCGAAACCCTTCCGGCCTCCGCCGGCACGGAAGCATCCGCCCCCACGCCGTAGTACTCCGATACGACGCAAGTTGCTCCCACGCGACTCAAAGTGCCCCGACACGACTCAATGAACGGGGAGCATCGGCGTCTCGCCGGTGTGGGCCTCGCCCGTAAGGCGGTTGTCTTTGACGCGCGGCAGCGGCAACGCCGCGGCCATCGGATGTGGAGACGCGAAGCGTCCGTCTCATGTCGACGATTGTGTTCCAAAGGTCGTCGTGCTCGTGGTGCCCGCCGCGGTCGTCGTCGCGACGCCATACTTCTGCTTGCGGATCAGTTTGTCGATGGTGAACTTCGTACCGCACTCGGGGCAACGCAGTTCGGGCAGGCCAATCAGGGAATAGCCGCATTCCGGGCAATGGACATTAACCAGGCCCTCGGCATCGACAATCGACCGGCCCCATCGAAACCCGTGGAGGGTCGGCAGCCACAACAAGATCACCAGCGCCCCTGCGAGCAGGCGCCAGGCGGAAAAGAGCACGTCCGAGCTATTACGAACGAGCTTCTGAATCACAACGGCGATTGGCACCGTGATGGTTGCGAGTCCGATCGTGCCGACAACGGCGCCGACGGCACTCGGTGACGCCAGACGAACCACCAAAGGCGCGACAGACAGCATAGCCAGGCACCGGCGGCGAGGGACAGCGCGACGGCGCATCCTCGATTCGAGACGTAGAAGAGCGTTCGGCCGGACCGGCCGGTCCATTGACCAAACAGCGCTGCATAGACCCACGCACCCGCCATGGCACACGC
>JBHHVX010000106.1:0-13465 GCA_046754505.1 Phycisphaerae bacterium | reverse complement strand
TCCCTTCCCTCTCGCTGGAACGAGAATCCCTTCCCTCTCGCTGGAACGAGAATCCCTTCTCGTTCCCCCATCCCACAGGAATCCCTTCCTGTGTCTCCGATTACCAATTCTGCTCAGTGGATCGCGACGTGGGACAGGATTCCCATTCAGTCAGGACCGAGAAAGGATTCTCGGTCCAGGACCCCATGACGGTGCCCGTCGCCATGAAGGATGAAGAACGAACGGCGCTATAATAACGGCCGAAACCGGCCAATCCGTTCTATTTTCATAGCAGCACGACCTTGGGCGGTCTTGGTCACGGTCCCCGTCAATCCGGCGCGTAGGCGAAGACCCCGATGCCCGGCGGACCCACTTGGTTGGATACGAAGACGACGGCGCTGGGCTGCACGCCTTTCGGAACGTATTTCGCATAGTAGCGGAGCAGGTCGCGTGACAGGCACACGCCGGACGGAAGCGTCAGGATGTCCGGGTCATCGACCTCCATCAGGATTTGGCCGGTGGCGTCGCGAATCTGCAACCGTCGGGCCGCGGCGTCGGCGATCAGGATTCGTCCGGCGTCGTCCGCCGCCAGATGCTTGGGACGATGCAATTCTCCAGCCCGTGAGACCGTGTGCCATTGTTGTGGAGACGGTTCGGTGTACGCCAGGCGCCCGTCGCGGGCGTCGGCCAGCCAGAGGTGGCCCTCTTGGAAGCACAGGCCGCTCGGAAAACCGGAGGTCTCGCGTGAGGCGAGCGGCGCGAGCCAGCGGGCCGCGCGCAGGTCATAGCGCTCGACCGCCCGCCCGCCGACATCCGCGACGTAGAGAATGCCGCCGCCGATCGCCAGCGCCGCCGGGCGAGCACCCACAGCCGGCGGGTCGATGATTCTGAGCTGCCGCAACGCCCGATCGAAGACTCGGATTCGCCCCGTGCCGGCCTCGGCGACATAGCCCCGGCCCGCCTCGTCGATGGCGATATCGACAGGCTTCGAGAGGCCGTCGATGTAGGAAGCCTGCTCCGCGTCATAGTCGAAGATCACGACCGCGGATGCGCCGGTATCACACACGAACAATCGGTGCCCCCGGGCCGCCATGCCGAAGGGACGCTCCAGCGGGGTCTGAAGAAAGGTCGGCGTTTGAAAGAGCCATCGTGCAAGCCGGCCGCGCTGCGGTGCGTCGATCGGGGCTTCGTCAAGCCGTCCGAGATAGATCAGCCGCGTCCGAGCCGGAGCCGGCGGAAACCGGATCGGCTCCGGCGGTTTGGCCAGCGAACAGCCGACCGATCCCGAGACGAGCGCGGCGAGCAAGCAACCGCCGACTCGGAGCAGGCACCGGGTTTTCACTTGCGGTGACACGAGAGACAGAGCGCCGAGCGGCGGTTGGACATCACGAGGAAGGCGGGATATCCCAGCGCGTTGTGCGGATCGTGACAGGACGTGCATTCGACCCGCCCGTTCGTCAATCGGATGGTTCCCTGACTCTCGAGTTTTGAGATGGGCACGAAGTCGCGGCGTGTGCGGCTGCGATTGCGTCCGGGCTTGCGGCCGTTTCGAGGATACTCGACGCCGACGGGGTGGTCACGACGCGGATTGACCGGGGCGCCAACGGCTCGGATGTCACCCCCGCCGCCGCCGCCGACGGTCTCGCTGGCGATCGTTCCATCATGGCAGGATAGGCACAACAGCGACCCGCCCGCCAACTGCCGACGCGGGCGTTCCAGCAGTCGCCGGTGACGCTGCCGGGCAAACGGATCCCACAGATGGGGCTGGGTGGTTGGTGTGGGAGGGGCATGGCAGGGCGTGCATCGCGTTTCAAAAGGCACGTCGGGACCATAGAAGTCGTGTGCTGAGCCGGTCAGTCCGGGGTGGACGGAGCCGTCGAAGTGCCTCGGGACCTGCTTGTGGCGCAGAATCATCGGGCGAGTGGTCGCGGCCTGCGGCTCGTCCTGGGGCGCGGGGTTCGCGGGACCTGCGGCGAGCGGTGCGACGATCAGACACACGATGGCGAGCAGGGTTTTCATCGGATCGAGCCTCCGAGCTTGAGCCGCGGCGCCCCGCCCCCTCCATAGGTTACGTTGATGTGGTCGACCCCGTGGCAACTCAGCGTGCAACTGCCGCTGAAGCGACCGGTGTCGCGATACCGCACGGACGGCAGCGCGCCCACGGGGGCCGGTCGCACGATGCGGCGGTCGAAGTTGATCAGGCTACTGTGGTCTGACGACGTGCCGGCGCCCGCGTTGATCCCGTGGGCATCGTGGCAGACCGTACACGGAGCACGGACGACGACCACGTGTACGCGGTGCAGAGGAAAGCTGTCGTCCCGAAGGATGCTGGTCCGATCGTGGCAGCGGTAGCACAAGGCGTAGGCCGCCGCGCTCTCAACGGTGAAGTCCTTGCGCTCTTGCCGGGCGATCAGCAGGGGCGCCCATCGCGAGCCGTGCGGCCCGTTCGGCCCGCTGCCTCCGGCGGCCTTGGAGTCGTCGGCATTATGACAATCCGTACACGAGATCACCGACCCGACCCGCAGCGGAGGCCGCAGGCTGACGACGTCGGGATTGCGGCGAGGTCCGGCCACCGGATGAAACGACGGGTTGAAGGGCTGGAACTCCCGACGCACGTTTGTCTCATTCACGTCGCGAACGGTGGTCCTGCGAATGCGGACCGGCTGGTTGCCGTGGCACCGAAAACAGACTTCGTAGACAAACTTTGCATTGTCGGTCGGGGCGCCGGAAATCGTGACGCCTCTGGCCCCCTTCAAGGCTCCCAGGGCACGGACCGGCGCCGGCCCGCGTGTTCGGACGATCGGCTCGGCCTGGGCGGCGTGGGGATTGTGACAGTCGGTGCACTCGACGTGCGGTTGGAGCGAGGCGTCTCGCTCGGCCGGGTCGTGGACGCCGGTGTGCAGGTCGACGCGGTGGGCGCTGGCCTTTCGGATTTCGCCGAGGATGTCGTGCCGCGAGATCGTCCCATCGTGACAATGCAGGCAATTGTCTTCTTCGCGACGAAAACGCAGCAGCCGCTCCGGCGAAGGGGCGGTGTGCACCCGGTGACAGACGGCACAGGCGTTTTCGGGCATGGTGGCGTACTTGAGACGCTCGCGCGGGTCCACGCGCCGCCCGATCGTCGGGGCCGGAACCACGGCGTGGGATGCGGACGTCCACCCCCGCAACTGGTGACAGGTCAGACACAGCGTCCCCCGGCGATCCGTAATCCGAAGGAACTTCCCGAGGCGGTTGTTGTGCGGGTCGTGGCAGGCCGTGCAGTGGACCTCGTTGTGTTTGCCCAGCGGGATTTCGCGGCTCACCGCATCGGGCGAGCGGATCTGCGGATCACGTCGCGACAACGCCCGGTCATAGCGAAACCCGATCGGATGGTCGTCGGACAGGTCGTTGGTCAGATTCGTCCGGCCCGGTGGCATGAAACGGCGGGTCATCACGATCGGATGTTCCGGCGGCGTGCCGGCCGGTTGGCCCGAGCCGGCGCCGACCATCCCCAACGCCATCAGTCCGTCGTGACAGGACAGACACATCTTCGACGGCCCGGACGGCTGGCCCACGCGAGCATCGAGCGTGCTGCTCTGATAGACGCGATAGTGAAGCTGCGGGTCGAAGCGATTCCACAGCGGCCCCTGAGGCTGAGCGTTGTGGGGAACGTGACAGAAGATACAGACGCGCTCTTCGTGGACGGCGCGAACCGTGCCCCGGCCGAACGCCGACAGGTCGTGGGGCGAGCCGACGATGGATTCGTCCGCGGCCACGGGATGGGTAGCGACGACCACGATCAGCGCGGCAACCACGCGCGCGCCGAAACGCCGGAAAGCGGCCCTGTAAAACCGGCGGGAGGCGAGGGCGGCACGCGCGCATTGTTGGGTTCGGCGACTCATGCCTGAGGCTCCGGTAGCAGTCGGAACATTTGAACGCGCCGATTATACGAGTCGGCCACCCAAAGTCGCTGTTGGCCGTCGATAACGATCTTCGAAGGCAGCCAGAACCGGCCCGGGTCCGACCCTTCTCCGCCAAACGCCATCATGAGCCGTCCCTGCGCGTCGAACACCTGCACGTTTTCAAAGTTCGCGTCCGCCGCAAAGATATATCGATGATCCTCGACGGCAACACCCTTGGGCAGAGAAAAGTCGCCGGCGGCATCGCCCTTTTGGCCGAACGCGGAGATGAATGTCCCGTCAGGGGCGAACCGCTGAACCCGGAAGTTCAAGGAATCAGCAATCAGAATGCCCAGAACCGCATCGGCGGTGACATAGGTGGGGTAATTGAGCTCGCCGGGACCGTCTCCGTGTCCTCCGAAACGCAGCACCTCGCGGCCATCAAGCGTGTACGCAACGCACGCATGACGCTTGGCATCCACGACGTAGAGGCGGCGACTGGCGGCGTGCCAGGCGAGACCCACCGGCCGTGTCAGTTCCAGCCCGTCCCATGTGCGGATGTAGTCGCCGCTCTCCGTGAACACGTCGATCGTCGCCCGCCCGGCGTCGGTCAGGAAGACACGGCCTTCGGCGACCGCCACATCGGCCGGCGCGGCCAGCGGCGTTCCGCCGGCATCGAAGATCGCGCGATATTGCCGCGACTCCAGATCGAAGATGTGCAGGCAGCGCAACGGCGGATCGGTCACATAGACGCGATTGGCCGCCGAGACCGCCAGTCCCGCCGGAGCCGAGACGGAGTTCGGCGCTGCGGACCCTCGAATCGCTTCCGTGAACCGCCCCCATGAAGAGACGGCCGGCTTGAGGTCCCGGTCGGTGCGCAACGCCCCGACGTACTCGATTCGGGCTGCGTCGGGCGGCGGTGGAAAGACGATCGGCGAATCGAGGCGTGGGAAGAGCACGCCCGCCGGTCGGCCACACCCCGCAATGACCAGCAGCACCGCCATCGCCGGCATGGATTCGCCGCGGAGCAACCGCCACACGGAGGCACGCCGGTGTTGGACCCCAGCTCGATTCATCGGACCAGCCCCAACAGGTTCGGAAAGTCGCGGCGCACACGCAGGAAGACGGTCATGCCGTCCTCCTTGGCGTCATCGATCGTGAGCAGATCGTATTCCACGCTCGCGGTGAACGTGAACAGACCCCACTTGTAGGACAATCCACTCTCCAGATCGACACCCTGGTTGATCCCGCGGCCGCGCGTGCCGTCGTCCTCAAAGCGATAGGTGCTCGTGAGATAAACGTCGCTCGCTCGACTGAGAGTGGCGCGGCCATCGAGCGACAATTCCAGGATCATGGTGTCGTCGCGGTCGGAAGCCTCGAAAAAATAGTGCGAAAAGTCCGCCCGGACGTCGACTGTGGTTTGCCTCCGACGCAGGAGATTGGACGATGCGTACACGCGATAGGCGACAAAGGGATCGATCGTGTCCTTGAGAATCTCCAGTTCGCCCCCGGCGTTGAACCGCCCCTTGCGGTACTTGATACCGAGCCGATGGCGGTCCGACTCAAAGTCGCGGGACCGGAAGATGGCCGACCGCACGTCGCGCTCATCATGGCGAAACTCGAAGCTGTAATAGGGTGTCCAACCGTTGTCGAAATCCTGCTGCACGCGAAAATCGACCCGTTGATCGTCGCGACTCCCATTCGAGTCAACGCGATAGAGGTAATCGATCCGCACGCTTGTTGCATTGAGGATGCCGCCCAGTGGGTTGCGGAGCAGGACCGTCCGGCCGCCGACCCGCGACACGAAGTAATCCAGCCCCTGGACGAATACCCGGGGAAACGCGGCGTGCCGGACGACAAGGGTCCACGGCAGGATCCCGTCGCGTGAGAGGATGATGGGCAGCGGATCGAGAAACGCACCCGACTCGCCCACCATCGCGCGGAGGCCGCCTCCGCGTGTGCGTTCGGACTCCGCCGTCAGCGAAAGGTTGGCGGAGAAGTGCCCATAGCGATTCTTGCGGGCATAGCTCCAATCGACCAGTCCGCCGAACTCGAGGGTCTCGGTGTCGTTTTCAACGCGCTCCTTGATGCCAAAGAGATTCACGGTGGTTGTCAGGTTTTGGTAGAGCTGGTGGATGAGTTGCCAATCGCCGCGGTGGATATCGATTTGCAGATCGCCCACTTCCTCGCGGGAAAACTGGTACTGATACTGCGTGGTCAGGCTGTCGCTGTGGTGCAGCGACACACGCGGACCGATTTCGAGCAGATCGCGGGCATAGTCGCCCTGCTCGTCCTGATATCGGATGACCGTGTCCAGCCGATGCTCGTGCTGAGGGCCGAACAACAGTTCGTCGTTGAACCGGAACTGATTGCGTATGTTGTCAAACGACGTCTGACTTCCGCTGAAGCGTTCCTCGTCTCTCGAAAACTCGTAGGTGAAACGCAGCGAATGGTTCGGCGAAGTGATCCACGTGGTCTGGTAGCGGAGCCGGTCCTCGTTGAGGTTTTCGTCGTCCAGGTTTCGCCGGCTGCCGGAGCGGTCGACCGCGCGGTGGTCAAACGTCAACTCCATCGGAAGGCGGTCATCGGTCCAGTAGAGCGCAAATCCGTAGTCGTTCCGCTCCTCTCGAAGACTCGGCAGAAACGCGCGGGAAAAACGATCCTGAGTCTTCAAACCGTAGGCCGAGCCGGAGAGTTTTCGGCTTCGAAGGAAGTCCAGGTGGAGATCGTATTCCGCGAGCCGCCCGCGGTTCGTGTCCGTCGCGGCGTCGCGATTGAAGGTCTCGCGGAAGCGCTCCTGCGTCAGACCGAAGGCAAGCCCGCCGGAGAGGCTGATCAGATTGGGGTCCCAGAGGCTGGCGCCAAAATCGAGGGTGAACTGCTGGTCGAAGGACTGTCGGATATTGCGCTGTCTCGTGCCGTCGAGGAAGAATCGGTCTCGAATGCGAACGCGGCGCTGCTCATACTCGGCGGTCAGCTCGAGAGCGCCGTCCAGCCGCTCGAGCGAGAAGAAGTTCCGGCCTGGCCCCGAAACGGGCCGGGCCGCCGGTTGTGAGGTGGCGGTTGCCGACTGGCCGCGGGCCGTCGCTGACAGCCCCGACACGACACATGCCGCCACCATCATCTGGCAGCCGCATCGGCCGGCGAACGAGCGCATCGGAAGCAGGCGGGTCGGCGGGGCCTTCATTGACCTACGTTGTTCTCCGCTTTGGACACCTCCGGCGCGAAGTCGGGCGCCAGGTTCCGCCACATCTCATACGGCCGCAGCATCCACTTTCGGTTCGAGTTGTGTGGGTCGTGACAGGGCAGGCACTTGGCGGCCGATTCGGCGTGGTAGGTGTCGTTTCGTTTCAGTGTGGGTCCGTGGCATGCCAGACAGAGGTCCGGTTCGCGGCGTCGTAGAAGAAACGATCGCGCCGACACGTGTGGCAAATGACATTGCATGCACCTCACCGCCGCAAACGGGCCGTGCAGGTAGCGTTTCGGTTTGAAGGTCTTCGCGTGGCAGTCTACGCAATGATCCGGCCAGGGTCGCCGCAGTGCCCGCGCATGATCCGGATCGTGGCAACTACTGCACTGACGTCGGGCAAACGGCGGATGGATCGAGGCGTAAGGGGTACGCGACGCTACCGACGGGAGCGGTGCCACGCTGGTCTGGGAAGGTGGAAGCGGAGCTGCCGGCGGCGGCGGCTCGGGCACATCAAAGAAGAATTGCTTCCATCGCTCTCGGCTTTGCGCCGAGCAACCGGCGAACAGAACCGCCGCCGCCACGGCGACGATCCCCAAACCTGTCGACACCACACGGAATGCCACTGTCTCGCAACCTCGTTCCCTCAACGTTCCGGACAGGCGGGAGGGTCAAGCGGAACTATACACGACCGCGTACTGATGTCCAATCGGTGGCGCCGTCAGCGCACGCGGTTGCACTCGATGATGCGGTCGCGCCCCCGTCCGAACGGTTTATCGGTGCCCCTCCCGCCGACCGTTACTCCAAAGGTATGAGGCGATTCGCGGAATCGTCGCGACAGGGCTGAAATGGCTGACCCTCAGTTGAGCGGTTGCGCCGCGGCGTCTCACGATGGCTACGGCCTGAAGCGCGGGTCTGCCAAGCTGTTGATAGACCTGCGACCGCGCAAACACGCCCGGCCAGCCACCGAGGCGTGCCTGCGGACGTCGAGTCGGCGCCTCCGCCAACTCGATCCCGTCTGCAACCCGCGGCCTGCGAACCACCTACTGGACGGCGTGGACGGTCTCGACGTCGAAGGCCTTCCCCGGGCCGTGGCAGGTGGGGCAGGACTCCGAGAACGTCCCCGTCAACGTGTTCAGTGTCGCGTGAATCGAAGTCGCGGCGGCGTCATGGCACGCCGTACAGGCCACCATCCAAGTGCGCATGTTTGTTCGCGTGGGCGGGTCTTTCCACGCGTCGGTTGCGTGACAGGCCGTGCAGTTTTTGACACGCCCCGGCATGGCCGGGAACTCGACCTTGCTGAAATCGAGCGGTAGAGCGCCATCGCCGCGAAGGTCATAGGCGCCGCCCTGTTTCACGACGTCGAGGTCCGCGCCCATGTGAATCTTGTGGATCATCACGCGCAGGTCCAGATTGTCGGCCGCCGGCGCGTCGCCGGCCAAAGCGGCGATGTCCTGAGTCCCCGGCGCGTGACAGAGCAGGCATGCTCGGACGCCGCGTCGAGAGTTTCCATGGAAGGCGATCTGGCCATGGCACGAATTGCACTTGTCGTCGGTCACGGTTCCGGCATAGGGCGTCAAGGACCCGGCCGACCCGAAACGCACATCCCAGGTTGAGATGGAGGCGGACTCGGTCAGGCCGTTGGTCGTCGTCTTTCGAAAGGCGTAGGCTCCGATGGTATAGGTGCCGGCATCCAGCGGTGTGGCGCCGGTGTCGTACAACTGGCCCCAGCCGCCTGAGAACGGGAACTCCTGGGCCGGCGCCTGCGAAAGAGAGTTTCGCGGTGCGGGATAGTTCGTCGGCCAGGCCGTCGAGCCGCTCGCGTCGCCGGCCGCCTGGAACGTATAGGTAAACGTGCCGTCCCCGTTGTTCACCAACGCCGCCGGATTGCCTTTGGCGGCCCCGCCCTTCCACGGTCGGATGCGGCTGGTCGTTTCCTCCGGAATGATGTGCTGGTAGAGGGTGGTTGGCCCACCCACGACGAGTGCGACGGTGTCGATCGTGCTGTCGATGGGCAGGGCGTTTCCGTCCTTGTCGGTCAGTCGAAACTTGACGATCGGGAAATCGCCGGCCTGGAAGAACGTCCCGCCGCCACCGGAGGCCCCGGTCACGTCGAGAATCTCTATGGCCAGCCCCTTACCCTCCTTGGTCGTGTCCGTTTCGTGGAGATGCACGAGTGCGGGATCGAGTGATGGCGAACTGGAGTTGTGGCACAAGGTGCACTGAGAATCCGTGAAGGTGTGCGTGACGCTGTTGAACAACTCCCGGAAGGATGCATCGGTGAGCTGGGCCGACGTCAGCGTGCCGGCGATGACACTCGCGTTGGCGACATCCAGCCGGTTGCCTGCGACCCAGTCGATGTCGTTGTGGCATCCGCCGCACGCCGCCCGGCTGGGATTGGTAAAGGACTGGCCGCCCTGCGCCGCTCCGCCGTGGCAGGCATTGCAGGTCATGATGCCGGCTGGAAGCTGTGGGAACTCGACGTCAGAAAAGTCCTTCACCACTTCCCCCTCGGCGATGATCTTCAGCCGGTAGGGATCGGAGCCGTTCGCCGTGGCCTTGACGTTTGGCAGGTCTATGCCACGGTGAATCGAGTGAATCATGTTCGACAACAGAATCGACCGGCCGGTCGTCGCGTTGGCGGGATTGGCGGAAATCTGATCTTCGGCCCCCTTCGTATGGCAGAGCACGCAGCCGGTGACGCTGAAGCGGTATCCGTTGTGGACTGTCAACTGGCTGTGACACTTTTCGCAGTTGGCCTCGAGGACGACCTGTCGGGCGGCCAGCGTCGCTCCGCCGACCGCGAAGTCGAAGGTTGCGTCGCCGGCGTCCTGAACCGTCAGGCCATCAATCGTGAACGATCGACCCGTTTCGATGCCGACCGTGTAGGTGCCCGCGGTGATGGGCATGCCGGTCAGTTCTCCCTCAGCCGTCCCGAAGGCAGCGGAATCGTTTGCCGGAGCCGCGAACGTGGTCGGAAAGGTGCTCGCGAAGGTGTAGGTGAAGCTCCCGTCGGAATTGGTCGTTGCGTTGTTGGTCAGGTCCCCTTCCGGAACGATGACGCGTTGATAATTGTCCGCCGGACCGGAAACATAGATGGAAAAACGAGTCAGGCTGCTGAGCGGAATCGCATCGCCCGCAGTTGTTTTCACATTGAACGTGACGGCGAGCGCGTCGCCCGTCGACACGGAAGCGCCGCCATTCACGTCCACAAACGTCACGACCGTACCGGGCAGTGTCCCGCCGGCATTCACACCGTCAAGCCCCGCGGGACCCTGTGGTCCGGTGGCACCGGTGGGGCCTTGCAGGAAGCTGAGTCCCGGGCACCCCCCGCCGGCCATCAGCCCGACCCACGCAATCCCCACCAGAGTGGTCCACCAAAAACCTACCACGCGTCGCGATCTCATGACGATCCTCCCTGTGTCTGATCCGGTGGTCTCAATCCCACTCTTGCGGCGGAATCGATGCTCCCACCCAAGCGGCTGTGTAGTCCATCGCTGCTGGAAAAGCAAGAGGAGATTCCCAGCGGACTGGCGCACGACACGGGCCCACTGGGCGGTTGTAGCGTCGGCCCCTCGTGGCCTGGCCAGTGGCCTCGCGATTGCCGACGTTCGGCGCCGGGGCCGGACGCTACAAGGGGACGTTCGGTACGCAGGCCGTTTGGGCAAATCACACGCCGAATCTGCGGTGCAGCCGCCGGGAACGCACGGATTCATGATGAGGGTGGGATGTCATTCAACAGCGCTTCCGCCGCGTCGAGCAGTTGGCGAACGTACGGGGCGTTGTGGACGCCGCGGCTGCGGTCGCGATTCACGAGGTCCAGGTCGAGCGTGGCGGCATCGAGCCGACTGCGATCCAACGCGGTCAGAACCCGCCCAGACAGCGCGTCCGCACGCTGCCGCAGCGATGCGAGCCGGGTCGAGATCTCCGACTGCACCCCTGACGCGAGATTGGCCGCGTCGGACGCCGAATGGCACGGCGAACAGTTGTCGAAGACGATGTTGAACAGGTGGCCGCTTTCGTTCGGCGTGGCGTCGGTGGGATCGGCGAGACGGACGATGCGTCCGTGGCACTTCGCGCAGCCGCCGACGGCGTCAAGCGCACTGTGTGTCGCCCGCGTGCCGGTCAAGGAGACCGGAGACTGACCGGCGACGCTCGACCGCTGCTGACCGCCGGTCGCGGTCAAAATGTTGAACTGCGGCGCGTGGGGCAGTGTCCCGGGTGTCGGGGACGACTCGGTGTGGCAGGCCGCGCACGTCGCCATCGGCGCCATTCGGAGCTGCGCGAGGAACGCCGAGCCATGAGGCGCGTGGCACGAGGCACACCCCACAGGATTCTGCGGATCGGTCGCGGTATCACCGTCGGTGATGCTCGGCAACGGATCGCCCGGCAGACCTTGCAGCGCACGGACCGCGTTCCGCCGGACCACACGGGCATAATCGAACGAATGGCAATTCAGGCAGGTGTCCGCTGCGGCGGCGTCGTTGCGAACGTCGGTCAAGGCCTGGGCGTGCCGGCTGAGCAGCCATTCATCGTGATTCGGCTGCGCTGCGCCCGTATGGCACTTCGCGCACACCTCCGTCAGTGGCGTCCGGACGATGTCGGCCGGATTGCGCGTTCCGGGGTGGACGCCGCCGGGGCCGTGGCAGGCTTCGCACTGGACACCGCCGAATTTCGGCGTCGCGGTCGCGCTGACGAATCCGCCCTCTCGATAGCCGGTCGTGTGGCAGGACAGGCACTGAGGATTGTTCTGTTCTGACATGTTGACGAGCGTAGTCAGGGCACCCGCATGACGAGAGGTTAGCCATGTGGCGTGAATCTCCCGGTGGCATTTCCTGCACACGTCCACCCCGAGAAAGGCGGACGCGCCACCGATCGTCGGCGACGGAGCCGGCAGCGTGCCCGACGGACAGCCGTTCATTCCGGACAGAGAAACCCAACCGCCCGTGGCCATGATCGCGCAGACAAAACGAAACGCGCGACGACTCGTCGCGGGTCGACTCGATACGCCCTTGGACGCGTCGGCGGGGCACGGTCCGCCTGACTGTTTCTGTTTGGATTCGGTTTCATCCACTTGCAGTGTCCACCGTTTTGTGGGAGTCACATCGGACCTCAAACGCGTCACAGGTTCGAGAACGCTTCTCCCTTGGATTCTATCGGAGCAAGCGGCCCGTTGCGAGGACCCGATTCGGTCGAGACAGCCCACGGGTGCCTCCGGAAGCGTGCGTGAGATCATGTCGGCAGCCCCGCCATTTCGAGCAGGTTGTGAGCGACGTTCTCTGCGGCGTTGAGACGCCCCATGGACGCCGCCGCCCGAGCCAGACGATGGCGGTGCTGTTCCGAACGGAGCAGCGGTAGCAGCACCTCCCGCAGGCGCACCGCGTTATCCACCGGGTTGGTGCTGTCTTCCACCAATTCGGCGGCGTTTTCATCAACAAGAACGCGGGCGTTCGCGAGCTGATGGCGCTTTCGGTCGTAAGGGTAGGGCATCAGGATGGCCGGTCGGCGCATCACGGTGATTTCGGCGAGCGTCGAAGCGCCGGCCCGCGAGATGATCAGGTCTGCCGCGGCCATGCAGAGGTGCATCTCCTCGATGAACGTGTAGGTCCGAGCCGTGATGCCGCAGGCCTTGTAGGTCTTTCGACACAGCTCCAGATCGGCACGCCCCGTCAGGTGTACGACCTGCCAACGCTTCAGCAATTCCATATCCGCGTCCCGACACCGATGTTCGCACAAGTCCGACACCGTCGCATTCAGCGAGTGGGCACCCTGAGACGCCCCGGTGATCAGAAGGACCGGTTTGTCCGCGTCCAGCCGAAGGGCCGCACACGCCTTCGCGCGATCCACACGGGTGAAATCGGACCGCACCGGACAGCCCGTACAGCGGACATCCCGGGCGCGGGGAAAGCGATCGCCGGTCGCCTGCCACTGTACGAAAACGCGGTCCACGCGTGAACCAAGCCAGCGGTTCGCGCGGCCGGGGATCGCGTCCGGATTGAAGATGGCGCTCGGAATGCGCAGTTTCGCAGCCGCCACGACGGGCGGCCCCGCGGCGTAGCCTCCCAGCCCGAGGATGACCGCGGGCCGCCGGCTCTGGAATCGGTCGCGGGCCACGCGCCGAGATCGACGCCAGGCCCCGAGGAAACCCGGCCATCGCCAGGGTTTCAGTGTCAGGACCTTGACGTCTTGGGGAACAAGTTCGTAGCCGCGAGCCGCTACGAGTTTCCGGTCGATGACGCGGGACGTTCCGAAGACGGTGACCTCGGCGCGGGGATACAGCGAGCGGATGACCTCTATGACGGCCAGCCCCGGATAGAGATGACCTCCGGTGCCGCCGCCGGCGAGTACGAACCAAGGTCGATCAGAGTCCATAAGTGCTCACAGGGACACAAGAAAAACGACGTGGATTGTACGGCCTCGC
>JBHHVX010000105.1:0-13539 GCA_046754505.1 Phycisphaerae bacterium | reverse complement strand
GTTGGAATTGCCGTTCCCATTCGCGTTGCCGTTGGCATTGCCATTGGAGTTGGAGTTGCCGTTTCCATTCGCATTGCCGTTGGCCTGGGCCAGAGCAGGCCGAGCGAAGTGGAGGCCATCGTCCAACGCCCCCATCCATGCGGCGGCACCCACAATCACCGAAACAAGCACGGCTACCGGCCAGAGATTCAAACGCTTCATGCAAGTATCCTTCCCGTTGAAGCACTTGTGTGACCCACATCGGCGTTGCCGGCGACATTCCGCGCGGACGGAGTATCCATGCGGGACGCCGGATCGACCCGATGTTCCACTCTGGCTGCCTGCCGTTTGTCGTTGTCGGATGGCGCGTGGCCATAGAAAGGGCCGCGACACTCTGGGCGTCGCGGGCATCGTCTTCCCACCGTCTCCCGCCGCGAACCGGTACGGTCACCAGTCGCACGAGTCCACCACCAAGGTGCAATGTAGCGAGGGCCGGGTCAAGCGAAAACTTGAACACAGGGAAGATTTGCGGATTGTGGCCCCTGCCTGCGTTATCGGAGCCAGTCCCGCCTCGATAGTCCGGCGCGGGTAACACAAATGCCGACCAACGACTATATCCGCTTGAACTGCCGCTCCAGATCGTGTGTCGTCAGTTGGAGGGTCGTCGGCCGACCGTGAGGACAGTTGGACGCCTTCTCGACCAGGTGACGCTGGGCCAGCAGGGCCTGGACCTCTTCACTCGTCAGAGAATCCCCCGCCTTCACGGCCGCCTTGCACGCCATCATGTCCAACGTGCGGTGGAGGATCGTCTCGTCCGTTTCGGATCCGTCGGTGTCGACGAGCCGGTCGAGCAGGTCACGGACGAACGGCTCGATATCAACATTGGTCAGCAGGCATGGAAAAGCCTGCACCGCCACCGACCCCGGTCCGAACGGCTCGATCTCGATCCCCAGCCGCGCGAGCACCGACCGGTTCTGTTCGACCGCCCGGGCCTGTTCCGGTGACACGTTGAGCGCCTGGGGCATGAGCAGACGCTGCGATTCGAGCGGTCCGGTCAGGATCCGCCGACGGAACTTCTCATAGAGGATGCGTTCGTGCAGGGCGTGCTGATCGATGATGAGGATACCGCTGTCGGTCTGGGCAACGAGGTAGGTGTTGTGGATCTGGATGGCCGGTCGCACGGACACCGAGGTATCGAGCGATTCAGCGATGGACCGATCCGTCGATTGGTGGACCAACGTCGGGCCGGGGTCGCCCGACTTCGCGCCCGCAGCCGCTTCCACCGATGCATCCGCGGCGGCCGCAGCGGGCTCGCGCTCATTCCCGCGATCGCTCGGTCTCGGGCCTCTGGAACCGCCGACCGCCGGAACCCCCACATCGGCGTAACTCGACAGGAGAGTCGGTCGCACGTTGTAGGATGCGGGCCGGTGGGGTTCGAACCGGATTCGCGCCTGCGTGGGATCGACGGACTTGAGGAAATCGGCCAGCGCGCGGCGAGCGCCGAGCTGGTGGGCCGCGTCGGCGTTGGTGGTCGCGGTCGCATCGCCGACCGGCGTGCGGAGTCTCGGCGTCAGGTCATGTCCGAGGAGCGTCTCGCGCAGGACCGCGAGGACCTGCGACTGAACCAGGCCCGCATCCTGCCAGCGGACCTCGATCTTCGTCGGGTGGACATTGACGTCGTAGCGATCCGGATCGGTCATCAGAAAGATGAAGACCACAGGAAACCGCCCGTTCTCGACCAGCCCGCGATAGGCCTCGCGAATGGCAAAGCCGATCCGGCGGTCGGCGATGTAGCGTCCGTTCAGGAAAAGGTATTGCCACTTCGTCGAGGTCCGCGACTGGGCCGGCGGGGCGATGAGGGCCTCGATCCGCAGGTCGCGCTCTGGTCGATCCACGTGCATCAGGCAGTCGGCCAGCTCAGGGCCGTAATAATCGGCGATGCGGGTGCGGCGGTCGGCGGTCGGCGGAAGGTTGCGTGTCGACCGTCCGTTGTGCGACGCGGTAAAGGCGATCTGCGGATGCGCCAGAGAAAGCCGCGCGAGCTGCTCGGTAATGTGACCGTGCTCGGTCGACGCCTGTCGGAGGAACTTGCGCCGCGCCGGCACGTTGTAGAACAGGTTGCGGACCTCGACGGTTGTACCGACGGGGGCCGGGCACGGCGAAGGGGCCGAAGTCTCGGAAGCCAACGGGCGATCGACGGCGGATTGGGAGCCGGCCTGCACACCGCCGTCGCACGTTCGCTCGCAGACCGTCAGCTCGTAGCCTTCCGATCCGTCGGGGGGGCGGCTCCGCAGGGTCAGGACGCTCACCGCGGCGATGGAGGCGAGGGCCTCTCCGCGAAAGCCGAGCGTGCGGACGCGAAAGAGGTCGTCAGCCGTGGCGAGCTTGCTCGTGGCGTGGGGGGCCACCGCGAGCGACACGTCCTCGGAATCCATCCCGCGGCCGTCGTCGGTGACGCGGATCAGACGCGTGCCGCCGTTTTCGATGGCGATGTCGATGCGCGTGGCTCCGGCGTCGATGGCATTCTCGATCAGTTCCTTGACGACCGAGGCCGGACGCTCCACCACCTCGCCGGCGGCGATCCTGTTCACGAGGGCGGATTGGAGCTTTCGGATTCGAGGCATTGCGTCCGTGCGTTCGTTCCTGAAAAAGGGCCGGGTCGCGGTGAGCCGAGTATAGGCGCGGGGCGCGGAGCCGGTCAACGCAGGTGTCATTGAAATCTGCAACGCAGGATCGACGCGAACGAGGAAATCACAACCTCCTGCATTGTGACATTGTCACCGCACAAGCTACAATCGATGAATCGCGATCAAACACCGTGGGCACAGACCTTGGCGGAGGCGCAGCGTATGGGTCACGCACCACGCGGGCTTGCCGCGCAGCACGCCAGGGTTTCGCGAATCACCGGTACCTGCGAGAACACACGAAGATGTCAAGTTTCCATCGGTCTGTCGAAGGTCACTGCCTTGCCCATTGGGGTGTCGAGCTTGCGGTGTGTGCCGCCTGCGTGGTCACGGCGTCGGCGGACGGCCCCAGAATCGTTGCCGGGCCGATGTTCACACCGGCGGCCGACGGCACGCTGACGGTCTGGATTCAGACGAACCGGCCGGCCGCGCTTCAGTGCCTCCAGACGGTGGTCCGGCGGCCTTTCACACCCGATTCGCAGCCGTTCTGCCTCAGGCCCGTCCGCCACCGGATCGACACCACGCGGAGCGAACGACACATCGGAGCGCTCAGCCTGCACGTCTTGCCCCACGCGGAGTACGCGTTGTCCTTTCAGGTGGACGAGCGTCCCTCGGAGACGCCTCTGGCACGGTGCCGCATCCGACCACCACCCGATCGCGGACGCCCGGGAAAATATACGATTGCCTTTGGCTCGTGCGCCCACACCGGGCGCTTCCCCCGTCAGCCGATCTGGAAGGCCCTCGCGCACGAGCACCCCGATTGCTTCCTGTTCATCGGCGATAACATGTACCTGCCGGGCCGGGCGAGCGGATTTCCCGACGGCCGCGAGGCCGTCCTGAAGCTCTATCGCGATCGTTACGACCGGCAGATGCGCGTCCCGGAGTTTCGGTCGTTCCTGAGATCGACCCCCGTCTTCGCCATCTGGGACGACCACGACTATGGGCTGAACAACTCCGACCGCACCTGGCCGTGGAAGGACGTGGCGATTCAGACGCTGTCGGAATACTTTCCGAACGAATACGGCCTGCCCGACGCCCGCGGCGCCTTCTACCGTTTCAGTTGGGGCGATCTCGACTTCTTCATGCTTGATGACCGGACGTTTCGAGATCCGAATGACGACCCGACGCGAAAGACGATGTTCGGCCAACGGCAACTCACGTGGCTCAAGGAAGGGCTGCGGCGGTCGAAGGCTACCTTCAAGATCATCGCCGGCGGAAACCAGATGCTGTCCGACACACACCGATATGAAAGCTGGGGGGTCCAGTTTCGGCCCGAGCGCGACGCGTTTCTCGAATGGATCTGGTCGGAAGCGATCGACGGCGTGGTTTTTCTTGCCGGTGACCGCCACATCGCGGAGCTGGTGCGAAAGCGGGATCCCGGGAACCGCGGCGAGGATCTATGGGAACTCACCAGCTCGCCGCTCGCCAACGTCCACTACGCCCTGGCGGCGAACATCGCCAACCCCGACCGCGTCGCCCTCTACGCCGACGGCGTCAACGCCGGCCTGCTTCACTTCGACACGGCCGCCGATCCGCCGCGCGTCGAGTTCCGCGTGATCAACGCCCAGGGCGAGCCGATGATCACCCGTACGGTGCGGCTTCGCAGGCGGTGAGAGTGTTCTTCCGTTATAGTTCTCCACGATGATCGGTAGGCTACCATTGACGGCAGCGCACACCGCGCAATTCGACGACGCCGTTGACGCGGCGCACCGAGCCCCACCACGTTTCAAACCGCTGCGATCCAGAAGACGTGGTTCGCACTCCTACTCGGCTCCCGGGCAGACGTCCATGACAGTTTTGGCGGCAACGCTCGGCTGCCCCGATAGGTGCCACTGGCGGCTTGTCCGCCAGTGCATCGACGGACAGCGCCTTTCACGGACACGGGCAGGCAAGCTGCCCGTGGCACTCCGCCGCCAAGACTGTCACGCACCCCTCGGGCCGCATCTGGGGCAATTGCGGAATCTTGCAGGCGCTCTTCAGGCGGAGGCGCCATGGCGATTCTGATCATCTGCCCGCATTGCCGATGCAAAGCGCAGATCGCGGAGGGCGCCGCGGGCCGAACCGTGCGATGCAGCGGCTGCCGCGCCACCTTCGTCGTGCCGCAGGGAACGGGTGAACTGCTGGTCGAATGGGGACCGGTCGGATCGGGTCGGCGCGTCCCGCTCGCGCCGCAGCAAATCGCGACCATCGGTCGGGCCACCGACAACATTCTGTGCCTGCCCGGTCCGCTCGTTTCACGCCATCATGCACGATTGGAATGGGTCGACACCGAGTGGCGGCTCCGCGACATGAACAGCGGCAATGGGACGTTTGTCAACGGCCATCGGGCACGCGAAATCGGGTTGGCGGACGGCTGCCGGATCGTGATCGGAGATTTCGCGCTGCGGCTGTCATTGGCCTCCACGGGTCCGAGCGACCTCGATAAGGCGATGGATGCCATGGCACTGGAGGAATCGCGCAGTGGGGCAATGGCGATTGTCGGCCCCACCGACGCGGGTGCCGATCCCCATGCCGCCACCGCCGCCGGAACGGTCGCCCTTGTCCCGTCCGAGGCCGCCGATGCGCCGTTGCCCCAGAGACGCCCACCGCTGCTGGAGCGATGGCCCGTCCTGGCGGCGCTGGCAATCGCGATCGTCGTGATCGTGGTCTTAGTGATCCGCAGTCTGTCCTGAGATGGCAATCCCGGGCGCGGAACCGCCCGGTGTCGGGCCGGGGGTCGGCGTTCGGTCCGCCGCGTGCGCGGCCGACAGGCCCTTTGGATCAATGGCGAAGTTCGCATCGGTCATCGCGGCCTTTGCATGAATATCCGAGTATATATACTGAGCGTCGAGTGTCTCGTCACTGCGATCGGCCTTGCCCGGCAACCAAAGCCGGCTGGCCACCGGAATGCCCGTCTTTGCGTTGATGAACAGGTCGTGCAGCTTGCACGCGTAGCGATCGCCCTTCGGATACCGGATTTCCAGGTGAAAGCATCGCTCGCGGGACCGTCCGATCTCGGTCAGCCCGATCAGCCGAATCTCGACCGGGCCGTGTGGCCGGGCCTTCTCGATACGGTCCAGCGTCCGCTCCAACATGCGGCGAGGTCCGAAGTCGGTGATGGGGTTGCGCGTCTTGGCAAAGGTCACGCCGAGTTGCGGGTCCCAGCGGCCGACCGAAGGCGGCAACCCGAAGGGACCATGACGGGTCAGGAGCAGCACCTTGTTATCGTCGCGTCCCTCGACGTAGACACACTGATAATACTCACTGTTCGGGTCCTGCCAGGTGAACCGAACACTGAACGGCTCGTCGCGGTACTCCGCGAAGATCGTTTCGGCCGGGTGGAGCTGCTTGAACAGACCCAGCCGTTCCTGGCGAAGAAAGGTTGTCGTGAAGGACTTCAGTCTCCGCGTGGTCTCGAGCGAATGGTGGAGGTAGGCCAGCGGATCGGCCTCGATCTGCTTTGATCGTTCGTCGTCGGTCAGCTCGACCGGCCCGGCGGTGGCTGCGATCGGTGTCGCGGGCCTCACACACCCTCCGGCCAGCGACAGGACACCTGCGAGAACTACAAGCGGCGATATCCAACGTGATCGGATCGCTGCGGCGGCCATTCCTGATTCCTCCGGTCGGACAACGACCACGGCGGCGTGGGCAGGTTCACGATCGCACCCCGCCCCGTGCTCGAGGGCCGGGTCTCAGTAGTTAACGGTTCTCGTGCGGTGGTGGTTCGCGGCAATATCTGCGCGGCGGGCCAAGCCCCAAAGATTCCAGTCGATCTGCCAGGCGGGAACCGCCTTGCCGGCGGCCGCCGCGGCCGTCCGCATCCGCTCCACCGCGTGGAGGGTGGCCGCCCGCAATTCGATCTCCCGATCGGAGTCGCGCTCGATCTCGTCGCCGCGCTCAACGGCGCCGGCGAACGCGGGTGACAGTTTCAGAATCTCCAGGTGCCGCAGCGCCTGTGGCACACGGTAGTCGGCAAAAGCGGTTAGCACCTCCAGCCCGGCCAGCGGCGAATGGCCGCGGGCCTCCAAGGCCACCGACAGGTCGAGGGCGGCGATCTGAGCACGCTTGAGAAAATAGACCGGGCGGCCTCTATACATGCTGACATCCCGGAACGAATCGAACACGTTCATCAGCAGTTCCGCCAGCGGCCAGGCCTTCCAGTCGGCCGACTCCACGGCATGGATGAACCGCCCGTCAAACCGCTCGATCAGCGTGCGCCCGACCTCCCGAAGGATGCGCTCCCGCTCGTCGAGCAGTAGCAACACACCCCGTTCGTACAGGGCCTCGCGGATCGCGCCGGAGGAGACCTCGACCCAATACTCCGGATCGCACCATCTCGGCTCGCGGCGAGCAGCGCGCAGCAGCGACACAAACATCGCCTCGAAGCGATGATAGGTCCGACCCTGCCACACCGTCTCAATAGGCTTCGGCGACCAGAAACAGAAATTGAGCGCGTCGATCAGCAGCACCAGATTGGCCAGTTGGTCTCGATCACCCGGCAGATGGGCCGGCAGGTCGTGATGAGCCGGACGAAGGTCGCGCGGCGTCACCGCGCAGGCCCAGCGCTCGATCGCGCCGTCATCGATCCGAACGTGCGCCGCATGTTCGACGACCGGTCGCGTGGAATCCAATACGAGCATGGCCGCCCATCGTAAGAGCGCCCGCGACCCGCGCCCACCGAAACAAGACCCGTAGCGTCACCCCTCGTGCGTGACGCGGCGCGGCGGCGTGTCGTGCTATGTCGGGGACACGTCCCACGCCGCGCGCGATCACAACAAGGCTTGCGCCCCGACAAGGAACACGCGCTAGGTCTTCGTCTCCGCCACTTCCCGCAGCAGCCCGGGCGGTGCTTCCATGGTCTTGCGACACTTGGGGTAACCGCTGCACCCGAGGAAGCGGCCCGTGCGCCCCATTCGGAGCAGCATCTTGCTGCTACAATCAGGGCAGGGAATCTCCGTGGGGATGGGTTCCGGTCGTGCGGGAGCGGGCATTTCGATCTCGGCGCGTTTCTTGGCCTCGCCGCGGAAGTTGATGGCGTTGCGACACTTGCCGCAACTGAAGAACGGCCCATAGCGTCCGGTCCGGAGCGTCAACTCGGTTCCGCACTCCGGACAGGCCAGCGGGCCTTCCGGCCAGGTCTCCACGACGGGGCGACCGGTACGGGTCCAGGCGAATCCCTTCGGGGGAGGCCCGAGCTGGCTGATGTCGACGCGAGTCGTGGATCGCCGCCCGGCCGGGCGGCGGCCGTTCTTGCCGTTCCGGGCCTCCTCGGGCGGCGGCGGGTCCGGTATCTTGCCGGCGGCCTCCAGTTCCTTCAGCTCGTCGAGCTTCTTCATCGGCTTGGCGTTCCGGCACTTCGGAAAGCCCGAGCAGCTCAGGAACGGCCCGCGGCGGCTCGTGCGAATGACCACCGGGCGCCCGCACTTGTCGCAACGCACGCCGGCGTCCACCGGCGGCGGTTTCTCGACGTAGATCCCCTCCGGCACGGGCTTCGTCGCCTTACACGTCGGGTACTTCGTGCAGCCGAGAAACGCCTTGCCCCGGGAAAACCGCACGTGCATCTCGCTCTCGCACTCGTCGCATCGGTCGTGGACCTCCTCCGGCTTGACCTTCTTCAATGCGACGCCTTCTTCATCGCAGGGCAGCGTCTCGTCGCACTCGGGATACTTGCTGCATCCCAGGAAAGGCCCGCGACGGCTGCGCCGCAACACCATCTCGCCGCCGCACTTGCCGCACTTGTGCTCGCTGATGACCGGCTTGATCGCCTTCCCGTCACGGTCGCAATCCATCGTGGTCGTGCAGTCTGGGTACCCCGTGCAGGCCAGAAATCGTCCGTTCTTGCCCAGACGATACACCATGGGCTTGCCGCATTTCTCGCACATGTAGTCGCTCGGCTCCGCCCGCACTTCCTCCATGTGTTCGTGCGCCCGAGCGAGAGACTCCTTGAACGGGTCATAGAACTCGTGGAGAACGGCGTGCCAGTCCTGGTGGGATTCCTCGATCTTGTCGAGTTCGTCCTCCATGAAACTGGTAAAGCGGATGTCCATGATCCGAGGGAAGTGCCGGACAAGCTGGCGCGTGACGATCTCCCCGCGAGGCGTGGCGAAAAAGCGGCGGTCCTCCTGTTCCACGTAACTGCGGTTCTGGATCGTCTGGATAATGCTGGCATACGTGCTGGGACGGCCGATCCCCTCACCTTCCAGGGTCTTGACCAGAGAGGCCTCCGTAAAGCGGGGCGGCGGAGGCGTGAACTTCTGTGACGGCACGATCGACAGCGGCGCGATCGCCTGCCCTTCCTCGAGCGAAGGCAGCATCGGCGCATCACCGCTGTTCGGAATGCCGGCGACCTTGTAGAACCCGTCAAAGATCAACACCCGGCCGGTCGCCTTGAACACGGCCTCTCCGTCGGGCGTCCGAGCCGAAATCAATACGGTTGTCGCATCCCACTGCGCCGACGTCATCTGCGACGCGACCGCGCGCTTCCAGATCAGGGTATACAGCTTGAGTTGCTCCGACGTGAGGTGGCCCTTAAGCGATTCCGGCGATCGCGTGGCGTCGGTCGGGCGAATCGCCTCGTGAGCCTCCTGCGCCTTCTTCGCGCTCGCGTATCGGTTCGGCTTGCCGGGAAGGTACTTTGCGCCGAACTGCTCCTCGATCAGACCACGCATGGATTGCAACGATTCGGCCGAAAGATTCCTCGAATCGGTTCGCATGTAAGTGATCAGACCGACGTTGCCCTCGCCGGTGCCGATGTCGACGCCTTCGTACAAGGCCTGGGCCGTTCGCATCGTCCGCGACGTGGAAAAACGCAACTGGTTCGCCGCTGCCTGTTGCAAGCTGGCGGTGGTGAACGGCGCCGACGGCTTGGAGACGGACCGTCGTGTCTCCACCGACTTGACCCGATACTCCGGAGCCGCGGCCTGATCGGTGGTGCCCTTGAGCGCGATCCGCTTCAACCCCAGCCGCGCGTAGTCTTCCCAGGGTTCGCTCACCGTGTCGTCCACTTGGAAGCCGAGAGCGGAACTCAGAGGCCGCACGCCGTCCACCGCACTCTGAAACGTAGCGACGCCGTCGGCGCCCTTTTCGACGGTGCCGGTCGGGCGGAAGGGCTTTCCCGCGACCTCGACCAGTGAGGTGTGAACGCAGGCGTGCCCACCCAGCCATGCGAGACGTTGCTTCTGTGTCGGCGGAGCCTCCGCCGTGCCCGTGTTCGTGTTGAGGAAGGTGTTCCATTGCTTTGCCAGAGCGGCGGCGCGTTCGACGTCGGTGGCGAAGACGCCGTCGATCGTCCAATACTCCTCCGGCTCGAACGCCGCGATCGCCGCCTCCCGCTCGACGATCAGCCGAACGGCCACCGACTGCACACGCCCGGCCGACAGCCCTTTGGCGATCTTCTTCCACAGGAGCGGAGACAGTTCGTAACCAACGATGCGATCCAGGATGCGCCGGGCCTGCTGGGCGTCGACCTTGTGGCGATCGATCTCATGGGGATGCGCGAACGCTTCCGCAATCGCCGACTTCGTGATCTCGTTGAAGACGACACGCCGAGTCCTTTCCGGCGACAGGTCGAGCGCGTGTGCGAGATGCCACGCGATGGCCTCCCCCTCCCGGTCCATGTCCGTGGCCAGATAGACCATGTCGGCCTTGTCGGCATACGCTTTCAACTCACGGATCGTTTTCTCGCTACCCGCCATGATCTCGTATTCCGGCTCGAAATTTCGACCCGGATCAATACCGTAACGGTGAGGCGGCAGGTCGCGGATATGTCCCTTGCTCGCCTTGACGACGTAGCTTCGTCCCAGATACTTGTTGATGGTCTTGGCCTTCGACGGAGACTCGACGATGACCAGAGACTTGGCCGTACCGGCTGACGAAGCCTTTCGGGCGGGTTGTGTTTTCTTCGCCATTAGATCCTAATCCCGTTCCGCGTATAAGGTTATCGCCACGCCATCCGCGACGTCCGACGCGCGCCCCGAGCGGGACACGAGCCGTATATCGGCCGTGCCCGATGCATTCTGAATCAACATTCGGGACTTCCTCCCCCGGCGGCCCGGGTGCGAAACGCTAGCACTCGACTTTATTGATGTCAAACGCGGGCCGGGTCGAATAACAGGCGGGGTCCCCGAAATGCCCGTCCGACCGGCCGTTGGAGGGCTGCAGACGGCAGACTCGCTATGCGATGGTTATCTTATGCATTGCAATACGTTATAAGCTCCAGTGGTCGTCCCCAGACGCTGGTGCCGGCGCGATGCCTCGCCCGTCTCCGACCCCGTGAACAGCGCGGCAGCCCCTTGGGGCGATCGACAGGCCACCTGTCGGACGGCGCATCTTGGGGACGACGCCACGATGGACTAACATAGGCGATTCACCTGTGTTGGGGCATGGAATCGCGGAACTCTCGCGAATGAGGCATCTACGCATCGAAACTGGGTGTCATGGGGATCGGCGCCGGATCTGCGCGATCGCCGTTCTCCTCTTGTCGGTCGCTGGCGGATGTGCGAAACCGGAAACCAGTCCAGTCGTGTTCTTCCTCGACGGGGCCGGCTGGTACAGCAGTCCGGGAGCCGTCGAACACGGGCTCCGTCGTGCGGGATTCAAGGGGACATTCGAGACGTACTCCTGGAGCGCCTACATGGGGCCCGCCCACGACCACCTCATCACCGCAAGAAGCAAGAGTGTGGCCAAGGGGTTGGCGAAACGCCTCACCGCGGCGCGACACCGTGATTCGAAGGGCCGGATCGATGTCATAGGGTTGTCCGCGGGAACGGCGGTCATCCTCGGAGCACTCGAACGGCTGCCGAAGGGCGTCGCCGTCGATAACGTGGTGCTGTTTTCCCCGTCCGTGTCCGCCCGACACGACCTGCGGCGAGCCATGCGACACGTGCGCCGAAACCTCTACGCGACGACCAGCCGGACCGACGGCATCCTTGGAGCGATCGCCGTCAACGCCGATGGCATCCCGGGGCGACCCGCCGGCATCGCCGGTTTCGTCATGCCACACGACAAAAAGCGAACAACCGTCGCCGCCTACCGACGTGTCATCAATCTGCCCTGGCGACCATCGTACATTGCCTATGACTGGGACGGCGGACACATCGCCGTTACTAACTGGCGCTTCGTCGAAGCGGTGATCGCACCCCGGCTGCTGACGCCGAAGCCTTATCCGCTCGACCGATCCATCGCCGAACTCGTAACCGCCAGACGCGGAGGGGCGTCATGAGACCAACAGCCCTTCGCGCATGTCGGGCAATCACGTCCCTCACCCTGCTCCTCGCCGTGGCAGGTTGCGGAGACGGCAAGGCATTCGTCGAGGGGCGAGACGCCGAGAGGGAAGGCAAGGTCCATGTGGCCTATGAAAGGTACTGCCGGGCCGCGGCCGAGCACCCCGACAGCGGAGCCGTCGCGGCCGCCCTCAGGCGGACCATTCCACGCGCCGCGGCGCACTGGGAGTCGCGCGGACGCATCGCCGAAAGACAGCGTCGAACGGGCGAAGCCTGGCAAATGTATATGCGCGCGCTCGCGATCCATCCCAACGATCCGTTCCTGGCCGACGTGATTCGCGGCCTGGAAAAAGACAATGAAACGGAAATCGCCGGCGCACGCCTGACATGGATGCGCCGCGGCTATCCGGCGCTCGCCGTGCGCCTGCCCGAAACCGTCGTGGCGGACGCCAGGCCCTCGAAGGCGGACATCGAACCCGTCGGATCCGCGACGGACGCAACCAACGGCGCCTCGGAGGCCACAGCGCCGGATGAGGCCGTCGCGCAAGTCACTGAGACTCCGTCCGTCGACGAGACCGTCGTCAACACGGCCCGACCGTCAGCGAAACAGGCGGCGCAACCGGAGTTGGCGGATGCGGGCCATACAGACGACTCGAACGCTTCAGCGGCTGCCGCGATCGTCCCCAAGGAGTTGCCTCCGGCGATTGCGAAGAACACAGAGGCCGGGCCGCCGTTGTCCGCAACGCCGCGAGTTCCCGAAAACGATCCGCCCGGAGCCGAGAACCCGCCAGCGACGGCGAGGACGAACCTGGCGGACGCTCTCGCCTGGCTCGATTCATTGCGAGAGTCCGAGCACGACGGCCACCTGCCGGACGCGGAACCGGCGCCCGAGCCGCACGCCGAACCGCCACATGTTGTGTCAGTCGGAAACGGTCCCGGGCCGTCACCGGCGGAGAGCGCTGTCGGCGACGCAAATGTAGCGTCGCCCCTCCGTGGCCGACGCGCCCTGCCGGAGCCCTCCCTCGATCCCGACCGTCCGCCGCCGGAACCCGAGCAGTCGCCGATGAAAACTCTTCCCGTCGTCAAGGACGCCCTGGTCCGAGCCACTCCATCGGAGAATCCGGCGCCGCCGGTCGAATCGACCGAGCCGTCTGGCGGGCGGCCGACCGGGGCACCCATACTGGCCTCTCCGCGCGCGCGCCAGGTGCCGCAGCCGCCGGAGTACGACGTTCGCAGCAAACCAAGGTCGAACGGACCGGATGCCGGAGGGGGCGACGGCAGCGCGGTGCCCGCGTTTCTGAGCGTGCACACCCTGAGTCGCAGCAACCACCGCTACGTCAAGCTCATCGAGGCCGTCGACGGCGTCACGATCAAGCTGAAGGATACGGACAGCGAGGGCGACGCCGACCTGAATCTCTATTACGGACGCAAACGATTCAAGAAGGTTCGGGACATCCGCGTCGGTCAGGCGGCGACCTTCCGTGGCCAATCAGGGCGCTTGTTCAAAATGGTCATCCTCGACATCCAGCACAAGTCCAAGACCATCCGCTTCGGCATCAAGCCGGCCTGAGAGACCGACGTGCGGTTGAGGGCTGGAAGGCGAGTGTGTTCGCCGACACTCACAACTCGTCCGGCTCGACGGTGACGATGAGGCTCGCGGAGCGGAACTGCTCTTC
>JBHHVX010000104.1:0-13945 GCA_046754505.1 Phycisphaerae bacterium | reverse complement strand
AACGGAGCCGCCGTTGCCACGCCCGAGGCCCTGGCGGCGTTTACCGACTGGTGTCTTCAGCAGCAGTGAGGCCCCGGCACCGAGGTCGGCTGTGCCCAGCAGTTCCAGCGCTGCGTAGACAAGCTGGCCGAACTCGGTCTGCCGCCGGCCAACCCGTGGCGATGAGGGCGTGAGCGGGTCTTGGTGACAGCGCGGGTTCTGTCAGGGCCGCTTCCTCACGGGTGCGGTTCTGTTCAGGGGGCGTTATGGATCGAAGCGGCGGATCCGCTCGTCGGTCGCGAGCATGGAGACCTTGATGTCATGGGCACCGGCGGGGATCGATTCGACGACCTGGGCTTCGAGGGCGAAACCGGTGGCGACGCCGCGGAACTGGGGCTTGGCGAGGAAGCGGTCGTAGAATCCGCGCCCGCGGCCGAGGCGGTTGCCGAAGGGATCGAATCCCAACCCCGGCACGATCACGAGATCGATCAGCTCGATGGGGATCGGCAGGCCGCGCACGGGCTGGCGTATTCCCACGCCGGTTTCTGTGACGTCTTCGTTCAGGTCCCGGATTTCGACGGGGATCATCTGTCGACTCTCCCAGGTGACTTGAGGCGCCACGACCTTCTTTCTGTCCTGCCATGCCTGAAGCACGAGTGAGGTCGTGTCTGCTTCGTTCGGCAGCGACAGGTAGATCATGATGATTTCGGCGTTCTTGTATTCGGGTTCCCGAATCATCAGAGAGGTGGCTACGCGCGACTTCCGCTGAAGTTCTTCGGGCGGGATGCCGCCCAAGATGGCCCGCAGTTTGGATCGAAGTTCCTTCTTCACCAAGCCCTCGTCATCTGCTTCCCGTTACCCTATCGGTTCGCAGGAGACGATGCAAGAGCAGCGGCGGAAATCGTGTTGTTTTCGGTGCGTGACAGATTCGGCGTGTGATGACCCAGACCGCCCCCGCAGCGTCGCCATCGAGTCCGCCTGAACGGTCACGGCCAGCCGCTCTCAGTGGTGGTGGGGGGCGCCGCGTTTCGGGATCGTGGGGTGGGGGTTAGACTCAATCTGGTCTGATCTCATCGTTGGGCGTGGCATGAATGCCGCGGCTCGGTGTGTGCGGCCTGCGTCGTGTGTGGGGCGCTGGCAGGGCGGTTGATGCTACAGATTGCGATCCCGATCGTCTCGGTTTCCGTCGGCGCGGCCATCAGCCTGCTGGGGACGTGGGCCGTCCGCCGGTGGTCGGCTTCGCACGGGTTCGTGGATCGCCCCGGAGGGCACAAGGGACACGCCTCGCCGGTGGCGCTGGGGGGGGGCATCCCGCTTCTTCTGGCGGTTGTCTTGCCGATGCTGGGGGGGGCGATTGCGGCGTGGCTGATCGCGTCGGACGTGCCGGCGTGGATTCCGGCAGGGCTGGCGGCGCATCTTGGCGGAGTCGTTGCGAAAACGTCGGCCGTGATCTGGATTTCGGTAGCGGCGGCGCTGATCTGCGGTTTGGGCCTGTTTGATGACGCCCGACCAATGGGTGCCGGAACGAAGCTGGTCGGGCAGGTTGTGGTGGCGGCGCTGGTAGTCGTGGGTTGCGATCTGCGACTGATGTCACACTTGGGTTGGCTTCCCTCGGCCGCGCTGTCGATCCTGTGGATCGTGACGCTGACAAACTCGCTGAATTTCCTCGACAACATGGATGGTCTGGCGGCGGGCGTGGCGGCGATCGCGGCGGCGGTTTTCGCCGTGGCGGCGATGATGGCCGGGCAGGTCTTCGTGCCGGCGTGCTGCTGGCTGTTGTTCGGCGCCTTGGCCGGCTTCCTGCCGTTCAACATTCATCCGGCCTCGATCTACCTCGGCGATGCGGGCAGCCTGCTGGTCGGTATGCTCCTGGCGGTCTTCACCATCCTGACGACCTTTGCGAACCCAGTCCTCGGACAACGTCCGATCGGTGTCGTGGCGCCTCTGGTCGTGATGGCGGTTCCGTTGTACGACACGGCGAGCGTGATTTTTCTTCGTCTGTGCACGGGGGCTCGAATCTGGACGGGAGATCAGCGTCACTTTTCGCACCGCCTGTTGCGGCGTGGGATGGGCGTGCGGCAGGCGGTGCTCGTGATCTGGCTGGCGACGCTGGCGACGGCTCTGCCGGCGTTGCTGCTGCCGAAGGCGGACTGGTTGATCGCCTCGGTTGTCGTTTTACAGACCCTGCTGATCATCGCTCTCGTGGCCCTGCTGGAGAAGACGGACTGGAATGACAAAGCGGGCGTCCAGTAAGAGGGACCTTCAGCGTGCGGGGACGGAGGCCGCCGACGCGGAATCGAACGCCGAGGCCGCGACTCGGGCCGAACGGGTGGCGTTGCTCATCCTGCTGGCGTTGATCCCGCTGCGGGCGGTGGTTTCCGAGACGCACACGTTTGAGTCGCCACACTTCTTTCGCGGAACCGCTGCGCCACCGAGCGCCCTGCCCGCCACGACCTACGCGATCATCGCTGCGATCGGCGTTGCCGCCGTGCTGGTCGTATGTGGGCGACTGTGGATCGGGAGACGAGGCTATCGATGGACGGGAGCGGAGGCGGGGGCGGCGCTCCTGTGCGTTGCGGCGATGGTGTCGCTCGGCCGGGCCGGGCAGCGGCACCTGGCCTTGATCGGCGTGCTCGATTTCCTGGCGACGATCGCGCTCCTCTTGACGCTTCGGCAACTGCTGGTCCGGCGGTGGCAGGTGCGGCTGGCGCTCGGTGTGATTCTCGCGACGGGCGCGATGGTCGTCGCCAAGTCCGCCTATCAGGTCGCCGTCGAGTATCCCGACACGGAGGCTTATTTCCGGCAATACGACCAACAGCGAATGATCGCGATGGCCGGTCCGCTGGGAGCGGGCCGGGTGCATGATTTCGAGCAGCGCCTGCGAAGTCGGGCCGCGACGGGCTATTTTTACCACGCCAACGTGCTGGGCAGCTTTCTGATTCTGATCGTCAGCGTCGCGTTCGCCGTCGCGTTCAGTCGCTTTCGTCGGCGACCGCACGGCAGCCTGATCCTGCCTGTGGTGATTGGCGTGGGCGGCGCCGTAATGCTGGGGTTCTCGCAGAGCAAGGGGGCGGCCCTTGCGCTGGGATGCGCCGGGCTGCTATGGATCGCGGGTCACCTGATCCGCGGATGGCTGGCGCGCCATCGCCGGTGGTCCTACGTCCTACTCTGGGCATTCTTGCTGGCCGGGGGCGCTACCGCTGTCGGCGTGCAGCACGTCAGGCCGGATGCCCTCGGGCGGTCCATGCTGTTTCGGCACTTTTACTGGCAGGGGGCGTGGGACCTCGTCCTCGATCAGGGGCCGTGGGGCGTGGGGCCGGACAATTTCGGCCGGTGGTTTCTGCGATACAAGCCGCTTGTGTGTCCGGAGGAGGTCCAATCACCGCACAGTTGGATCGTGCGTGCGGGGACGGAATGGGGCGTGGTCGGGCTGTTGGGGTTGATTGTCCTGTTCGTGGGGGTGTCGCGGCGCGTCGCCCGGCCGCCGCCGGAAACGACCGAGACGGAGCGACCAAGCGGTGCGATCGGTCCTTGGGCCGTTGCGATCCTCGTCGTGTTCAGCGGCGCGTGGCTGGCAGTTCTGGCCGGCGCCGATCCGCGTTTCATCTGGTTGACGTGGATGATCGCGCTGCCGGTGTGGGTGGCTGTGTTTGTGCTGGGTTCGATTGAATCGCGTCGGGCGGTGGCGTTTTCGGATGACGACCTCGGACCGCTTGCGGGTGGGCTGTGCGCGGGCGCTGTCGGGTTCGTGTTGCATACGGGCGTCGATCTGGCGATGTTCTGGCCTGGCGCGGCGACGACGTTCTTCGCGATGATGGCCGTCTTGCTGGCGGCTCGCGAGGGAGAGACACCGGCGGGCGCACATGCGATTCCGCGTCGCGGGGCTGCCATCGGCGTCGCGGCGATTGGAACGGCGGTCGTGTCGCTGTTCCTGATCTTCGTGGCATGGCCGGCGGCGTCGGCGGGACGGTCAATCGAGGCGGCCCGGCATTCGCCCCGGATGCCGACGTGGGCGGGTTTCCTTGAGTCGCCGGGCTTCTCCGAATACCGATCGGCGAGCCGCACTTACCCGTGGGACGGTACGGCGCTTGCGGAGCTGGCCGGCGAGCTGATTCGCCGCGTCCCGCCTCCGCGGGACGAACCTGGCGACGGGGCCGGGCAGTCACCGACGGATATAGTGCTGGATGTCTTGGATGAACTGGAGCAGCGCGATCCGCTGCATCCGGCGCTGCATCGATACCGCGCGACCGTGCTCTACCAGCGTTTCAAGCGGACGGGTGAGTCCGAGGCGTTGTCGCGGGCCATCGCCGCGATGCGCGGCGCGGTGGCATACTATCCAACGTCGCCGAACGATCATGTCTTTCTTGCGCAATTGCTCGAAGAGAATGCCGCGGTCGTGGGATCGGCCGAGGTGCGGGAAGCCGCCGCAGCCGAGTATCGCACTGCGCTCGAACTCGATCGCCGGCGAATCTACGTTTCCAAACCCAACCGTTACAATGATGCGTACCGGGCCGAGATTGAATCCAAGATCGACCGACTCGGGTTGGCGTCGCGGTCTCGGGAGTGAATCCTCGCGTGCGTCCTACGGGATCGGCGGCGCTCACCGAGCTGAAACGGCGCTATTCAACGCCGGGCATCGCGTCTCGTTCCGCGGCGAGGAGGTCGTCGCACGTTTCCCGCCGGCGGATGACACGAAAGGAATCGCCTTCGACGAGCACTTCGGGCGGCTTGGGCCGCGTGTTGTAGTGACTAGCCATCGCCATGCCGTAGGCTCCTGCGGAGAAGATCGCCACGAGGTCACCGCGTGTCATCGGCGGGAGGGGGCGATCCTTCGCGAGAAAATCGCCTGTCTCGCAGACCGGTCCGACCACATCCATGAGCGTTGTGCCCGGCAACGCCGGATATTCACCGCGCTCGGTGGGCACGAAGCCCGGAGGCGGTCGGACGGGCCAGACGAAGTGGTAGGCTTCGTAGAGCGCCGGGCGGATCAAGTCATTCATGCCGGCGTCCAAGATGAGGAAATGGCGGTCTCCGGACTGTTTCACATAGAGCGTGTGGGCGACGAGGATGCCGGCGTTGGCGGCGATGGACCGGCCCGGTTCCAGGATGATTCGGAGGTTGCGATCCTGGAGCAGGGGGAGAATGGCCTCGGCGTAACGGAGAGCGGGCGGGGCCTCGTCTGCCCGGTAGTGGGCGCCGAAGCCGCCGCCGATGTCGAGCATGTCGATTCGGAATCCCGCGGAACGGAGGGAGTCGATCAGTGCCAGTCCCTTCTTGATGGCCCGGACATAGGGATCGACGTTGTTGACGGGTGACCCGATGTGCAGGTGGATCCCCGTCAGGCGTATGGCGTCCTGCGCAGCGTAGCGGTCGAATACGCGCTGGGCGCGTTCGAGATCGACGCCGAATTTCGTCTCGCGGGTGCCGGTCGTGGTATAGCGGTGGGTCCGGGGATCGACGTCGGGATTGACGCGGAGGGCGGCGTTGACCGTCGCGCCGCGGCCCCGGGCGATCTCGATGAGGTTTTCGAGTTCCGGTTCAGACTCGACGTTGAACCAGCCGATCCGGGCGTCGATGGCCCGGTTGATTTCATCGTCGGTCTTGCCGACGCCTGCATACACGATCCGGACCGGGTCGGCGCCGACCTCCAAAGCCCGCACGAGTTCGCCGCCGGACACGACGTCGAAGCCGGCCCCGCGCTCGCGGAGCAGCCGGCAGATGTGGAGGTTGGAGCAACTCTTTATGGAGTAGCAGATGAGGGCGTTTACGGGGGCGAATGCCCGGGCAACGCGGTCGTAGTGGTCGATGAGCGTTGCGGCCGAGTAGATATAGGCTGGGGTTCCAACGCGCTCGACGATCTCCGCGACGGGCCGTCGTTCGCAGTGGAGTTGACCGTTCCGATACTCGAAGTGATCCATGTTCGCTCGGCGGTCGGGCGTCTGCCCGAGAGAGTCCGATTGTGTCCGTGCCCGGTAATGCAAGGTCCATCGTAGCGTGAGGCAGGCGGGATGTGAATCCGGGCAAGCGTGGCGAGTTGGGTTGGTCTTGCGGAGATTGATTCGTAAGCTTGATCGAGGTGTGCGTGAGTTCGTCGGGTTCCGAGAAGGTCGAGGTGATCCATGGTCAGACTGACGCGGCGGATGAAGGCGTTCCTGTGGTCGGACTCCGGGGCGACGGCGACCGAGTATGCCGTGATGATTGCACTGATTATCGTCGTGGCGATTGGCGCCGTTTCAGCGATGGGCGATAAGGTGTCCGAATCGCTCGCCGAGGCCCATGAGGGGTGGTAGGGATCGCGGGCCGGCCGCTCGCGATGTTTTTCCTCTTCCGCAGGACTCGGAATTCGGCGAGGCCGCCGAACGCGCTGTTGTTTCGGACGGTCGGTCCTTGTGAGGGCGTATGCTTGAGCGTGCGGCGGCTCCGGCCGATGGAGGGGACATGAGCGTTGCATCCCTGGCTTCATCGATCGTGAACTTCAAGTCCGCCCAGACGGCCGCTTCGATTCAAATCGCCGTTGCGGCGAAATCTCTCGACACGCAGCGGGCGCAGGGTGATATTGCGGTTCAATTGATCGACGCCGCTGGCCAGCAGGCCCAGGCCGGTGCCGCCAATGGTTCCGCCACCGACACTTCGCGATTGCTTGACGTCTTCGCGTAGGCTGGCCGGTCTTGCCCAGACTACAATTCGCATCATGCCGTGACAGATCGAAGGCGCACGCTATAATCCCGTCAGGCACGGATGGACACGGCGGGCTTCTCGCAACAGAATCGGATTCTTGAGCAGATACCATTTCCTGAAATACGTTGTCGGTGTGTGGATGGTGGTGGCGGTCACGCAGGCGACCGGCTGTGCTTGGCTGGTGCGCCGAGCGTCGCTGATGGGTCAGACCGGTGATGAGCGCCACGGGATCACGTTTTATGTGGGCGGTGCCGGTCCGGTCGGCCACGTGGGGTCGATAGACGTGCCGCGCGGCCTCCAGGAGGCGGGCTATTCGGGGCTTGTTGAGGTCTTCACGTGGCAGGGCGTCAGCCACGCCCGTGATCAGATCGATCTTCACAACAACCGGCTGTCGGCCGCCGATCTGGCGTCCCGGATTCGCGCGTACATGCGGCGATACCCCGGCCGCTCGGTCAATCTCATCGCCCTGTCCGCCGGAACTGGGATCACCACCTTTGCGCTCGAGTATCTCCCTGAGAAGTACCATGTGGACAACGTGGTGTTTCTGGGATGCAGTCTGTCGGCGGACTACGACCTGACCCGGGCACTGAAGCGGATCGGCGGTCGGTTGTATGTGGTGCATTCGCCGGAAGACCGGATACTCAAGAACGTCGTCTGGTATTCCGGCACGGTCGACCGGGCGTCGGCGATGGAGGGGGTGGCCGGGTTGGTCGGCTTTCGGCTTCCGAGGCACGTCGGTCCGGACAGCAAGACACAATACGAAAAGCTCCGCAACATTCCGTATCGGAGCGAGTTTGCGAAGACCGGCTACGAGGGGGGACATATCGACAGCACGTCGCGTGCATTCATCCGCGAGTATGTGGCGGGGGTCATCATGGACACAAAGCGTCGCCGTTTGGACGGCGTCGACTCGTGGGCTGAGCGTCCGCCGTATTCGAAATCGGCGTCGGCAAGCACGCGTCCCTCGAAGTCCGGCTCGCTGGGTGAGTTGCACTAGGACGTCCGCGGCAAGCACCGAATCAGAGGCCCGCTCGTGAGGAGACGGCTGGCGCCGTACACTGCGACGGCGTTTCTGTTGTAGCGGGTCGGTCGGACGACCCGGTTCGTGAGGACCCGGCGATGGCACCGCGGATGAAGGCCACCGCCCGCCGCCGGCAGTTGCTGGCGTCGGCGATCGATTGCTTCGCGGAATACGGCTATCGAGGGACAACGACCGCGCAGCTCGCCCGCGCGGCCGAGGTCAGCGAGCCGGTCCTGTACCAGCACTTTGCGAGCAAGCACGACCTGTTTGTGGCGATGCTGGATCAGGTCGGGCGCGAGGTGCTTCGCGGGTGGCGGAAGGCGATCGCGCCCTTGAGTTCGCCGATGGATCAGCTTCGCGTTCTCATGCGGTTGAACCCCGCTACGACGGACTCGCGGTCCAGGAAGCTCTATCAGGTCATCTTCAGCGCCCAGATCGAACACCGGGAACCGACGATCCAGGAGCCGCTGCGGAAGCACTACGAGCAATACGCGCGGTTCCTTACGAACATCATCCGGCGTGCGCAGCGGGCGGGTCAGGTTCGGGGGGACGTGTCGGCGGCCGGGCTGGCGTGGCAACTCATCCACGCGGCGATCGGCTTTGCGATGATCAAGCTGCTGGACATTCCGGGCCACGCCACGCCGGCTTTTGTGGAACAGGCGTTCGGGCTGCTGATGGAGCAGCTGGCGGGTGAGCCGCCGAAGGGGCGCAGATAGACGGCGCCGGTAAGCGGGATGAGGCCCGCGACTCGGGGGGGGAGGGGGATCCTCAGTTACTTCTTGCGTCGGAGGACCCTGAATGGTCGGGGTCGTTGAACGTCTTGGCGGTTGTCTGATCGTTGACGCTCTGCTTGGGCCGATCGCTCGCTGGCGCGTCGTCGCGACCGATTCGCTTGACCTCGTCGTCGGTCTCGCGAAGGCCTTTCTTGAACTCGACGATGCTCTTGCCGACGGAACGTCCGACTTCCGGCAGCCTGCGTCCGAAGATCAGCAGGGCGACGACCCCGATGACGATCATCTCCGGCATGCCGAGGTTTTGGAAGAAGGCCAAAATGTCCGTCTGGATCGGCATGGCGTTACTCCTCATGGCGGTGTGCGTCGCCCCTCGCAATCGGGGCCACCGTCAGGAGAAGTATAAGGTGTACAACCGCCGGGGACCATTGGGCAAGGGCGTGGGACCCGAGCGCGGGGCCGCGATAGTCCGTGCGGACTTGATGAGCGGTTGTAGGTCGGCCCCCTGTGGCCGACGTGCCTCGGCCAGTGGTCTCCGGCGCGACGGGTGCCCTGCCGCATGTTTGCCGATCGGGCCGGCAGGATGGATCGTCAACGGTCCGGAAACCTGTAGTCCGCTTTCGGTCGGCTCCTGGTGCCTGTGGGATCGCGCCATGTCGGGGTATGTCTTGGATGCCGCGGGAGGAGGGGCTGCTGGATGGGGTGCCGAAGGCTCGGCATGTGCCATGGTCCGAAGCGCCGTTTGGCATGGGTGTAGAGCAGAACGTGAATGACCAAGGCTCCCATCGCGATGGCGAGGAGGAACGCCGGACCGGCTCGGCGCGGCCGAATGCGCTGCGGGGACAAGGGGCGGCTGTGCTCGGGAGACGCCGCGCGTGCTCCGCAGAACGCGCAGAACCGCGCCCCGGACCGAGTCGCGGCGCCGCAATGGGGGCATGTCGGGACAGCCATGGTCGTGATTCCCTGGGCCCTCGCAGTGGGGGGGCGCCATTTGCAGCCTAAGATGATGCTAGCGGTGTCGTCGGACGTTTTCCAATGGCGGAACAGGTGGCACTGGCGGATGAGCCGCCAGTGGCACCCGGCGTTGAGCGGCACCCGGCCGGTGGCACCCGCGCAGGCTGGAAGCCTGCACCACGGCCGGTCACGTCGCGGGGATGTCGCGTCGGCGGAATGCGAGCAGGCCGGTGGTCCAGCAGACGGCGGCGCCGGCGAGCAGGACGCCGAGATTGTCCCATTGCCAAGCGCGGTCGCGGACGATGGGGAGCGGGAGGTAGTAGTGCAGGAAACCGGTGAAGGCGATGCGGCGGAGGGGTTCCCAAAACGCGCCGGCCACGTTGAGGACGAACGAGTAGAAGACGAAGACGAAAACGATCGCGATGGCGGTGGTGCGGCGGCTGCACATGGCCGACACGGCGAACGAGAAGCATGTGAGCAAGATGTACGCTGCGTACAGGTGGGCGGTGAGGATGGCCAGAGCGTCCATGTCGACGTCCGTCCGGCCGAGGAGGTGGGTCGCAATGTAGACTCCGGACCACACGGCGGCGCAGATCGGGATGCCGGAGACAGCTGTCACGAACGTCAATGAGGTGTAGATTCGACCGCGTGAGACGGGGAGCGCCGCGAGCACGTCCATCGTGCCGCGGTCGATTTCGCCGGCGATCCCGCCGCTGGACATCGTCAGGATGCAGGCGATAATGAGGGTCCACGTCATGGGGTGGGTGAATGTGAAGCTCGCCATGCCGGTCGGCGTCATGAACTGGGCGATGTCGGCCCCGAGTATGGCGCTGATCAGCTTTCGGATCCATTCGATGTTGGGGACGAGGTCGTCGCCCTGCTGCAGGACTGAATCGGAGGCGAATATCATCACGATGATGAAACCGACCAGCAGTCCGACCGCGCCGGTGAGGATCAGGCGGTAGTCTCGAAGAGTCTTGCGGATGAGCGCAGCGTTCACGGGCAACTGCCTTTCCGATCGGGGCTATCGGAGGCGCCGGGACGCGGCTCGTGTTCAGCCGTCGGATCTTCTCGATAGTAAGTGGCGAAGAGGTCTTCCAGTCTTGGCGCGGTGATGGTGACGTCGGACAGATCGAGCGTCGCCAGCCAGGCGATGAGTCGGTCTGTCGGTCCGGCCCAGCTTGCGGTCATGGTGTGGTCGCCGGTGTGGGTGACGGTCAGTCCGGGCGGTACGCGGAGGGTGGCGGGCGCGCGGTCCTTGAGGCGGAACTCCACGCGCCGCAAGGCCCTGGCGCCCAGATCGCTGATGGCGGCGTCCTCGACCAGACGGCCGGCGCGGATGATCGCGACGCGATCGCAGAGGGCCTCGACCTCGCTGAGCGTGTGGCTGGAGAAGAGGACGGTTCGACCTTCGGCGGCGGCGGCGCGCAGCTCGGCGTAGAGGGTCTGTCGGACGAGGGGATCGAGGGCGACGGTCGGTTCATCGAGGATTAACAGCGGCGGACGGTGCATCATGGCGTGGATCAGACCGAGCTTCTGTTTCATTCCGCGAGAATAGTCGCGGATGCGGCGATCGAGATCGAGCTCGAAGCGTTCGCGCAGGCGCTGGATCTCGCCAGCCGCGCCGTCCCCTCTCATGCGATCACAGAACGCGAGGAAGCGGGCGCCGGTCATGCGCTCGTAGAGACGGACGTCTCCGGACAGATAGCCGAGCCGCGACCGAATGGCGGTCGAGTCGGCCCAGGCGTCGCGGCCGAAGAGTCTGGCCCGTCCGGCCGTGGCTCGCAGCAGCCCCAGGAGGATTCGCAGAGCGGTCGTCTTGCCGGCACCGTTGGGCCCGAGGAACCCGAAGATCGTTCCCCGGGGCACGCGCAAGTCCAGGCCCGCCAGCGCGCGGACCGTTCCGTAGCGCTTGGTCAGGCCGTCGATCTCGATGACGGCCGCGTCTCGGTCGGCGGTTTGATCGTTCACGGTCGGGATCGCCTCCGGGGCTTCTGGCCGCGGGCCGACGCGTTCATCAGAGCACCGGAGCGCAGCGATGGGTGGCACGCTGACCCACTCGCTCGCGGCAGCGGGCCGGCGCATCACGGGGCACTGGCGGACAAGCCGCCAGTGGCACCCGCGCCAGTGGCACCCACGACAGTGGCGCCCACGCGTCCGGCACCTGTCGCACGCGTCAACGACAGTGTATCTGACCGTCGGCTGCGGGTCCGTTACAATTCCGCCGCGAGTCTGGAATCGAGGATCGAATCATGCGTTTTGCTCGTCTGATCGCCATTGCGGGGTTGTTTGGGCTTGCCGGTTGCGCTGCGGACCTGATCGTTCTCAACGCCCGCGTCTGGACGGCCGACGGGGATCGACCGGAGGTCACCGCCTTTGCCGTCCGGGAGGGCCGATTTGTCTGCGTGGGGAACGCGGGCGATGTGCGAGCCTGGCGGGGCGCGCGAACACGCGTGATCGATGCCGGCGGCCGCCGCGTGATCCCCGGTCTGTGTGACGCGCACCTGCACCTGATCTCCGGCGGGCTTCAACTGGCCCGACTCAACTTGCGCGATGTGGCCGATCGCGCGGAGTTCATCGCCCGCATCGCCGAACGGGCTGCGTCTACCGCCCCCGGCGAATGGATTCTCGGCGGCCGCTGGTCGACCGAGAGCTGGCCGGACGCGACGCAGCCCTCGCGCGACTGGATCGACGTGGTGACCGGAGACGTGCCGCTTCTGCTGAGCCGCATGGACGGGCACGGGGCGCTGGCGAATTCGGCGGCGTTGCGCCTCGCAGGGATCGACCGGTCGGGACCGCCCGATCCGGCGGGCGGTGAGATCGTGCGCGACCCGGCGACGGGCGAGCCGACGGGCCTGCTGCGGGACGCGGCGATCGATCGGGTGTCGTCGCACGCGCCTCGGCCGTCGCGCCGGCAGGTCGATCGGGCGCTTCGCGCCGCCATGCGCGAGGCCAACCGCCACGGCGTCACCAGCGTTCACACGATGTCGCCGTGGTCGGTGGTGGCGGCGGTGGATCGGGCGCTCCAAAACGGCGCGCTCACCCTGCGCGTGCGCGTCTATGTCAGCGAGGACGACTGGACCGCCTATATCGACCGGGTGAAACATCATCGTGTGGACGACTGGCTGCGGATCTGCGGTTTCAAGCAATTCATGGACGGCTCGCTCGGCTCCCGCACGGCGTACATGGCCGCTCCGTTTGCCGACAATCCGCCGGACCAGCCGGACCGCCGCGGCCTGCTCAGCGCGATTGCGCAAAGAGAGGGCCGGTTGCAACAGATGTGCGAAGCCGTCTGTGACGCAGGTTTCACACCCGCGATCCACGCCATCGGCGATCAGGCGAATCACCTCGTGCTGGATATCTACGAGGCAGTCGGCCGGTCTCGATCCGCCGGTTCCGCCACGGCGACGGCGCGGTTTCGCATCGAACACGCCCAGCACCTCTTGCCCGGCGACATCGCGCGATTTGCCTCCCTCGGCGTGATCGCATCGATGCAGCCGCTGCACAAGGCGGACGACGGCCGCTACGCCGAACAGGCCATCGGGACCGCCCGCTGCCGGACCAGCTATGCCTTTCGCAGCCTCCTCGACGCCGGCGCCCGCGTGGCCTTCGGCAGCGACTGGCCGGTCGTTACGCTGGACCCCTTCAAGGGCATCCGGGCCGCGGTGACCGGGCGGACCCTCGACGGCGCGCTCTTCGTGCCGGAGCAGCGCCTGACCGTGCCCGAATCGCTACGGGCGTACACAATCGGCGGGGCCGAAGCCGCCGGCGACGCGGACTGCCTCGGCCGGATACGGGCGGGCCTGCTGGCGGATTTCGTGATTCTCGAAGACGACGTGCTCACGGTCGAACCGGCCGCCCTGGGCGACGTTCGCGTGCGAGCGACCTACGTCGCGGGCCGCCGCGTCTGGCCGATGAAAAGTCAAAACATCAAAAAGTCAAAACGTCAAAAGCCGAAAGCCGAAAGCCGAAAGCCGAGAACTGAGAACTGAGAACTGAGAACTGAAGATTGAAGACTGACAAGCCTCTTCCGAGCCGCGCCCGTGAGGAAGCGGGCCGTGCCTGACCGCGAACCCCGCTCCCTCACGGTCGCGGCTCTGATCGTGCTGGACCGTGAATCCCTTCTCGGTCCCCTGTGCCATGGGAATCATCTCCCATGTCGGCGCGCGGGTGCCACTGGCGGCTTGTCCGCCAGTGCCGCGGGATGCACTGGCCCGCCGATTCTGTCACGACTCCAGCGCAGGTCCCCGGTCCGTGTCGCCCTTGACGACACAGTGCCTCGTCGAGTAGAATGGGCCGTGCGCCGGCCGCCGTTCGTGGGGTCGCCACGGCGGCGCCGGCCGCGCCATTTCGGAGGAACCGATGATGAGCCGAATGCTGAAAGAGTTCGTGTGTGTGGCAATCGTGGTGATCGGTCTGGGCTGCTGCGTCCCGCCCGCCGCCGCTCAGGACGTGTTGTGGAAGACCTACATCGATGCGGGCAAGGCCGCTCGCAAGAAGGGCGACTACCGCCGCGCCGAGCGGATGTTCCGCGCCGCCCTCAACGAGGCCGAGGACTTCGGACCGGATGATCCACGGCTCG
>JBHHVX010000103.1:0-14372 GCA_046754505.1 Phycisphaerae bacterium | reverse complement strand
AGCACGGCCGAGGCCGAGAAGGGATTCTCGGTCCAGCACGGCCGAGGCCGAGAAGGGATTCTCGGTCCAGCACGGCCGAGGCCGAGAAGAAATTCTCGGTCCAGCATAGAATCTCGGACGTTCCCCGTGGACCACGCCTCCGGCTTTCACCCGGCAGCAATGGCACTAAAATGGGAAGCCATGGATTTTCAGAAACGGACGCCCCTCGGGAGGCCGCCGCCTGTGGCGATGGATCTGGCAACATTGCGAATCATCAAGTACCCCGATCCCAGGCTGCACAAGGTCTGCGCTCCCGTCGAGCAACTTGATGATGAGCTGGCCGCGCTCGCGCGGCGCATGCTCGAATTGATGCGTGAAGACGCCGGTATCGGTCTCGCCGCTCCGCAGGTCGGCGTGCTCCGGCGAATGTTCGTCTGCAACACAACCGGCGTGCCCGGCGAGGATCGGATCATCGTGAATCCCAAGGCGACCCTGGACGGAGGCAACATCGTCGGCGAAGAGGGTTGCCTGTCCATCCCGGAAGTGACCGTCACCGTCACGCGACGGCAGCACTGCACTCTCGATGCTCTCGACGTTACCGGCCGGCCCGTCCGTTTGACAGACACAGACCTGGTCGCCCGTTGCTGGCAACACGAATGCGATCATCTTGACGGACGGCTGATCATCGACCAGATGCTCCAGGCCGACCAGATCGCCAATCGTAAGGCCCTCAAGAGACTGGAATCGGATTTCAATCGCAAGGCCCCGCGATTCTGACACCCGGACGGCCGCCGTCCGTGAGGATTCCCGATGCATGTCGTGTTTTTCGGTTCCAGCGAGTTCGCCGTCCCGACCTTTCGATCCATCCTGAACGATGGCCACGAAATCGTCTCGGCCGTCACGCAGCCGGACAAGGTCCGGGGCCGCGGACGAGAGCCATCGGCCACGCCCGTCAAACAGATCGCCCTCGAATCCGGCGTGCCGGTTCTCACGCCCGCGGACGTCAACACGCCCGGCGTGATCGCCGAACTGAAAGCCCTCAACGCCGACATCGGATACGTCGCCGCCTACGGCCAGAAGTTCGGCGCCGCGCTGCTCGAGGCGTTCCCGGCCGGCATGATCAATCTCCACGCCTCGCGACTGCCGGCGTTTCGCGGCGCCGCGCCGATCCAATGGGCCATCATCCAAGGAGCGGCCGAGTCCGGTGTCACCCTGTTCAGGATCGTCGCACAGATGGACGCCGGCCCGATCCTCGCGCAACGGCGCACCGCCATCGCGCCGGACGAAACGGCCGACGAACTGCATGATCGGCTCGCTCGAATCGGATGTGATGCCGTACGCGAGGTGTTTCAACGACTGGAAGCCGACCCCAAGACCCCCGGGACGCCACAAGACCCGGCGAAGGTCAGCCACGCACCGAAGCTGAAGAAGACCGACGGACGGATCGATTTCGCCCGACCCGCACACGAGCTCGCGCGGCGGATTTGCGGGCTGTGGTCCTGGCCCGGCGCCGTCTGCCGTTTCCGATCGGAAGACGGGACGCGTGACGAGGCCGTGACCCTGGCCCGCGCGGTCCCCTACGAGGGCCGCGCATCGCCGGCGGCTGCTCCGGCGGACTGCGGTCGGATTTCCGAGGTCATGGGCGTCCAGGCATCTGATCGGGAGCTGGCCATTCTCGAGCTCAAACCCGCCGGCGGAAAACGCATGACATGGCAGGACTACGTCAATGGCCGCCATGTCCGGGCCGGCGACCGATTCGTCCCGATGGATTCCGACTGACATGACACATGACCCGTCGCCAGGCCGCTCGACGCGCGACCGGGCGCTCCGCGCGCTGATCGCGTGCTACGAGGGACGACAGTTCGGCCGGCAGTTTCTCGCACAGGAGCAGGCCGCAGCCCCGCTGCCGAGCGGTGACGCGGCCCTCGCGGTCGAACTGGTCATGGGCACCAACCGCCATCGGATCACGGCGGAACACGTCGCGAAGCACTGGTATCGCGGTCGCTGGGCCGGCTTGAAGGTCCCCGTCCGCGTCATCTTGGCCCTCGCGATCTACCAGCTCTGCTGGCTGGAGCGCATTCCCGACTACGCGGCCATCGATCAGGCCGTCCGTCAGGCCAAGCGATATGGCCGCAGCGCCGCCGCATTGGTCAACGCCCTGCTCCGCAAGGTGGCCACCTCGCGGGGACCACTGATCGCTCGGCCCGAAGACGCCGACGTCCAGTGCTTTCTGCCCGTCGACGATCAACGCGGGCGTGTCTTCGGCGATCGCATCCTGCCCCACCCCGCCAGACGACCGCTCGACTATCTCGTGGCGGCGATGGGTCATCCGCCGTGGCTCGTCGAGCGGTGGCACCGACGGTTCAAGCCCGACCTGTGTCGTCAAATCTGCCTGGCTGGGCAACGACGCCCGCCGCTCGTGCTTCGTCCCAACCTGCTGCGGTGCACGGTCGATGAGTTGTCGGATCGCCTCGCCAGCGCCGGGTACCGACCGCGGCGTATCGAAGGCACCGACGCCGTGGCCCTCCCGAACGCCCCGACCCTGGCCGTGCTCCCTGAGTTTCACGAGGGCCTTTGTCAACCTCAGGATAGCACGGCCCAGATCGCGGTGGCGCTCGCCGCGCCACAACGCGGCGAGTTTGTGCTCGACTACTGCGCCGGCGCCGGCACGAAGGCCACACAGGCCGCCGAACAGATGGGAAACGACGGTCTCGTGATCGCCACCGACATCAATCCGGAGCCGCTCGATCGAGCCGCGGAAAATGCGGAACGGCTCGGGATCGATATCCTGCGGACCGTACACCTCAACCAACTCGACGACGCGCTGTCCGCCGCAGGCCGCAGGCCCGACGTGATCCTCGTCGACGCTCCCTGCACCAACACCGGCGTCCTTGCCCGCCGCCCGGAAGCGCGGTTTCGAGCTTCTCATCGCTCGATGATGGAACTCGTCGACGTACAGCGGTCGATATTCAAACAGGCCGTTGCACACGCCGGACCGCAGACGCGGCTGATCTACTCCACGTGTTCGCTGGAGGAAGAGGAAAATGAGCAGCAGATCGCGTGGTTCTGCGACGAACACGCCGGGTGGCGTGCGATGCAGACCGTCTTCACAACGCCCGACGCAGATCGTGACGGCGGTTTCGCAGCCGTCCTGACACCGGCCTCGTAGTGATCGTGCGCCCCTTCAGCCGATGAGAATCCCGGCGTATCCCACCGCATCCGACGCCGGCTCCGGAAACCGCTCGCGCAGCACCTCGAAACTCGTCGTGTGTTCCAGCAGCGTCGCTCGCAATGCCCCGCAGGCCTTGCACGCCGCAAGCGTGGCCGCGATGGCCCCGGCGCCGCAGGCATTCTGGTTCGCACGGGCTTCATCGACCACCTCCGAATCCCGCATCGCCCGAATCGCGTCGATCATTCGCCGGTCGTTCACATCCCGCGCCCATTCGAGACCGCCAGCCCCCACGCCCTCCGGAATGAACCCATAGCGTGGTCCGTAGTGTGTCAGGTCCGTCGAGCCGATGAATAGGACGTCCGCACCGTAGCCTCGGCACGCCGACCCCACTGCAGTCCCTAACGCGGCGGCCTTGTCATTCGGGGGCACCATGATCGGGACGATCATCGAATCCGGCATCAGATGCTGGATGAACGGCACCTCGACCTCGATGCTGTGTTCCCTGTCGTGGGCGTGCGGATCCTTCTCCATCAGCCCGGTGTGTCCGTACAGGCGGTTGGCCAGCCGCTCATCCACCTCGGCCAACCCCAGCGGAGTCTCCCACGCGCCACTTCCGAACAACGAGGCCTGCGGCCCGTGCCCGACATGGATCGCGCCGAACACGACGACCGCGGAAGGCTGCCGCCGTTCGGCTAGCGTCTGGAACACACGACCCGCAACCGCCCCACTGCACATCCATCCCGCATGAGGCACGATGCCTCCGAGCACCCTCGGCTCGCCCTCGACCGGCTCACCGCGAGACGCCGGCTGCGACGCCAACTCGAGACATTCCTGAACTTCCGCCCGGCAGCCCTCTCGGTCACCGCTGTAGAATCGCCCCGCAACCGCCGGCTCTCGAATCATCATGGCCGTTCCTCCTGTCCATCGCGTGGACCGCGAGACAGCACCACACCAAGCGGATTATACGACCGGGCGGGAACAGGCCGACAGCCTTCACCGGGATCCACGCGACCCGGCCACCGTCACGGCCTCGATGCCCAGCTCGACCGCCCTCGGGTCGGGCGTCACCACCGCGATCGTCGCCCGTCGAAGAAACCGCCCGCCGAACTGAACCACGTCGTCGTGCGACACGGCCCTCACGTCTTCCAGGAACGCCGTGCAATAGTCGTGTCCGAGGCCCAGCAGTTCGTCCGCTCCGCACCGGCGCGCGAACTGATCCGGTGTCTGAAGCTGATCCAGCTCACCCGTGATCACCATCGCCCGCGCCCGATCCAGCTCGGCTTCATCAGAATGCCCGGCCCGAATCGCATCAACCTCGCGGCGAATGATGGCCGCGACCTCGCAGACGCGATCAGGCCCACAGGCAGCCGTCACGGCGAAGTAACCCGGCAAGGTCCCACACAGGATTGCTCCGGTGACCTCATACACCAGGTCCTGATCGCCCGCACGCAGGGCCGCGAACAGCCGGCCGCTCGACAGCGTGTAGCCCGTCACCATCGCACCGAACACGGCCATCGCCGCCACCGCGCGGCGATCGATGATCGGCGGTGCGGGAAATCCGACGAACACGCCGGCCACTTCCCGACCGGACCCGGCCGGTTTCACGAACAGCCGGTCCGCCGCCGCCTCCGGCTCGGGGCATATTTCGACGTGCGTCGCGCGCTCGCCCCGCGCGATCGACTCGAACGTCCGCTCACATGCCTCCCGAACGCGCTCCGGATCGATCGCCCCGGCAACCGACACCACACCGCGCGCCCCCAGCACGCACCGCGCATGATGCGACCGCAGATCTGCCGGACGCAGCCGCTCGATGACCTCGGCGGCACCGAGTGCAGACATTCGATAGGGGCTGTGTAGAAAGAAGTGGCGGCGAGCGAATCGTGTCAACTCCGAGTGCCAGTGGTCGTCGACTCGGGCGATGGCATCGCAAATCGCGGGTCTCAGCTTGTCCACCTGCTCCACATCAAACAGAGGCCGGCCCACCACGTCGCCCAGAACCTCCAACGCCCGTTCGCAGTCTTCGCCGCGGACCGTGCACGCGAGGGAAACCGCCTCCGCGCCGCCGGCCGCTCGAAGCGATGCCCCGCGCGACTCGAAGAACTCCGCGATCTCCTCGGCGGTCCGATTCGCCGTCCCCCGCGGCATTGCTTCCGCCAACAGGTTGTGAACGCCGTTGGTGTCGGGCGTTTCCGCCGATAGCCCACCGGCGAACGTCACAAAAACACTGGCAAATGCGCTGGTCGTCATCGGACGAATCAAGCAGGTCAATCCGTTCGACAACACATGGCGCTCGACGACTGCCAACGGCGCCTTCCGGATCGCCTGTCGACTGCGTTTCCCTCGGTCCGCCGGCACGACGGCGGCCAGCGTGCGCCGTTCGGGCCGCAGGTAGCGCCGCACCACGCGGTGCAGATCGTCCACCGTCGTCCGCCGGACGCGAGAGATATAGGCGTCCGTATAATCGAGGCTCCCGGTCGCGAGGAAGTCCTCGCCGAGTTGCGCGGCCAGCCCCTCGGCCGTCTGCCGCTGCTGTTCGAGCGGCAGGATCGCCTGCTGCCGGGCACGCTCGAGTTCCGCCTGCTCGATCGATCCGGCCTGCAATCGCTCGATCTCGTCTGTGATGGCCCGCTCGACCGCTCCGATCTGCTGCGGCTCCAGCTCGGCCGAGATATCGAATGTCCCGATCGTGTGCCACATGCTCTCGTGCGTACCCGACAGTTCATGGACCAGCGACCGGTCCCACCGCAGCGACCGAACCAGCCGAGCCGTGTCGCCCTCTGTCAGCACCGAGCTTAGGATATCCAGGGCGACGTCGTCTTCCGCGGTCTCCCGCACGGTCTGCCATGCCAGGGCCATCGATGCGGACGCGGCCTCCATCGTCTTCACAAATTGCCGCGGGCATTGGACGGGCGTCGGCTCCGGAAGCGACGCGATGGCCGGCGGTCGACGGGCGACTCCCGCGAACGCCGAGCGCACGGCCGCCAGCGCGAAGTCGGGTTCCACATCTCCGACGACGACGACAACGATGTTTCCGGGAACGTGTGTCCGCGCGTGGTAGCCGACCAGATCCTTCAATGTGAGTCGCTCGATGGCCTCGCGATGGCCGATGATGGGATACTGAAGGGGGTGTCCTCGGTACACCGCCGCGGCCAGCAATTCCTCCAACTGCGTCTGCGGATCATCGCGGTCCCGTTCAAGCTCGCGCAGAACCACGCCCCTCTCGCGCCGGAACACCGCCTCGGTCATCGCCGGCCGAACGGCCCAGTCCGCCAACAGCCCGACGGCTGTCGCAAAACGCTCGCGCGCCGTCACGGCGTGATAACAGATGTGGTCGTCGCTGGTGTAGGCGTTGACAAGCCCGCCGAGTGCGTCGCACAGCGTGAGGATTTCTCGCTCTGTCCGCCGGCCCGCCGCATCCCCCGTGGCGACGTGTTCGAGCAAGTGGCTGATGCCGCTGCCGGCGTACTCCGCTTCGAGCGCGCTGCCGGTACGCACATAAATCCGCACGGCCGCCAGCGGCGCGGCGGTGTGCGGCCGCGCGATCACCGTCAGATCGTTGGCCAGCACACTCGTGAGGCACAGGTCGTCACTCGCCAGGCGATAGGACTCCTCAGAACCCGCCGGCGCACCGTTGACCGATGGTCTTGCCATGCAGCGAGCCTCGTTGGATGGGAACACGCGGGATCAGGGCGACGGTGGCCGGCCGCGCCCAGCGTCCGGATCGGCTGGGTCATCGACGTCCGAACCGCCCGCGCCGCCCAAGTGACGCAGCCGCAGCAGGCCGCGCACGCGGGCCACAAGGTCCACGCGATTGACCGGTTTCGTAACGAAATCGTTGGTGCCGACGTCGACCGCTCGCTCGACATCGCCCATCTCGTGAAGGGCCGTCACCATGATGATCGGGATGTCGCAAGTCGCCGGGTCGGCCTTGAGCCGCTTGCACACTTCGTAGCCGCTCATCCGCGGCATCATGATGTCGAGCAGAATCAGGTCCGGCGCCTCCGTCGCGACCTTCTCCAACGCTTCGGCGCCATCTTGCGCACCGATCGTCGTCACCCCCTCGATCTCTTCCATGTACGCCTCGAGCAACTCCAGATTCTGAGCGTTGTCATCCACGACAAGCACCTTGCTCGGCGGAAGGGCGACTTCGTCTTCACTCACGTTCGTCTCCGTCCTTCAACAACCCGTCCACAAAACGCCCAAACCCTGCCAGCCGTGAATCGCCCGCTGCAATCTCGTTTCGGGCCGCCGCCAGGTCGGCGTATTCATCGATGTCACGCCGCTCGATCAACTCTGCAACACTCAGGCCATCCGAGCGGGCGCGGACCCTCGTCTGCTCGGCCACCTGTGGCGAACTCCACGCGACGGAGGCGAAAAGCGCCGGTGCCGGCCGGCACAGACCCAGCAGATAGTATCCGCCGTCGAGCGCCGGGCCAATCACGACATCGTGGCCTTCCAGCAGGTCGAACGCCCGGGCAATGTCGCCTGGCTGCATTCCGGGGCAATCGCTTCCCACGACGACCAGCCGCTCGCAGCCGACCTCGAATCGCCGCCGGATCACGCGCTCCATCCGCTCGCCCAGGTCTCCGCCCCCCTGCGGCAGAATCGCCACGCCCTCGCCGACGAGGGTCGCGATCGGTGCGTCGTCCGGCGACACCGCGACGAAAACCTCTGCTCCATCGATGCTCGTCGCACACGCCAGGGTCGCGGCCAGGCACGCACGATGCACTTCCGCCGCGGCCTCCGCCCCAAGCCGCCCGATCAGCCGAGTCTTGACCCGGCCCGGTTCCGGATACTTGGCGAACACGACGATGACATGAGAGCATGCCATGCGACCTCCACGGCGGAAATCGATCTCGCGCGACGACGAACCGCCCCGAGAACGGGCAACACTGCCTCAAGAACGACTCACGCGTCTCGAAACACACTCAGCGCCGCGCCCACGAACCCGGCGTCATTCCCCAACTCGGCGAGGCGGATATCCGGACCCTCGCCGAACATCGTCGACGCCATCGACTCGACCCCGGCTCGCACCGGATCCAGCAGGCGCCGCCCCGCGCCGCTCATGCCGCCGGCCAGAAGAATGCGATCCGGATCGAATCCGTGCCAGATATTGATACACGCAACCGCCAAGTATCGACATGTATCCGCCCAGACGCGAGACGCCGCCCCGTCGCCGGCGGCGGCGTCCGACACGGCGGCGGCGGTCAACGCCTCACCCCGCGCCACGATCTCACTCAGGCACGACGCCTCGCCGGCATCGAGCAGCTCGGCGGCCCGGGCAGCCGTGTTCGCCGCCGAAGCGTAGGCCTCCAGGCAGCCGCGCTGGCCACACGCGCACGGTCGCCCCCCGATCTCAACGATCGTATGCCCCAGTTCCGCCGCGCTCTCGTGGACGCCGCGATGCAACCTGCCGTCGAGAATAATCCCTCCGCCGATGCCGGTGCCGAGCGTCAGCATCACCACGCTGCGGACGCCCCGTCCCGCACCGCACACATACTCGCCCCACACCGCATTGTTGGCGTCGTTCTCCAGCACGACGCGAAGGCCCGTCGCCGAACTGACGCGGTCTGCGATGGGGACGTCACGCCACCCCGGAAGATTGGGCGGGCTGATCACCACACCCCGGCGATGGCTCAGTGTTCCGGGCGCCCCGACCCCAACCGCAGCGATGCCCATGGAATCGCTCGGTGCGAGCGCTCGCAGGACCTCGATCTCTCGAATGATTGCGTCCAGGACGTGATCCACGCCGCGGTCCGCTTCAGTCGGCACCGAGCGGCGGGCGACGATCCGGCCGTCCGATGCCACCAGCCCGCTCTTGATGTCCGTACCGCCCAGATCGATCCCAATGGCAAGCTCAGTCATGATTCCTCGAATCCACCCTCGGCGAGCGACGGCAATGAAAAGAATCGGCACGCGTTCCGAACCGTCATCGCCGAGAGTTCCGAAACGCTCAGCCCCCGCTCCAACGCCACACAAGCCGCCGTATGGGGCAGGTGAGCCGGCTCATTCGGCCGCACCCTGCGAACCGGCTCCGGCGACAGATAAGGGGAATCGGTCTCGATCATCAGGCGGTCCTCGGGAATCATCCTTGCGACGCGACGAAGTTCATCGGACCGCTTAAACGTCACCACGCCCGTCAGTGACATCCAGTATCCCCGACCAAGAATATCCACGGCCTCCGCCTCGCTGCCCGTGAAACAGTGAAAGACCACACCTCGGAGATCACCGAAATCGGCGAGGATCGCCATCGCGTCGGCCTGCGCCTCGCGGCAATGAATGATCACGGGCTTGCCCACGCCCGTGGCGATCTCGAGCTGCCGGCGAAACACACGCTTTTGTGATTCGCAATCGGACAAGTCATAGTGGTAGTCCAACCCCGTCTCCCCCACCGCGACCACGTCATCGCGACGGAAGAGCCGCTCCAGCGCCGCGTCCCACCCCGTGGCCACCTTGTCCGCCTCGTGCGGGTGAACCCCCGCCGCCACATGGACCGACCCATGCTCGGCCGACAGAGCCAGGGCACGCTCCGCATCCGCGAGATCCGTCGCAACCGTCACGAACGCCCGAACTCCCGCCGCCTGCGCACGCGCGATGACCTCGCTGGACCGCTCCCAGAGGCCGTCGAATGTCAGGTGGCAGTGAGAATCAATCAGAGGCTCCACCCAAGTCGTCTCCCGAAGGCCCGTGCCGACCTCCACAACTACCAGCCGGACGGCACGAACGCCTCGACGATGTGTCGAATCACGGGCTTTCCTTGATCCGGCAGGATCACACTGACCGCATCGAACCGATAGGCACACTCCGGCTCACGGTGGGCCGCGAGCCACGAGCGCGCCACCTGGACCAGCTTCTTCTGCTTGTGAGCGTGCACGTTGACCTCAGGATCAGCATCTGCGGACGTCCTGCGGGTCTTCACCTCGACGAAAACGATCACGCTGTCTCGAAAGCAGATGATATCGATCTCACCGGCGGCACATATGTAGTTGCGAGTCAGGATCTTGTACCCCGCTCGCTTGAGGTACCGCGCCGCGGCCTTCTCGCCCGCCGCCCCCAGTCGTTTGGTCTCTCCCGACATGCAGCTAACGGCCCACACCGCAAGCAGATTGGCAGAGCCGCAACAACCCCACCCACGCCCGCGGTCAACGCGGCCCATGATAACCGCCGCCACCCGATCACGCCTCCGCCCGACCGCGCGCACCATCTCGCAGGGGTCCGCGACAAAACCGAAGGAAGTGCCCCGCGGGCCAGACGGGTGCGGCTGGCAGCTTGTCCGCCAGCACATGAACGGAAGGTCCCCCCCAACGTACACGGGCAGTCGAAGCAGGCCGCCGCCGATCGCGTTACGGAGCCGGCGCTCACCGCCCTCCCTCGGAAACTGCAGGAACCCGGATGAGCTGGGCAGCCGACCTGAATCGTGAAATGGCGGCGAATCGGCGCGGCGCCGACGCGCTCACACGCCAGCCGTGACTTCCTGACCCTCGGGCGTCGCAATGTTGCCGCTGCCCGCCGGGCGCGACCCCACGCCGTCCCCGGCAGCGCCGCCGCGGCGCCCCGCGGCCTGATCGGCGTTCTTGCCGCGACCCGACTTGCCACTGACGCGGCGTTCGCGCAAGCGCCGGGCACGGCCCACCCGGTCCCGAAGGAAGTAGAGCTTGCTCCGGCGAATCTTGCCCCGCCGCTGCACCTCAACGCTAACCAGATTCGGTGAATGCACGGGGAAGATTCGCTCCACGCCCTCATTGTTCACGATCCGCCGCACCGTGAACGTCTCGTTGGTTCCCGAACCCCGCCGCGCGATGACCACGCCGACGAAGGGTTGGACACGCGTCTTGGCGCCTTCCGTGATGCGCACGCCAACGGATACGGTATTGCCGATTTCGAACACGAAGGGTGTCTCTCGGACGTGCCCGGCTTCGACACCTTCAATCAGTTTATTACGCATCACTCAATCTCCATCATCCGTTTCGGCGAGTCTCGCTGTCGTCTTCAGTCTTCCTTGCCGCAAGCAGGTCGGGACGACGGCCCTCCGTCCTCCGCAAGGCCTCTGCCGCGCGCCAACGCCGAACCTCCTCGTGGTTCCCGCTGACCAGAACCGGCGGCACTTCCATGTCCCGAAACACCCGCGGGCGCGTGTATTGCGGGTATTCGAGGAGTCCGGTCAAGCCCGGCACACCGTTATCCGCCGCAGCTCCGCCCAACGAAAACGACTCTTCCGTCACCGAGCCATCGTGGCCCAGGACTCCGGGGACCAGTCGAACCACTGCATCGACGAGGACCATGGCGGCCGCTTCACCGCCCGACAGGATGTAATCGCCAATCGAAATCTCGCGTGGCGACAGTCCCGCTCGCACACGCTCGTCGAATCCCTCGTAGTGTCCGGCGATCAGCACCAGCCTTTCAGTGGCCGCAAACTCCTTGGCGATGTGCTGATCGAATCGCTCACCTTGAGGCGTCAGCAGCACCAGTGTCGCATCGTCCTCTCCAACGACCGCCTCCACCGCACCAAAGACCGGCTGGCACATCAGCACCATGCCGGGACCGCCGCCAAACGGCCGGTCATCGACCTTGCGATGCGGATCGTCAGAATAGTCCCGTATGTTGCGGCAGCCGATCGTCACCAAACCCGCTGACTGCGCCCGCCCCAGAATGCTCGCCGCAAAAAACGGCTCGCACGCCTCAGGAAACAGGGACAAGACGTCAATCCGCATGCTCGCCGACCGCCGGGCCTACGACGCGCCGCTCTTCGAAGGCTCGCGTGCCCCGATGTCGTGCTTCTTCAGCAACGACCGGACCGTCGCCGACATGGTGGCGCCGACGCCAAGCCAATGTTCGATTCGATCCCGCTTCAGAACCGTCTGCTTGGCGACATCCTTCTGGAGCGGATCGAGCGTCCCAAGTTCCTCAATGAAACGCCCCGTCGGAGCAAACCGAGAATCCGAAACCCGAAGCCGATAGAACGGCCGGTGCCGACGTCCATGCCGTACCAGTCTAAGCGTAACCGCCATACTCTCCTCAACTGTCTGGCAGGCCCGGATAACCCGACCTGCGTTGCAACGCGATACAAAACCACCCATGTTAGCCGATCTCGGCTGATTCGCAACCGCTCGCGGAAGTTTTTTTGAGGCCTCGCCCCCCCCGTGCTCGATCCGCACACATCCCGCGCCGTCCGAGTATAATAACCGCTTCGGGCCGAAGGTCCGAATTGTCGACGCGGCGGAGCCGATCCTACGACTTTTCAAGTCGCCACAGGCCACGCGTCTCGTCCAAGGAGTTTCCGGAACTTGTCAGAATACGCTACTCGTGATCTCGTCGACTGCGCCGCCGGACGCCGTCCAGCCGACCTCCTGCTGCGGAATGCCCGACTCGTCAACGTCGTCTCCCATGAAATCCTCGACGGCGATCTTGCTCTTCTGGGCGATCAGATCGTCGGTGTCGGCTCGTATCGGGCCGAGCGATCGATCGATATGAAAGGGCGCTACATCTGCCCCGGCTTCATCGATGCCCACCTCCACATCGAATCGTCCCTGCTGTCGGTTCCCGAATTCGCACGGGTCGTCGTCGCACATGGCACCACGGCCGTCGTGGCAGATCCCCATGAATTCGCCAATGTCATGGGGGCCGAGGGCATTTCCTACGTGCTCCGGACGGCCAAGCACGCCCCGATCGACGTCTTTGTCATGCTGAGTTCCTGCGTTCCGGCCAGCCCGCTGGAATCTGCCGGCGCCGAACTGAACGCCGAAGACCTCGAGCCGTTCCTGGCGAATCCGTGGGTCATCGGGCTGGCCGAAATGATGAACTACCCCGGCGTCATCGCCGGCGAGGCGGATGTCCTCGCCAAGATCGACATGACCCGCGACCGCATCGTGGACGGACACGCCCCTTCTCTCACCGGCACGGACCTGACCGCATACGCCGCCGCCGGCATCATGAGCGACCACGAATGCACGACGGCTGCGGAAGCGGTTGAGAAACTCCGCCAAGGCCTCCACATCATGATCCGAGAAGGTTCCCAGACAAGAAACCTCAAGGCCCTTTTGCCGACCGTCGGCCCGCACACCGCCGACCGATTCATGTTCTGCACCGACGACAAGGACGTCCGTGACCTGCTGGACGAGGGGCAGATCGACTACATGATTCGCGCGGCCGTGGCGGATGGGCTTGATCCCATACTCGCCGTCCGGCTGGCCACGCTGAACCCCGCGCGCTATTTCGGCCTCCGCCGGCGCGGCGCCGTCCTGCCCGGCTATCGCGCCGATCTGACGGTTCTGGAAGACCTGACATCGTGCCGCGTGACCGAGGTCTTTCGACGTGGAGAACTCGTGGCCGAAGGTGGCACGTGCGCCCTCGCAAGTTCGAACACGGAGTCCCACCGCCCCCTGCGAAGCAGCATCAACACGCATTGGGTCGAACCCACCGAGTACGCGGTGCCGGCGCCGGGCGGCGCGGGGGAAACTTCTGCCCCGATGATCCACGTCATCCACGTCCTTGAGAACCGGATCGACACCGAGCGAAGCGTCGAGCCGGCCACGGTCCGTGACGGATGCCTCGTCGCCGACCCGGCGCGCGATCTTGCCAAAATCGTCGTCATCGAGCGCCACCGCGCCAGCGGCGAGATCGCCCGCGCCTTCGTTCGTGGCTTCAGGCTGAGAGACGGCGCCATCGCTTCCACGGTCGCCCACGACGCGCACAACCTGATCGTGGTCGGCATGAATGACGTCGACATGCACACGGCCGTGGTCCGGCTCATCAAGTTTCACGGGGGGCTTGTCGTGGCCTGCGGCGGACAGGTCCTCGCCGAAGTACCCCTGCCGCTGGCGGGGCTGGTCAGCGATCAGCCCGCCGAAGACGTGGCCGACCAGCTCCGCCGCCTGACCACGGCCGCACGGAGCATGGGTTGCCCCCTCGAACAACCGTTCATGGCCCTGTCGTTCCTCAGCCTCTCGGTCATCGGTAAGCTGAAGCTCACCAACCAGGGCCTCATCGACGTGGAGCGGTTTCAGCCGATCCCGTTGATCGCAGACGGCGGATAGGACATGGGGCGCTGAGCAGCAATCGCGCCGACAGCGGCGGCGCGACGGACGCGTCGCACGGGGGCCGTGACAGTTGTGGCGGCAACGCCCGGCCGCCCCAATGGGTGGCACTGACGGTGTGTCCGCCAGCGCATCAGCGGAGAGCACCGTGCACAGGAACGGGCAGACAGGCTGCCCGCGGCACCCCG
>JBHHVX010000102.1:0-14408 GCA_046754505.1 Phycisphaerae bacterium | reverse complement strand
CCTCGATCTGACGCGAAATGTCGCGCCGCTGCCCTCGAAGCACTTTCACCACGGGCTGCTAGGTGTATCGACCAGCTCGTCCTATCCTCTTACAATCATACGAAGTCGCCGACGCAGTTCGGCGCAAGGCGGGTATTTCCGGTCTGCCCGGATCAGCGTGCGGATATTATTATTATACTCCCGTTCGCCGCGTTTTGCTTCCGGCCGGCGCGGAGATCGGGATGCGTCCGATGTTTTGCGGCTTTCTGAGATCGCGAGATCAAGAAACTTCATGTCTGTGCATTTATAACTGTTGTTCCCGCAAGGTGTTACGACAATGACTGGCCGAAGGTTTGGGTGGTACCCGTTCGCTTGCCGCCAGGGTCAACACGCATGGCGAGGGACCCGAAGGCACATTGGGCCTCGTCACGTCGAGTCACCTGAATATCGTTGAGACCGCTCGATCTTGAGTCGGCTGCGTCGGCGTTTTTCGGAAAGGCGGCGTTCCTTCGCGGCACGGGTGGGCGACGTCCGCCGTCGTGGCCGTTGGATTCGCAATGCGTCGGCCAGCAAATCCGAGAATCGCTCAATCGCCGCCCGGCGGTTGGCCGCCTGTGATCGATGGCGGCTCGCGACGACACGGAGGATGCCCGCCCGGCTTATTCGCGTCGCAAGCTGTTCGACGATCCGCGCCCGTTGCGGCTCGGTCAGGGCGGGGCTGTGCGCGACATCCCACCGCAGGGTGACTCTTGTCGCGACCTTGTTGACATTCTGTCCGCCGGGACCGGGACTGCGGCTGTAGGCGCAAGAAATCTCGGATACACCGATGCCAAGCTCGTCGTTGATCCATATCATGGAAGCACGGCACCATGAGAGCGAGAACCCGCAACCAAGCATTATTGTCGTTCCCGGCCGATTCGAATGCAACACCGGGTTGCGCACGACAGGCAGGCTGCCAGCGCTTGTCGGTCGTCCCGCCCACCATAGGAGAGCACGCTGCACGCGATGAAGTCTGAGACCCACGCCGCCGTCCGACTGAGTGACCTTCTCGATCCGGACATGCTCCAAGGAATCGGAAGCGCCTTTGCCCGGCTCACCGGCCTTGCGATGAGCGTTCGCGACGAAGACGGACGGTTGATCGCAGAGCAGGCGGGAGAGTCAACGTTTTGCCGAATGACGATGTCGAGTTCGTCCGGCCGTGCGGCCTGTGACCGCAGCCACGGTGAAGCCGTGGAGTTTGCGTGTATGACGAGCGCTCCATGCACGCACCACTGCCATGCCGGGCTGGCGCAGGTCGCCGTACCGATTGTTCTGGAGGACCGTGTCGTTGGCGCCATCTTTGTCGGCGACCGTCCTGTCGAGTCGCCGGCACCGGCGAGGATCCGCGACTTGGCGCAACGTCATGCGATCGACGCGGAAGCGCTGATGGGCGCGGCGCGTTCGCTGACGCTCTGGCCCGAGGGTGAGATTGCGGCGGCGACGGCCTTCGCGGGGAGGCTGGCGGAGTTGATCGGTCTGGCGTGTTTCGAGTCGCTGCAGCTCAGGCGCCGCGTCGATGAGCTGGCCGCAATTCACGATGTGGCGTCCATGCTGGCCGGCCGCTCGGAATTGCGCGAGGTCCTCGACATCTCAGCAAACCGGCTTCGTGAGGTCATGGGGGTGCGGGCCACGGGAATTCGACTCCTCAAGAAAGACACGGGCGAACTGCGAATCGCCGCCGTCGCCAACCTTTCGCCGGCCTACCTGAACAAGGGACCCCTTCGTGTTTCACAAAACCCCATCGACGCTGAGGCGTTGGCCGGCCACACGGTCCAGATCAGCGACATCCAGAACGATCCGCGAACGGTCTACAAAGAAGACGCGCGCCGCGAAGGGCTTGTCAGCGGATTGGTGGCGCCCCTCTCCTGTCGCGGCCAGACGATCGGTGTCATCCGAGCCTACACCGATCGGCCACACCGGTTTGGCCCGTTCGATGTGGCCTTGATGCAGGCGATGGCATCGCAGATCGCCGCCGCCATTGTCAATTCCCGCCTGTACCGCGAGACGCGAGAGGCGGAGCGCCTCGAGCGACAGGTCAAGCTGGCCGGAGAAGTCCAGCGGCGCATGATCCCTTCCATGGTGCCGGACGCGCCGCGCTACGACTTCGGCTGTGTGTACGAGCCGAACTCCAACCTTTGCGGTGACTTCTATGACTTTCTGTCATTTCCCAATGGCGATACTGGTGTGGTCATCGCGGATGTCGTCGGCAAGGGGATTCCCGCGTCGCTGATGATGGCCAGTGCACGGGCTACCCTTCGCTCGCTGGCCCGGAAACTGAACGGCGTTCATGAAGTCATGGCGGCCGTCAATCGCCGCCTCTGCCACGATACGCTCGAAAGCGAGTTTGTCACGGCCTTCTATGGCGTGCTCAGCGCTGACGGATCGCGGCTGACCTACTGCAACGCCGGTCATGAGCCGCTCCTGTTCCTGCGGAATGGAAGCCTCCGATCGCTCGATGCCGGTGGCATGTTGCTTGGCGTTGATGAGGACGCTCATTTCGAGCCGTCCGTTCAGGAGATCATGCCCGGCGATGTGCTTGTCCTCATCACGGATGGGCTGATTGATGCCCTGAACTTCGACGATGAGTCCTATGGCCGTCGGCGACTCCGGGAATCGATTTGCCGACACGGCAATCTGCCCGCCGACTTGCTGGCAAAACAACTCTTGTGGGATGTTCGTCGGTTCTCTGGTCTGGCGCCGCCGCCGGACGACATCACACTCGTCGTGACGTGCGTCCGAGAGCCTCTTGATTGAGGCATAATCCAGTTGACGATCCACCCCGAGCCGGCGGGTGCGGGCGCCGGCTTCCGTCTGTCCGGGGTCACGGGCCGAGACACGCTCCAGTAAAACGACACCGATCTGCACCATCGCCGCTGCCTTGAGGGGAGGCTGGTGTCTTTTTATGGCCGCGACGTCCACATCTTCATCACGATTATCGGCGTCGCGGTCTCTACAGCCTGACGCCGACCGCCCGAACGGAGATCGTCGATGCCGACTGCCGGTCTTGACTACCTCGGCGCAACCCGGTTATAATCGGGATTGCGTGGGGTAGGTCGGAGTGGCTGCTGCGCGCCGCATGAGGGCTACACGATGCTGCAGGTAGCGGTCTGTTTCGATCGTCACCCTGTCAGCCGGTGTTGCCGTATCTGAGGCGACTCACACGCGACGGATCGGGTCAGGCTCAACGGTGCAATGATTCCTTGGCGGAAGCACAACCGGTCCGGGCGGAGGGCCTGCGGAAATGAAGCTGTTTCCGATTGAAACCCTCGTGACACTCCTATGTCTGATGGCGGGCTCGGCGTACGCCGACATCCCCATACTCGGTCACAACGGAACCGCGATGTCGTCGACGCCTGACGGGACGGGTCTGATCAACGTGGAGATGACCGAGATGTTCCGGGGTGTCCCGGGAACCTTCGGTGTCACACGGCTCTTCTTTGAGAACGCTGCCCACCAATTGTTCTACAACTATCTCGGCCCGCCGCTCGAGCCGCCCGTCCTGGCGCTGCGGGATCAAGCGGAGAACGACACGGCCACGCCCTGGACCAGCCTGCAGACCGAACTTGTGGGTGGCGACGACTTCGTCGGCATCTCGAACGGGCTGTCCATCGGCGGTGTTCCCGGGCTGGGGACTCAGACGAACGGCAGTGTGACGGTCGATTATGCGTTCGTGACCCGCTCGTTCGGGTCCGGAGGGGGACTCGACCGAGCTTCCATCACGTTGTTCTTCGCCGATCCCGTCGATCCCGGAGAATGGTTTCGCCTGGCATATGCCATCGACGGACCCCTTCCGGGATTCGATCTGCGCAAGACTCCCAACGCGGTCTTCACCAGCCCGACGATCACCAGCCAACCGGTCAGCCAGTGTGCCTGTAATGGCAGCACGGCCGCCTTCAGCGTTCTGGCCAGCGGGAGCGGAACACCGGGGTATCAGTGGCAGGTGTTCAATGCCGCCGCCGGCGTCTGGACCAATCTCGTCGGACAGGCCAGCAGTTCACTTACGCTCGGCCTCGTGGACGTTGCCGACGTCGGCGACTATCGCGTCCTTGTCACAGACGATGCCGGCGTTGCGGCGAGCGCGATCGCCACGTTGACAATCGACTCGGCCGCGCCGCAGTTGAACGTCCCCGGCAGTACGATTGTAGATATCACGGTCCCGCCCGGAGGTGGGTGTGAGGCCGTCGTCGATCTGAATCCCCTGGTTCAAGTCAGCGATGACTGCGATCCCGCTCCGGTGCTCGCCGGCACACGCTCCGATGGTTTGCTGCCGACCGACCCCTTTCCTTGCGGCACGACCGCGATCGGCTGGACAGCCACCGACGCCTGCGGCCATGTGAGCCAGGGGTCTCAGTCCGTCACGATCAACGCCTGGACCAATGTCATGGCGACGATCGGATTACAGGGGGGTTCGCTACCGCCGACACTCGACCGGTGTATCGCGTTTGAACTGCATCGCTGCAATCCGGCAACATCGTCCTGCGCCCAGCTCGATCCTTACGTTGTCGATCAGGCCCTGACCTTCACGAACGGCGTGGCCAGCACCCTGTTCCAGGTGCCTTGCGGGCAGTACGAGTGCATCACGATCCGTGATCGTCTGCATGCGTTGCCGCGCACGATCTCTCCGCTGCCGGACAATGGATCGGACTACGTGGCCGACGTCACGACGGCCGGGGTCGGGACGTTGATCGGTGGAAACCTCAACGACGACTGCTGGATCGACGTGTTGGACTTCGGGCTTCTAGCGAGCCAGTGGCAACAGACCTATGACGGCGATGATGACATGATCCCAGATGGCACGACGCCCTGTGGGGTGTTTGTCGTCCATGCCGACTTCGACGGCGACGGTGTGACGTTCACTGCCGATTTCACCTTTGTCCAGATCAACATCTGGAGATTCGGAGAGCTGCCTTGCTGCGGCTCCGGTCCGTTGTGCGGGGCCGGGCAGCACGCGCCGCACGGCCCTCGCGAGGGGCCGGTCAGGCGAATCTCTCTTCAAGACCTGCGTCGACTCGGACTTTCCGAGGCTGCGGCCGGTGACGTGAACAGAGATGGCTGGCTCGACGTTCGCGACATGGAGATCTGGGCTCGCGGACGCCGTCCGCGATCTCGACGTCCCGTGCGTCTTCCGCTGCCGCGCTCCCGCGGACGCTGAATCAGCCGATGCGGATCATCTCGCGATGCAACGGTGCCGATCAGGGTCGCGGTACCACGCCACAAACCGCCTTAGTCCCTCGTTGATCGTCATGCTCGGCTGGTAGCCCAGGTCGCGCTGCGCCAGGGTCACGTCGGCATACGTGCGGTCGACATCGCCGGGTTGCAGGGGAAGGCGGTCGATGATCGCTCTCTGAGCCAGGGCCTTTTCGATCTCGCAAATCAGGTCGCGCAGCTTTACCGGGCGGGATTCTCCGAGATTGTAGAGGTGGAAGCCGTCGCAGCGATCGAGTGCGGCCGTGACGCCGGCGATGATGTCGTCGATGTAGGTGAAGTCACGGCTCATGCTGCCGTCGCCGAATACGGGGATCGGCTGGCCGGATTCGATGAGGCGCGTGAACTTGTGGATCGCCAGGTCCGGTCGCTGGCGCGGACCATAGACCGTGAAAAACCGCAGACAGGTGACGTGAATGCCAAAAAGGTGGTGGTAGGTATGGCAGAGCAACTCGCCGGCCTTCTTGGTTGCGGCGTAGGGAGAAATCGGAAAGTCCACCCGGTCCGATTCGGCGAATGGGATCTTCCGGTTGTTGCCATAGACGCTTGAGCTGCTGGCGAAGACGAAACGCTCGATGCGGTGCTGCCGCGCGGCCTCCAACAACACGGCCGTGCCGCGCACGTTGACGTCCTGATACAACAGCGGATTCTCGATCGAAGGGCGCACGCCGGCACGGGCTGCCAGGTGGACCACGGCGTCGATGTCGCGCGTCTTCAGCACGTCGTCGACGAAACCCACGTCTCGAATGTCACCCTCGGCGAGCGTGAATCGGCCGTTGAGCATGCAGGCCGCAACATTGCTGCGCTTGACCTGCGGGTCATAGAAGTTGTCGAAACTGTCTATGGCGATGACCTGTCGGTCCGCGGCCAGCAGCGCCTCGCACAGGTGCGAGCCGATGAAACCCGCCGCACCGGTTACCATGATCGTCGGCATAAGGTCCGTTATTCTACCACGTTCCGGCATTTTTTTCGATCGGTTGCACGAGATCACCGCATGTTGATGTGGCGGCGGCCCAACGGTGGTTATCGGGCATGACGAAGCAGTCGGCGCACCGAAGAGGGCTAACGGCGAGTCGACCGTTGGTCGAAAGCAAAGACATATCGCAAAAACAGCACGGAAGCGGTCGCGCTGTCGGGGGACCTCCTGCCTGTGTCCAGTCCTGAAAACAGACGAACAGACACTGCTGGCGCCGCGCGCTTGTGCCGGCTGCTGGGAGTGCTGTTGGCCTGCTGCATCGCCGGATGTCAGCAGGACGTCGTTCCGGGCGCCGGCGGTGTCGGCACGCCGGGAGGGGGCGATGTCTCCACCGAGATTGCGGAATCCGCGATTGAGGTGACCATCGAACCGGGCGCGACGATCCTGTCTCAGTTCGACCACGACCCCAACCACCTGCTGGTCCAGGTGATTCCCGGCTCGTTGGCGGATGCCGACGAGATCGCGACGCGCGTCGGCGCCCAGGTGCAGTCTTTCAACGCCGCCACGCGAACGGCGACACTTCTGGTTGCGCCGGAGAAACTGGACGCGACGGCGGCGAGGCTGGTCACGCTGCCCGAGGTCGAGCAGGTCGAGAAAGACTATCGGCTGCCCGTTGCGGCCATCCCGTCGGATGCGGATTTCTTCCAACAGTGGTACTTGTCCCGGATCGAGGCGGAGGCGGCGTGGGACGTCAGCGCCGGCGACCCCGGTGTGATTGTTGCCATTGTTGATACAGGCGTCGATGTCAACCACCCCGACCTTCGGGCGCGGGTGTCGGCCGGATATAACTTCGTGACGAGCACGCCGGACGCCAACGACTGCTGCGGCCACGGCACACGGGTCGCCGGCACGGTCAGCGCCATCGGAGACAACGGGCTGGGCGTGGCCGGGGTCACGTGGCAGGGCACGATCCTGTCCGTACGGGTCGCCGCCAATATCGACGGCCAGCAGGCGGCGAAGCTGAGTGACATCGCTCGGGGGATCATCTGGGCCACCGATCACGGCGCCGCCGTCATCAATACCAGCTTCACCGGCCTGTTTCACAGCACGACCGTTCGCAACGCCGCCCAATACGCCCTCCTGAGTGGAAGCCTCGTCGTTGCCTCGATGGGCAACACGGGCCAACGCGACGGTTCCGCGAACTGTCCGTGGATTGTCGGTGTCTCCGCGACAGATGAATCCGACAACCTGGCGGGGTTCTCGACATTCGGACCGGCCGTCGATCTTGCGGCGCCGGGCGTCGACATTTATACCACCGAGCGGTTCGGTGGCTACGGCTTCGCAAGTGGGACATCCTTCTCCAGTCCGATCGTAGCCGGCGTCATCGCTCTGATGCGGTCCGTTCGCCCGGACGCCACGCCATCCCAAATCACGGACTTGCTGTTTGCCTCCGCCGCCGACGTGGGACCTCTCGGCGCCGACGAACTATTCGGCCACGGTCGCGTGAACGCCCGAGCCGCGGTCATGGCTGCCCGTGGCGCCGCCCTTCCGCCGGACGCCACTCCCCCCCGAGTTGCGTTCACGGCACCCGTGGACGGAGCCGGCCTGACAGGAAAGACGCGATTTGAAATCGATGCTCGTGATGATGCGCTGGTCCGCGATGTCGTCCTGTCGGTCGACGGTGTGGAGCTGGCGCGTGATGCGAGTCTTCCCTACGCCTTTCTGATCGATCCGCAGGCCGCTCCGCCGGGCGACCACCGCATTACGGCAACGGCCACGGATGTCGCGGGCAACAGCTCCGGCGACGCGGGCATCACCGTATCGTTCAATCCCGGCGCTGATACCACGCCGCCGGATGTCGCCATCCTTTCGCCGTCGCCCGGCGACACGCTGCGCGGACCGGTCACCATCAGCGCCCGACTGGTCGACGTCGGTGGTCTGAGCCGCGTCAGCGTCGTGTTGGACGGAGTGGTCATCGCGACGCGGCGGGTCGACGGTCAGGCCGCCCGCATCGACTTCAAGTGGAACGCCTCCGCGCCGGGCGTACGACCGGGCGACCATGTGCTGGACGTCATCGTTCTGGACCGGGCGAGCCTGTCGGAAACGGCGACCGTGGCAATTCATACGCAATAAGCGATCGAATGACCGTCGTGACCGGCGTTGGGTGCGCCGCGGCCGATGCTGCGTGGCGGCGCGCTTGATCTTGGTGCGCCGCCACCCTATAGGGGGCATCTCGGAACGAGGGACAATCAGCGAGCCGTATTGCCAGACGGGGAGAACGCCATTTGATGATCATCACTCAACATGCATGTATACTCCGGGCGGTGTTCGTCGTCTGCTGTGTTGCGGCTTGTCAGGCACAGTCCAGGACGGCGGATCGTGGGGCGGGCGGCACGGCAGCGACGCCATCCGTTTTCGACATCGCCGGCGAGGCGGATGTCGAACTGGATGGTTCGATTCCAACGCCCGAACGTATCCTGGGTTTCGAGCTTGGCTCGCGGCCGATTCGCCATCTCGAACTCGGGCAGTATCTGCGGGCGCTCGCCGACGCGAGCGATCGGGTCGAGTTGCGGGAATACGGCGCGACGCACGAGGGACGCACGCTGTATTATCTGGTCGTCAGCGATCCGGCCAACATGGCGCGACTGGACGCCCTCCGCGGAGACCTGGCCCGGCTTGCCGATCCGCGGATCACGTCCGACGCCGAGGCCCAGCCGATCATCGACACGTCTCCGGCGGTGGCGTGGATGCTCTATACCGTCCATGGGGACGAACTGTCGGGCACGGATGCGGCGGTTGCGGCGGCCTATCGTCTGGCCGCGGGGCGTGACGCGAGGACGGCCTTGCTGTTGAAATCTGTTGTTGTCTGTATCGATCCGCTGCAGAACCCGGACGGCCGGGAGCGTTTTCTGTCGATGCTTCAGCAGTATGCCGGTCGGGTTCCCACGGGCGACACACAGAGCGTCGAGCACTTCACGCCGTGGCCGTGGGGGCGGACGAATCATTATCTGTTCGATCTGAATCGCGACTGGAACGTCACGGTTCATCCGGAGTCGCGCGGCCGTGTCGAGACGATCGCCGGGTGGTATCCCCAACTGATGGTCGACGGTCACGAGATGGAACCCAGCGAGACCTATCTGTTCAGTCCGCCGACGAAACCGCTGAATCTGCACATCCCGCCGAGCGTTTTGAAATGGTTCGGGCGGTACACGTCGGACCAGGCGGACGCGTTTGATCGGCACGGGTGGAGTTATTACCGCGGCGAGTGGAACGAGGCGTGGGCGATCGGCTTCTCCGACATCTGGGCCATGCACCACGGAGCGGCGGGGGTGCTCTATGAACAGGCGCGGAGTCATGGCTCGTGGGTGCGGCTGCCGACGGGTCGGGACCGGCACTATCGCGAGGACGTGGCGCATCAGCTTGTGAGCACGCTTGCCAATTTGCGCACGCTGGCGGCGCACCGGCGGGAGTTTCTGGCGGACTATTACGCCGACAAGAAGAACGCCGTCGCCGATGTGCGGGGCAAGGGCGGGCGCAATCTGTTTCTGTTCGCGCCCGGTCGCGATCGCACCCGGGCGGCGGACTTTCTCGGCCTCCTGCAACGGCAACGTATCGAGGCCTATCTGATCGATGAAAACGACACGAGTCTGAAAGACGTGGTCGACCGGTGGGGTCATGTGGAGGCGAAACGGCGGTTTGCGGCCGGAACCGTCGTCATCTCGATGCGTCAACCGCTCAGTCCGCTGGTGCGGGCGATGCTGGAGTTTGACCCGCAGATGACGGAGGCGTTTCTGAAGGTCGAGCGGCGGGAGCTGGAGCTGAAAAACCGAACGCGGCTGTACGACGTGACGGGCTGGTGCATCGCCATGGGCTATAACCTCGAGGCCTATTGGGCCAGCGGAGACCTCGATGCTGTGGCGCCGAACCGCCGTCCGGCCACGCCCGCTGCTGTTTTCGCCGCCGGGCCGGCTGCCTCGCCGCCCTCGGATGTTGACGTCTATGGTTATCTGCTGGACGGGGACGACGACGCATCGATCGCTCTGGTCGGCCGGCTGCTTCAGGACGGCTGGCAGGTTCGGGCGGCCAACAAGCCGTTTACGGCGTCGGGACGGGCGTATCCGGCGGGGACCTTTCTGATTCGCCGACACGAGAACCTAGAGCGGTTTGCCACGTTGCCTCGACACACGGGCGACCTTCCGCCGGGCGTCGGCGGCGTCGCGACGACCGCGCGGAGCGAGGACGGGCCGGACCTTGGCGGTGGCGAGTTTCCGCTGCTCGCCGAACCGAGGATTGCGCTGATCGGAAACGCGCCGTTTGCGGCCAATTCCTACGGCGCGCTGTGGCATCTCTTTGACGCTCGTATCGGCCTGCGGATTTCGCGGCTTCAGGGTTACGCGCTGGGGGGATATGACCTGCGAAAGTACAACATGATCGTGCTGCCGGACGCCGGGGGCGGAGTGGGGCTGGCGCGGCTGCTGAATGAAGACAACCGAAAAACACTGGACGCCTGGATGCGCGACGGCGGGACGCTGATCGCGATCGGCGGCACGGCCGCGGCCCTGTCGGTCGCAGACAAGGGTCTCGGAAGCGCCCGACTCCGCCGGGACGTGCTCAAGGACCTGGACCTCTATGCGGAGGCGGTGTGGCGAGAGCGTCGGGCGGCGGCGCCGGCGGTCGACGCGGAACAGGTGTGGCAATTCCGCCGGGAGGGCGGTTTCACAACGACGCGGCCGGCGGATGAGCGGATCGAGATCGACGACGTCGAGGCGCTCGAGCGACGGGACACGTGGGCGCGGCGATTCATGCCGCACGGTGTGGTCGTGCGGGGTGATCGGTATCCCGAACACTGGCTGGGGCACGGCGTGCGGGGGCGCGTTCCCATCATGTACGGCGCGAGGCACGTCTTGATGGCCCGGCCGCCGGTCGAGACGGCGGTGCGTCTGGCCGACGCCGAATCGCTTCGACTGAGCGGTCTGTTGTGGCCGGAGGCACGCGAGCGGCTTGCGGGCGCTGCGTGGCTGACGCGCGAGGCGATCGGCCGCGGGCAGTTGATCCTGTTTGCCACGGACCCGACGTTTCGCGGCTATTTTCGCGGTACGGAGCGCGTGCTGCTGAACGCCGCCATCCTTGGTCCGGGGTTGGGCACGTCCGTCCCGAGTCCATGGTGATGGGCGAGGGCGCGATGACCACTTTCGAGGCCGGGATCGAACACATGCCGCTCGGAGAGCCGTGCGTCGTTGCGTTGATGGTGTCCATCGGGGTCACGCTCGTTGCGGTTCCTGTGGTGCGTCGCGTGGCGATCGGGTGGTCGCTGTATGACCGGCCCGACGCCGGTCTCAAGTCTCATACGAAGCCCATCCCCTACCTCGGCGGTGTGGGTATGTATCTCGGTTGGTTGGCCGCCCTCGGCGTCGTGACATTTCGCTCCGGCCGAGTGACGCCGGCGCTCGGCGGGATCGTCTTGGCGGGCACCGTGTTGATGCTGACCGGCCTTGTCGACGATCTGCGACATTTGCGGCCGGCGGTTCGACTGGTTCTGCAGGCGTTTGCCGCGGCGATTCTTCTGGCCTTTGGCGTGGGCCGGCATGTGATCACGGCGATTGTCCAGCCGTTCATGACTTCGCCGTCGCCCGGTCTCGCCGATCATCCGGTGATGATCGCGCTCAGCGGATTGCTGACTGTTGCCGTTTTGCTCAGCGCGTCGAACGCGACGAACCTGATTGACGGGCTGGACGGGCTGTGCGCCGGCGTGGTGGCGGTGGCGGCGGCGGGATATGCCGCTTTCGGAGTGGGGCTGGCCCCCGCGGTCGGACAGCCGGCGGCGACGGCCGTGATTCTGGCGGTCGTGGTGACGGGCGTCTGCCTGGGGTTTCTGCGGTACAACTTTCACCCGGCGAGCATCTTCATGGGTGACAGCGGCTCGCTGCTCTTGGGGTTCAACGCGGCGGTCTTGATGATCCTGCTGGCGGAGCAGCCGGTCTGGACCGGCGGCGGGCCGCTCGGGCGATTCGCGGGGGCGGTGATGGTCTTCGGTTTCCCCGTCTTCGACACGGCGCTGGCGATCCTGCGGCGGCGGCTGAACGGAAAGCCGCTCTTCATCGGCGACCGGAGCCATTTTTATGACCAGCTTCGGGATCGGGGCCTGTCGGTGCGCCGGACCGTGGTGATCTGCTACGGGCTGGGGTTCTGCTTCGGCGGTCTCGGTCTGATGGCGATGAGGCTGCCGGGGTGGTATCTGCTCACGGCGTACGGGCTGGTGGTCGTTCTGGCGTTGCTGGTGTGCCGGCGGCTCGGCCTGCTGCGGGTGGATAACGCGGCGGAAAAGTCAAAACGTCAGAATGTCAAAACGTCAAAATTCAGGCACGGTGGTACGTCAGGGCGGGGAGCGGGGGCGTGAAAGCCGAGAGCCGAGAGCCGAGAACTGAAAGCCGAAAACCGAAAAAAAGACGGTGCGTCCGGGACGTACCCTACGCGGCTGTGATGGGGCAGAGGGGCAGGGTGAGGTGGACAGCGGTGCCTGTGCCGGGGGTGCTGGTGAGGTCGAGGCGGCCGCCGTGGGCTTCGGCGATCGTGCGGCAGATCGAGAGGCCGAGACCGACTCCGTTGCCGCGTCTCGCAGAGCGGGCGGCGTCTATTCGGTAGAACCGATCGAATATGTGGGGCAGGTGATCCGGCGGGATGCCGACGCCCGTGTCGGCGATGGTCAGGTGCGCGGCGCCATCGATCAGGGAGGTGGAGACGGAGACGCGCCCGGGGGACTCGGTGTATTTGACGGCGTTGTCGACCAGGTTGCCGACGAGTTGACGCAGCCGCGGTCCGTCGCCGTGGAGGCGGATTTCATCTGTCACGGCGGATTCCAGTTCGATGCCGCGGTCGCGGGCGAGGGGGGTGTAGAGATCGACGACGTCATGGACCACGCGGTCGAGCCGGACCGCCTCTCGCCGGAGGATGTCGTGTCCGGCGTCGGCCCGGGCCAGCAGCAGGAGGTCGTCGGTCATGCGTGCGAGACGGTCGTAGTGCTCGATGCTGTCTTCGAGCACGTGCCTCAGTTCACTCTCGGAGCGAGGATGGCTGAGGGCGACTTCGGCGTTTCCGCGGAGGGCGGCGAGCGGCGAGCGGAGTTCGTGCGCGGCATCGGCGGTGAACTGCTTGAGCCGGGCGACGTGGCGTTGTATGTGGGCGAGCATGTCGTTGAGGGTTGATGCGAGCTGATCCAGCTCGTCTCCGGTACCGCGAGACGGAAGTCGCTCGTTCAGTTTTTTCACGGTGATATGCGTCGCTTTGGCGATCATCGCCTGGATGGGACGGAGGCTGCGATTGGCGATGATGCGTCCTCCGATGACAGCGAGCAGCACGACGAGGAGGAGGGCGACGATGCAGATGCGGCGGAAGCGGGCCAACGACATGCTCATGCGGTCGAGGAGATAGCCGGCCTGGGCGATGTAGGTGCGGCCGTCGGGGCTTTGGAAGGGTCGGCTGCACACGCGGACGGGATAAGGCTTATCGGGAAGCCGGATGGTCTCGAAGACGCTTCCGGCGGGACCGCCGGCCCATGCGTCACGCGGGACCGCGACGGTCTTGAGCCGTTCGGTGGGGTCGCTGTTGACGAGCACGTTTCCCTCGCGATCGAGCAACCGAAAACTCAGGTCTTCGCGGACACGGTGGCTGAGTTCGAGGAGGATGCGTTTTTCCGAAGCGCGGTAATCGGGGGCGTGTGCTCGAAGGACGGCGGTCAGCTCGTCGACCTCGCCCTGGAGAAAGCCGTCGACCTCGTGGCGGAGGGACAGCGCCATGCCGGCATAGAGTATGGCGCAGAGGACGAGGCTGACGGCGATGGTAATGGCCGCGCCCCAGACGGTGAGGCGGACGCCGATCGTTCGAAAGACGCCTCTATGGTGCCTGCGGTCGGAGGACATAGCCGACTCCGCGGATGGTATGAATCAGGGGTGAGTCGAAATTCCGGTCCACCTTGCCCCGAAGGCGGCGTATATGCACATCAACGACATTGGTCATCGGGTCCTGCTTCATGTCCCAGACGTGTTCGAGGAGCATGGATCGGGAGAGGACCTGCCCTGTATTTCGACACATATATTCAATCAGCATGTACTCGGTGGGGGAGAGATCGATCCGCCGATCGGCCCGACGGACGCTGCGTGTGAGGACATCGACCTGGAGATCCCCCGCGACGATCGGGTTGTTGCGCAGGTCGGGCCCGCGGCGCACCACGGCTCGAATGCGGGCGAGCAACTCGGCGAAGCTGAACGGCTTG
>JBHHVX010000101.1:0-14807 GCA_046754505.1 Phycisphaerae bacterium | reverse complement strand
TGCCGTTTCTTCCCATCCGGTTGCTTCTGGGCGGGTGCTGGGCAACGACCTCTGTCCTGACCTATTTTCTCCACCGCCGGCGGTTGGGCGAGACGGCCGCATGGGTGGCCGCCGCGCTGGTCGCCACCAACGGCGTCTTCTTCATGCAGACGACAACCGCGCTCTCCGAACCCGTGTTCACGGTCGTGTCGATGGGCGTTCTGCTGCTGCTGTCCCGATGGTGGGGAGAGCCTCCGAAGCGGGCCAGCCGAACGGCCCTCGGAGGCCTTCTGCTCGCGGCGACGTGCATGGTTCGGACGATCGGCATCGTACTTGTCCCGCTGATGGTCCTCGCGCTGCTCAAGCACCGATGCCAGACGCTCCGCACTCGGCTCGGCCGGCTTGCTATCCTCGCCGCCTGCGCCGGCGGTCCTCTCATCGCATGGCAGGTGCGTCAGTCCGCCTACCCAGCGATTCCGAAGTACTTCAACCATTTCACGACGCCTCGGGCCTGGGAGCATACGCAGGCCAGTGGCCTTGCCCTTCAGGTGCGGAGGGTGGTGACCCTGGGGCCGATCCGACTCGCCGATATCAAGGCGGCCATGCTGCCGGTCCACCTCGGCTGGCGAGCCTTCACGTCCCCGCTGGACGGCCCGGCGTCGTGGGTCGTGGGCATGTTCTGTGTTCTGATGGCGGTGTCGGGGCCGCTCCGGCAGCGGTCTCCCGTGGACGCCTATGTCCTGCTGACACTCTGCGTCCTCGTCCTCTGGCCGTGGAGAGACGAGGCCCGGTTCGTCTCTCCGCTGATCCCGATCTTCTACGGCTACGCGGTCGCGGCGTTGATCATCTGTGTGGGTCGCATTCGGACCGACCGGCTGCGGCGCGCGTGCCTCGTTGCCGCCGCCGTCTTTGCCCTCGCATTGCAGGGGGCTGAACTCCTCTACGCCCGGTCCGGTCTGCGCGTCCGAGAGCGACGGATCCGCGAGCGTATGGTGGCCATGCGGGATCTGGCCTGGTGGCAGGACGAGCACCTGCGGCCGGGCGAATCGTGGCTGGCGGTTGCGCCGAAAGGCCACATGGCGAAGACGGTGTTGGCCGGCAGCGCCTACCTCGCTCGTCGCTCCATGCAGCCGTTCGACGTGGTGGACACGCTGCCCGTCTCGCCCCCCTCGAACCAGGCCCGGGCGATCATCCATGAGTCGCTGTTCGCGGATGTCGTCCGCAAGTGGGGCTACATCCCCGTGACGCGATTGCACGAGTTCGTGGTCTTTGCGCGTCCCGCTTCCTGAGAGTGCTGCGGACTCTACCGGTGCCGGAAGTACCGATAGACGCGTCGGTGCGACGAGCGGTGGTGCCGGGAGTATCCCCGATCGTGCCTCGAGCGGTGCCGTCCGATGTGGAACGAGAAGCCGCTGTGGCGGCTGCCGTGACGATTGTATCGGTACGAGCGGTCGTTGTGCCCATACCGGTAGGAATCACTGTGATATCCGTAGCGGTAGGAGCGATCGTGGTGTTCGTATCGTCGGCCATAGGAATCGCCGTAGCTCCGGTAGGGCGAATTGCACCGTGGGGGCTGGCAGCAGTTTCCACCGTATCGATAGGCATTTCCGTAGGAATACCCCCGGTGGCGGCGATGATCGGCGCGGGCCGAGGAGGGGGTTGCAAGAGTGGCCATCGCCACGACTGCAGCGATGCCTACGATGGAATGGGTTCTGAGTCCGGACATGGCTTGCCTCCCTGTCATGGTTTCCGAATGACTCGGTGTTTCGCGTCCGACGCCGGGCGAACGTCGCCGGGGCCGGGTCGCGTCTCATCCGAGGGGGTAGACACGACCGTGATGCCAATAGTTAGCAAAAGTTAAGGAATCTGGGTGGCCGGAGGTCGTGGCTTCCGAGAGTCCGACCCGCGGGGCGGTCACGGCAACTGCTGTACGAGAAGGCCGCGAATCAACCGCAGCAGGCGCATGAACTCCGTGCGGTCCCGCTCGCGGAGTTGGCCCAGAACCGAGACCGTGGTCTGGACACGGGCGGCGCGATAGGTGCGGTGGGCACGCTGTCCGGCTTCCGTCGCGCGCACGTCGATGCGTCGCTTGTCGGTTGGGTTGATGCCGCACTGGATGAACGAGCGGCCGTGTTTGCCTTCCAAGGATCGAATGACGCGTGACATCTGGGCCGGCTGGATGCCGATGCTGCGTTGCAGTTCGCCGACGCTTCGCGGCTCCTTGCGGACCAGGAGATCCAACGCCAGGAATTCAGTTTCACCCAGGTCGGCGCCCCCCTTGGAACGTTGTCGAGATCGGGCGCGCCAACTCAGCGTCGTCAGGTCGAAGATTTCTTCGGCGAGGGCTTCCAAGGATCGGCTTTTTGCGTCCGTCACAGCGGGTTCATGCTATCGCCGAACGGCCACGGCGAAAAGAGAATAATCTCCAAACGTGAAGTATTTCCCGTCGGTGACTTTTTGTTGTGGGCGGGGCGGCGGGCTGCCTTACGCCATCATCCAGACGAGCACCGCCACCCCCAGAACCCCCCGATAGATGGCAAACGGGTACAGCGGCCGCGAGCGGATGTAACGCATGAACGCGCTGACGACCCCGAGCGCCACGACGAACGAAATCACGAAGCCCAACCCCAGCACTCCGGCCGAACTCAACGACAGGTCGGCCCAGTGCTTGACGACGCGCACAAGCCCCGCGCCGCACAGCGTCGGGATCGCGAGATAGAAGGAGAACTCGGCCGCCGTCGCCGCGGGAAGACCGACGGCGATGCCGCCCATGATCGTCGCCATCGCCCGGCTCGTTCCCGGGATGACGGCGAAACACTGTGACAACCCGATCCAGAGGGCTTGGCGAAACGTCACCGATTCGATGGGGACGGGCGGGCGGCGAATTGCGCGACGCTCGATCACGACCATGACGGCCGCCCCGGCGATCAGGGCGATCGCGACCGGGACCGGCCGCTCGAGGTGACGTTCCATGAAATGGTCCAGCGTCAGACCGGCGACGGCCCCGGGCACCATGGCGACGGCCACCTTGGTGAAGATGTGCTGACGAAGTCCGGAGGGCAGCGTTCGGACCTGTCGCCAGAGGCCGCGACGAAAGTAAAGCACGACTGCGAGGATCGCGCCGATCTGAATGAAATAGAGAAAGGTCGACCACGGCGGTCGGTCCGCGGCGACGCCCAGCATCGGCATGGCCACGATCATGTGGCCCGTGCTGGACACCGGCAGGAACTCGGTCAATCCCTCGATGATGCCGAGGACGGCGGCCTGAAGTGTTTCACTCACGCGGTCGCTCCGCCAGGGCGGCACGCGACGCGGAGAGATATCCCCCGACGCTCAGTGCTGTGATGATCAGGGCGAACCAGATGACGAAGGGGCGCGCCGCCACGAACCAGTCGATCTCGCGGCCTCGGCCGATCGACGCCAGCACCCAGCCCACCGTGACGGACTGGACGACCATCTTGGCCTTGCCCCATGCGTTGGCGCCATAGGAGCGGCCACTGCTCTCGCTGAAGCCTCGCAATCCGCTGATCAGCAGTTCTCGAGAGACGATTGCGACGACCATCCACGCCCGGAGGTCCGTGATGTTGCGGCCTTGTTCATTCACGAACCCGGTGCCCAGAAACAGGATGAACCCACCGCTGACGAGGATCTTGTCGACAAAGGGGTCGAGCACACGCCCGAGGTTCGTGACCTGGTTTTGGCGCCGCGCCAGGTAGCCGTCCAGGATGTCCGACACGGCTCCGACGATGAACAGCCCGAGCGCCAGGTCGAGGATCCAGGCGTCCCGGGCGATCTGGCGGCAATCGAAACAGGCGAGCAGGCAGCAGAAGACGACGGCGATGAACAGCCGGGCGACGGTAATCTGGTTGGGCAGGTTCATCCGCATCAAAGGCATTCGCCCCTCGGGGCCGACGGGCGACCGCCGCTGCCGCTCGATATCTGACTTGGGCGCGCCAGGATTCGAACCTGGGAAGGCGATGCCAACGGGTTTACAGCCCGTCCCCTTTGGCCACTTGGGTACACGCCCAGCATCGAATCGGGCAAAATACCAGAGGTCCGCTCCAGGTTCAAGGCGGCCGTCCGCCCGGTCGGAGCGCCCGTGCTGGACCGAGACTCCCTTCTCGGTCCCAACCGAAGGGGAATCCTTCCCATGTCACAGTCCAATGGGAACTGTTGTCGGGAGAACAGGAGGATTCCTATGGGAGACGGGAACGAGAAGGGATTCTCGTTCCAGCGGTCGGAACGCTTGTCAGGAGATGTCAGGAATGTCGGATGAATCAGTTTGGAACCGGATCGAACTCGTGCAGGGCGACCTCACGCGATGCGAGGTTGATGCCATTGTCAACGCCGCCAATCAGACCCTCCTCGGCGGCGGCGGCGTGGACGGCGCGATCCATCGTGCCGCCGGTCCGGAGTTGCTCGCCGAGTGCCGCGGGCTGGGCGGTTGTCCGACGGGCGAGGTGCGGATCACCGGCGGCTATCGTTTGCCGGCGGGGCACGTCATTCACACCGTGGGGCCGGTCTATCGCGACGGCACGCGCGGTGAGTCGGCGCTCCTTCGATCGTGCTATCGATCGAGCCTGGAACTGGCCGAGCGGCACGGCCTCCGCTCCGTCGCCTTTCCCGCCATCAGTTGCGGCGTCTACCACTACCCGATCGACGAGGCCGCCCGGATCGCGCTGTCGACAGCGGTTGAGTTTCTCGCCGACCACGAGCGACCCGAGCGCGTGCTGTTCGTTCTGTTCGGGCAGGATGTGTTCGAGCGATTCGAGCGCGCCCGGCGCGAGTTGGCAAACGCCTGATCTGCCGGATCCATGCACGCCGGCAGCGGCGCTCGGGCGCGTGACAGGATCGGCGGGCGGGCGAACGCCGAGGTACTGGCGGGCAAGCCGCCAGTGGCACCGGCGCGGAAGAACAAGGTGGATGGCAGACCCGCCAAACGGCAAAGCCGGCGGGCCAGCCCAGCCACGCATTCGATCACGTTATTCCTGCGCGATGCCTTCGTGCGGTCCCTCTGGCGGCCGCGCCGATCGGGTCGCCTGAGGGCGCTCGCGCATGCGAAAAGAGCAGCATCGCACGAATGCGACACTGCTCCCTCCGTTCGTCCTTTCCCGCTCCTCCTGTCTCGCGGTCGTCGATGAACCGCGAGGTAGCGCCGTCTAGCGGCGCCGTCGGATCAGAGCAAGGCCGCCGATTGCGAGGAGCGCCAGCGATGCCGGCTCGGGCACGTTGGTCACGCCGGGTGTATCGGTCAGTCCGACAGGGCCGAAAGAACCGATGTTCCACGCGCCGGATCCGTCAGGCAACCTGAAGATCTGGGCCGGAACGAACGGACCGTCGGGTCCGATCTGGTTCGGGCCGTAGGCCAGTTCCGTAAAGGGCGGCGGAACCGTCGGGTCTTCGATCAGGGCAATGCTGTCCAACATCGACACAAACGGGACCGAGTCCGGCACCGCGTCGTTATTGGTGTCGATCAGGGCGTCGATGATACCATCGTCGTTGATGTCAAAGTCCGTGCCGCCGAAGCCATTGCCGCCCAGATTGACGGACGGATCGAGGCCGGAAACAAGCATGTGGGTGACGTTGTCACTGTTCTCGAAGTTGATTCCGTTCGGAGCCAGGACGAGGTCTTGCTGGGCGGCAGGGGCCGCAGTAAACGTGTTCTCGACGGCCAGGAAAAACCCATCCGCCGGGATGCTCATACCCGTGAGAGGGACGATCGCCTCGACGCAGCCGCCGACGCCGGAGGGATCACCACTGCAGTCTCCAATCACAATATATGACAGGCCGTTCAGCGAGGCCCCCGGCGCTCCGGTCAACTCAAAGTACTCGTCCAGGTCACTCCCCCCCTGGTCGATTCTGATCTCGTTGATCGAGATCTGGAACGCGCTTGCGCTTGCCGTCAAGGCCGCCAGCAGTGCTGCGGCCATCAAGAATCTCAGAGCCTTCATGTTGGTCCTCCTGTTCGAGAGCGTTCTTCCCTGCCGATCCACTCCGTCGTGCCCGGCACCTATTACTACTAGGGTCTATTAGAGAGGGGATACGTCACCCCTTCGCCCTTCCTTCAATACCCTGTCTCCCTTCCTGCTACACCGCGCAGCCTACCTTACCCGCGTCCCAAATGCAAGCGAAATCGTGCAGTATCTTGGCGGGCGGCCATTTTTCTCAGACGAAGTCTGCCGCTCTGTTTATCGGTCGTTCGTGTGCGCCGAGGGCTTGAATGTGAAGCCAGGCAGGTTATTCTGATTGGGGCTGCGCAGGAGCCGGATGAGACGGCCGCGTTTTGCTCACTCGGCGTGTCCGCACCGATCCAGAAGCTCGCTGAGGGCCTCGATCAGCCTCGCGGAGATCTGCCTCTTGGTCGCAGCGGGCCACCGCTGCCACACGCCGCCACGTACCAGAAACTGCACCCGCGCTCGATCCGATCCCACGTTTTCCGGCCCGTTGAGCACGATGGCGTCGCAGCGTTTGGCCACCATCTTCGCCTCGGCGTGGCGCCGGGCGGCGTGGGTCTCCATGGCGAACGCGATCGTCACGCGATGTCCCTTGATCCGGCCGAGGGCGGCGGCGATGTCTTCCGTCGGGACGAGGACGACGGATTTCGGTCGGGGGGTCTTCGCCAGCTTCCGCGCGGCTCGAACCCTGGGCCGGTAGTCGCAGACGGCGGCGGTGAGGATCGCCGCATCCGCGCTTCTGAACGCCCTCTTCGCGGCGGCGGCCATCTCCGCTGCGGTCGTGACACGGATCGTTCGGGCACCGCGCAGCGGTTCGAGCGCGACCGGGCCGCTGATCAGCGTGACGCGGTGGCCTGCTTGGAGGGCGGCCTCGGCGATCGCATAGCCCATCTTGCCCGAGGACGGGTTTGACAGGAATCGGACGGCGTCGAGATACTCGCGGGTCGGTCCGGCGGTGATGACGATCCGAAGGCGGCGGGACCGAGTCGCGCGGGGTCGCCTGCGGTCCGCGGTGCGTCGGCTACTTCGCTTTGCCGGTGCCACGGTTGGGGTTGATCTCCTTCAGGAGTCGTGCACGAACAACGTAAGGAATCGCGCAAGAACAAGGTGAATGGCAGACCCGCCAAACGGCAAAGCCAGTGGGCCAGCCAAGCCACGCAATCGATGATGTTATTCCTGCGCGATGCCTAAATGGCAGACCCGCCAAACGGCAAGGCCGGCTGGGCGGCCGGGCTGCGAGATCGATCATTTCATTCCTGCGCGATTCCTCAGATGGGACACGATGTGCTCGACGATCTCGTCCGGCTCTGCCATGCGGCCGGTGCCGATCGTTCGACAGGCGAGCCATCCTTCACCGGGTGGGACGATCCGCACGCCGTGCCGGGCCAGGGTTTCCAGATTTGCTTGAACGATGGGGTTTTCCCACATCCGCGTGTTCATCGCCGGTGCGAGCAGGACCGGACAGGCGGCGGACATGACGACGGTCGAGACGAGGTCATCGGCGATTCCACCGGCGATCTTTCCGATGATGTTGGCCGTGGCCGGGGCGATGACGAGCAGGTCGGCCGCCTCGGTCAGCCGCAGGTGCTGCGGATCGTGACAGCCTTCGGCTTCCCAGAGGCTGGTGAAGACCTGGCGGGCCGTCAGCGACTCGAACGTGAGCGGGGTGATAAAGCGCCGGGCCGCTTCCGTCATCGCGACGCTGACGCCGGCGCCCCGCTGGACCAGCCGCGATACCAACGTGGCGATCTTGTAGGCGGCGATCCCGCCGCAGACGGCGACGACCAATTCACGGCCGTTCAGTTCCGGTTCGTTCTCCGCCATGGAGGCGTCAACTCGTTGGCTTGGGCGGCTCGATGCCCGACTTGTCGTAGTCGATCTCGATCTTTCCCTCGACAATCTCTTGGACCGCGATTTGCAGCAGGGTCATGTTGCCCGGCTCGACCATCGGTCTGGCCCCGAAGAGGAGGTCTTTCCATCGCTTCTGGATGAGCGAAGCCAGCTTGAACCGACCCCCCACCCGGTTGACAATGTCTTCATCCTTGATGGCGCTCAGCATTGCTGTTTCTCCTTCCCAATGGCACTGATGATTCGCTGGACCGTTTCGTCAAGATCGTCGTTGATGATGAACTCGTCGTAGCAGTCGGACTCCATGGCGAAGCGTATTTCGCCATCCGCCTTCGACAGCCGCTCCCGAATTGCGTCGGCCCGGTCCGTCCGCCGCCCGGTGATGCGGCGTTTCTGCTCTTCCGGGGTCGGAGGCAGCAGAAAAAACGTTCGGGCCTCGGGGATCTTTTCCCGCACCTGGCGGCAGCCGTGGATGTCGATCTCCAGGATGCTGACTCTGCCCGCCGCGAGGGCCGCCTCGACCGGAGCCGCGGGGGTGCCGTACCAGTTGCCGTATACCTCCGCCGACTCGATCAGCCCGTCTGCCTCACGCAGACGGCTGAATTCCTCGTGGCTGATGTAATGATAGTCCTGGGCCTCGATTTCGCCGGGGCGGGGCGGTCGCGTCGTCACGGACACGCTGAACTCGGCGGGAATCGCCCGGCACAGGCGGTGACAGACGGTCGACTTCCCGACGCCGCTCGGACCGCTGATGATGACCAATTCGCCTCGAACGCTGCCTGTTGTCACGAATACCTCACGCCGGCGGCCCGCCGCTCATTCGACGTTCTGAACCTGTTCCTTGATCCGGTCGATGGCCGCCTTCATCTCCACCGTGCGGCGTGCGATGTCGGCATCGTTGGCCTTGCTTCCGATGGTATTGGCTTCGCGCAGCAACTCCTGAGCGAGGAATTCCAGCTTTCGTCCGGTTTCCTCCGGCGCCGCGCACAGCGACTCGAAGTGTTGCAGATGGCCGTCGATCCGGGCGATTTCCTCATTGACGTCGCACCGCTCGGCGAAGACGGCGATCTCGCGGGCCAGCGCGTCCGCCTCCAGCTTGAACTGGCCCGCGTTCAGCAACTCCTGAACACGTGTCTTCAGTCGCTCTTGGTATTCCACGACCACCGTCGGCGAGCGTTCGCGGATCGCTGCGGTGTGCCGTCGCACGACATCACACTGTGCCGCCAGGTCCTTCAAGAGCGAGCTTCCCTCGACGGCGCGCATGGCGATGAGTTTCTCCACGGCCATGTCCGTCAGCTTTTTCAGAAGCGCCAGCCGCGCGCCCTGCACGGTCTCGTCGAACTCCGGAGGCTGACAGACGCCGGGCAGATCGACCAGGTTCGCCACGTCCAGTTGAAGCGTCGGTCTTCCGTCGATTACGCGCTCGATCTGCTCCACATATCGTTGGAGCAGGGGTCCATTGATCTCGCAGCCGCCGGCCGGCGTCTCGTCTCGGATTCGCAGGGTCAGGGTCAGACTGCCCCGTCCGAGCCGCGAGCGAAGCTGCTTTTCGACTTCCGATTCGAAGAGCTGAAACGGTTCGGGCAGCTTGGTGGTGAGCTTGAAATACCGGTTGTTCAGGCTGCGGATCTGGACACGATAGGTGATTCCATCCTCGTGAACCTGGGCCTCGCCATAACCTGTCATGCTGTGGATCATGCGATCATCCGTCGTGCGGTGTGGGCACCGCCCGCGCCACCGAACCCCCCGCCGCCGTCAGTTGGTCGGCTGAGACGTGGACGCTTCGCTTTTGTCGGTGGAGGAGGACGGCTGATCCGCCGGCGCGCCCTTGTCGTCCGTGGTCGCCGTCGTCTGCTGCGTGGGAGGCTTCACCGAACGATCGAAGACGAAAACACCCGCGATGTTCAGGGACAGGAAAACGACCGCCAGGGCGACCGTGAGCCAGGTCATGAAGTCCCCGGTCTTGGTCCCAAATGCGGAGTGGCCTCCGACGCCTCCAAATGCACCGGACAGGCCACTGCCTTTGTTTTTCTGCAACATGATCAGTCCGATTAACATCAGGGCGACCAGGATGGCCGCCGCCGCCAGGAGGTATTGACCGATCGAGCCTTCACTGAGAATCAATCCGTTCATGAACGTCAAAGCCCCTTTGCTCGGATGCACCCGTCGATGATTGTCGAGAAGTCCGGCGCCTTGAGACTGGCGCCGCCGACCAGCGCCCCATCCACGTCCGGGCACTTCATGAGTTCAAACACATTATCCGGCTTCACACTGCCACCATATTGTATTCGGATCGCTTCCGCTACGCCTGCCCCGAATTGGCCGGACAGCCGCTCGCGAATGTGGCGGTGGGCCGCCTGGGCCTGGTCCGGGGTGGCCGTTCGCCCCGTTCCGATCGCCCACACCGGCTCGTATGCAATGACCACGCTCCGGACGGCCGTTCCCTCCAGATTGCTCAGGTCGCCTGCGATCTGCCGATCGAGCACGGCCTCGGTCTGTCCGGCGTCCCGTTCCTCCAGGGTCTCGCCGACACACAGGATCGGCTTCAGTCCGGCTTCGATCGCTGCTCGGACCTTCGCGGCGATCATGCGGTCGTCCTCTCCGTGGACGTGCCCCGATGCGTCCTGTGGGCCGATCGTGTGCCGCCGCTCGCTGTGGCCGAGGATGACCCAGTCACAGCCCGTTTCTCGGACCATGGCGGCAGTCACCTCGCCGGTGAATGCCCCGCCCGGTTCGTGCCAGCAGTTCTGCGCCCCGAGCTGGATCGGCGAATCGGCCACCGCTTTCGCCATAGGAAACAGATAGATGGCGGTGGGGCAGATCGCGATATCGATTGGAGGGTCCGCCGGCAGCCGCGAGCGCAACTCGGATACGAGGGTCCGCGCCGATGCCAGGCCGAGGTTCATTTTCCAGTTGCCCGCCACAAATGGTCGTCTCATCGCTTGCATTACCTCGCCTTGCTCGCCGGATCTGAGGTCCTCACGCTGCCACCACTTCCGTCGATCGGGGATAGGAGCCCAGCACGCGCAGCTTCTGACAGTGCTGCGCCGCGCTCTCGATCGCTGCCTTGATCACCGGGTCGTCCGCATGGCCGTCGATGTCCACGAAGAAGTGGTACTCGCGATCGGCTCGGTGGCTGGGCCGTGATGTGATCATGGTCATGTTGATCGCCGTTTTCTGGAAGACCAGCAACACACCCACCAAGGCTCCGGCCCGATTCGCCGTCAGGAACATCAGGCTCGTTCGATCGGAGCCGGTCGGCTTTGCCGACTCCCGTCCGATGACGAAGAATCGGGTGGTATTGCGCGGGTGATCCTCGATGTTGGCCGCCAGCACCGGCAAGTCGTAGAGCCTGGATGCCAGCCGACTGCCAATCGCCGCCGCATGGGGCTCTTCCGCGGCCTGCTGGGCCGCTCGACTGGTGCTCGGCACCGGCGTCTGTTTGTGGACCAATCCCGTCTCCGCCAGCCAGCGCTGGCACTGTGCGAACGCCTCGGGCTTTGAGTAGACCACCGCGATCTTTTCGATGCCGCATCGCGCCATCAGGTTTTGATGGATTTCACGGTGGATCTCGTTGCAAATCTGAACGTCGTGCTCGATAAACGAATCCAGCGTGTCGACGACCGCTCCCGCCCATCGGTTCTCCACGGGCACGACGCCGTAGTTCACATGTCCCCGGGCGATCTCCTCGAAGACGCCCGTAATGTCCGCGATCGACTCATACTCCACGGAGGCTCCGAATTTGCCGAGCGCCGCCTCGTGCGAGTACGACCCTTCCGGTCCCAGGTAGGCCACACGCGGCGGCCGCTCCAAGGCAAACGAGGACGACATCAGCTCGCGGTAGATCGCCAGCAGAGACTGTTGAGAGACCGGGCCGGTGGAAAGACGGCATATGCGGTCCAAGACCTCCCGCTCCCGATCCGGTGCGAAGACCGCCGTGCCGGACGATGCCTTCAGGCGTCCAATGTCCGCGGCGGCCTGCGCCCGATCGTTGATCAGGCGGACCATCTGGTCGTCCACTGAATCGATCCGTGCCCGCAATTCTTCGATCGACGCCATCCACGACCCCTGTTCACGACGCGGCACGCCGGCGACCTGCGGCGAATCCGATAGTGGAACCGATCCCGGTTGCTGCGTCAAGAGGCCCGTTGTGCTCTTGACAGGCACCATACTGCTGCTAAGATGCTGGGCTTGATGCCGCTCATCCGGAAGGGCGTAGGGCTTCAAACCACGTGGACGCCGGCTCCCAAGCGAATCGGCCCCACTGCGGCCGGCGTCGAAGAGGGCGATGAGACGGTGTTGGAAAAGCCGCGACGCGGTCAGAGCCGTCCTTGACATGCCGTGTCACGGATGAGGGAGTTGGTTTCGTGGCCAAGGGCGGCCATGAAGAGGCTTTTTGCACACGCTCTGAGACCTGCAAGTAAGGAAATGTGCGCATGTTGGCTGACACACAACCCGGAACGACAATTCAGATCACCGTTGCGAAGCAACCGACCAATGCCGCCGCGGCGAAGACCCTCGTTCGGCTCTTTTCCAAGGATCCGGCTCGACGCAAGGTCCTCCGGCGGACCAAGACGATGTTCCAGCGGGCGGTTCGGACGCGGCAGCGCGGCGGTCGGCAGTGGGCCATCCGCCCCCGGCGCTTGCGACCGGTCCCACCCTGCGGTGAGTCGTGTACCATTCCAGCCACCCCGGATGTTCTCCGCGACTTGGTACGTCTCGAACGATTCGTCACCCTCAAGCCATCTTCCTGAGCGGCCGTCAGAAGTCGCGCAAGAACGAAGTGACGAGCCGACCCGCCAAACGGCAGGGCCGGCCGCTGGAACGAGAATCCCTTCTCGCTGGAACGAGAATCCCTTCTCGTTCCTGTCTTCGACAGGAACCCCTTCCTGTTCCCTCGACAGCTTCTCCACTGGGCCGGTGACCATGGGAAGCGTTCCCATTCGGCCGGGACCGAGAAGGGATCCTCGGTCGAGCGCGTTTGCGACTCCGCGCGGATGGTCCGCCGGGCGGCCCACGCTATCATGATCGCCCGGACCTTGCGCACACGGAGATTGATATGGCCAAACGGGACAGACTTCTCGTCTTCGCCGGCTCGGGCAGCCGCCAATTCGCGCGATCGATCTGCCGGCAGCTTCGCATCACGCCTGGCAAGTCTCAGGCGAAGCATTTCTCGGAGGGCAATACGTTTGTCCGGGTGCTCGAGAACGTCCGTGGCCGCGACGTCTTCTTTGTCCAGTCGCTCAGCTATCCCGTGAATGACCACTTCATGGAGATTCTTTTTTACGTGGATGCGTTCAGACGGGCCTCGGCTCGAAGCGTGACGGCGGTCATTCCATTCTTCAGCTATGGCAAGGGTGACAAGAAGGATGAACCGCGGGTCTCGATCCGCGCGCGGGTCTGCGCCGACTGTCTCGAGGCCGCCGGCGTCGATCGCGTCGTGACGATGGACCTTCACGCCCCCCAGATTCAGGGGTTCTTCCGGGTTCCCGTCGACCACCTGTACTCGCTGCCGGTCATCGCGGCCTATTTCAAGCGCCGCGTCCGGCGGGGCTGGGTCGTCGTTGCTCCCGATGTCGGCGCAGCGGCGATGGCCAACGCCTATGCCCGCGCCCTTGGCGCCAAGACGGTGATCGCCGAAAAGACTCGGACGAACCATCGGGAAGAGGCCGTGGTCGAACGCTTGATCGGCCACGTTGCGGGGCGAAACGCGCTCATCGTCGATGATTTCACGATCAGCGGAGGCACGCTGATCGCCACTGCCATTAGGCTGAGGGAGGAGGGCGCCCGCAACGTCTACGCCGCCGTCACGCATGGCGTCCTCACGACCGGTTGCGCCGCCCGCCTCGAGGCAAGCCCCATCAAGCAGTTGGTAATTACGGACACGTTGGAGCATCGTTTCGAGCCGCTGCCGTCGATGGTCAAGGTCGTCTCGGCCGCCCCGCTCTTTGCCCGGGCCATCCGCCGCATTTTTAATAAGACAAGCGTCTCGGCTTTGTTCGAGGTGTGAGCGGAACCGGGCGGACCGTCTGGCACGGTGCTCTGTCACGCCTCGCTGGGAGGGGAGCATCGGCGTCCCGCCGGTGTATCTCCTGTGAAAACGCGTGGGCGGGGTGCCACCGGCGGCTTGTCCGCCAGTGTCTCCATGCGCTGTCACGCCTGACTGCGTAGGGGACCGGCCGTCGGCTTTCTGCCCGGATGCCCGGATTCCCCGCCCATCCGAGCGCGCCGGCGTGCTGTGTCGCCGCCTGCGGTCCTCCCGCCCGATCAGCCGACGGTCCGAAGAAAGTTGCCGACGAATCGATCGCAGAGCCGCCCCATTTCTTTGCTGTGGCGGGTCAATCCGTTCACGACGTCTTCCCCCGACTTGTCCGCGCGGGGCAGGTCATTTGCATATGCGCTCACCCAGTCACGCGCCTTCGCGGGTGACAACTCCAGGTGGAATTGCAGACCCACGCTTCGCCCCCGCGCGAATGCCTGATGGCGACAGGCCTCTCCCGTTGCCAGCAACGAGGCTCCGTCGGGCAGCGCGAACGTGTCGCTGTGCCAGTGAGCGACCGGGAACTCGCTCGGAAAACCCTCGAACAGCGGCGACGCGGCGCCTTCGTCCGTCAATCGGGCGGCATAGGCGCCGATCTCCGGCGTCTCGTTTGGTCGGACGTCCGCCCCGAGCACGTGCGCCAGGAGTTGCCCGCCGAAGCAGATCCCCAGCATCGGTTGATCGCGGGCGACGCACTCCGCCACGAGATCGCGCACCCGCAACAGGTCGGGACGAGCCTCGATGTCCCGGCAACTCGCCGGCGTGCCCAGGACGACCACGGCGTCGAATCGATCGGGCGATGGCGGGGGAGCGTCTTCGCATGACCGGTGGATCGTATGTTCGACCTCTCGCCGGTCGAGGCACGCTTCGAGACGCCCCGGCCCCTCGATCTCGCAGAGTTGGACCAGCAAAACGCGCATGGCGGCGGCATCATATCGATGGCCTCGCACCGCGGCAATCGAACGGCCGGCGCGTGCTGGACCGCG
>JBHHVX010000100.1:0-14888 GCA_046754505.1 Phycisphaerae bacterium | reverse complement strand
TTGTCGCCGACATGAATCTTCATGGCCGGGAATGCCGACTGCCCGCAGCACGCTGGCGCCTTCGCCGTTGCACCGGCCTTCGCCTTGCAAGACGACGGAACGGTCGCCCGAACCGTCGCGAACGCCATCCCGCCAACCGCAATCAGCCCCAAGAATAGAGTTATTCTGCGTCGCATCTATTACGTCTCCTGAATCTGGCTCACCTGTGTTTCAGCCCGCGTCAGACGGCTCCCTCACCATCCTGCACGACCCGTTTTTTCTCGGATTCACGCTGTGGCAACTGGCAGTCGGTTTCGTCGGTCGCCTCTTATCGGCCAAACCCGAAGCGGCGGGAAGGCCCTCAAGCACATGACAAGATACCGAATCCGTCCCCCTTCGATTGCAGCATGCCAGTATAACGGCCTCGGGACCCCATGTCCACGATTTCGGGCGGCGGGTGCCGCCCCACCGGGTACAACGGAGTGCTCTGCCACGCCTCACTGGCTGGGTGGCATCGGTGTCCGGTCTGTGCATACCATGTCGGAAAGAGCGTGAGCGATCTTGCCCACAGCCCCCGCCAATCCACAACGCAACCAGGCAATGAGGACGACCCGCAGGGTTCGCCCGAACGAGACTCGGCACCAAGTGGCTACGGAATCCCACACACAACCTCATCCCTGTCAATGGGTTAGAATCGAAACACCGCGCACGGCAGGTCCGAAACAGCCGCACAACCCACCGGAACGTGGCCATCCGAAATGCACGTCGGACGGGGTTCAATCGTCGTACCGCTTCTTCTCCTGCTTGTACTTGTGCTTGTACTCGTCCCGCTCGTGCTTGTACCGAGACCGGTCGTCCTCCAGTTTACGGACCCGCGACTGGAGCGCCCGGATTTCCTCGTAGGCCTTGATCAACTCCCGTCGCGCCTGCTTGTGCGACGCAGTGACAGGCACCTTGTCGGCATCAAGAGAATTACGATGTCCCCCTCCGATACTGATCTCGTCCGGGGCCTTGACATTGACGCAGCCTGTCGCGGCAAGTGCCAGGACCACGGCCGGAAGCCAGAAACGTGTGCGGAACATGCTATGATGTCCTCCTGATGTATGTGCAGAACGCAGTTATTCTTGATTGTAACGGCCGTACCGTTCGCCGGTCAACATAGCGCAACACCGGCGTGAGAAGATTCCCCGGCACCGCTCATGGCATCAGCGCCCCTCAACAGGCCGCCGATCATCCTCCTGCTGGGGTGTACCGCCGGCGGCAAGTCTGCCGTCGCCCTCGAACTCGCCCCACGCCTGAACGCCGAGATCCTGAGCGTCGACTCGATGCAGGTCTATCGTCGGATGGACATCGGCACCGCCAAGCCCACACCGGCCGAACGCGCCGCCGTCCGGCATCACCTGATCGACGTCGTCGAGCCGGGCGAATCCTTCAGCGTGGCTCGATTTGTGGACCTCGCGGAACGGGCCATCGCAGACATCACCGCTCGCAGACGCCGGGTGCTGGCCGTCGCCGGCACGCCGCTCTATCTCATGGGGCTGATGTACGGCCTCTTCGACGGGCCGGCGGCAGACGCCGCCTTCCGGGCCGAACTCCGCCGGCGCGCCGCGCGAGAGGGCAACGCGGCCCTCCACGCCGAGCTGGCCCACATCGACCCCGAATCCGCTGATCGAATCCATCCGAACGACCTCAAGCGGATCGAACGGGCACTCGAAGTCTGGCGCGCCACCGGCCGACCCCTCAGCGAACAGCAGCAGCAATGGTCCGCCTCAACCCTCCGCTATCCAGCCGCGGTCGTCGGCCTCCGCCGGACGCGGGAGGACAACGCCCACCGGATCAACGCCCGCGTGAAACAGATGATCGAACAGGGCCTGGTCGGCGAGGTCCGGTCGCTGCTCGCCGAACCGGCCGGGCTGGGCGAACAGGCCCGTCAGGCCCTGGGCTATGCCGAGATCACCGCGCATCTGGGCGGGCGGCTGCCGCTGGACGAGGCGATCGAGCGGATCAAGATCAACACGCGCCGGCTCGCGAAGCATCAGCGGACGTGGTTCCGGAAGTTTCCGATGACGACATGGGTCGACGTGGAAGCGGACGAAGCCGCGAGTTCGGCCGCCGCGCGGCTCGCAACCGCGATAAACCAGCCTCCGACAGGGCCGCAGGGCGACGCAGGCACCCCAGCAATCGGCGCCATAGACTGTCCGCGAGGCGGCACCCGATCGCCGTAATTAGCACGAGCCCGACAATTACCCTACACTCCCTGAGTCTGGCTCGGCTGTGGCACCGGTTTGCAGCCGGTGTCCCGTGCGGCGCAAAGAGGATCGTTAGCGATGCGAACAGGGTTGCTGATCGGGGCGGTGGTCGTGGTGGCGGTGGCCGGGCTGCGCCTGACGGTCTTCAACGGCAGCGGAGCCGCCTACACCATCGAAACGACCACGGTCGACGCCGGTCCGGTCGTCATGACCGTCGAGACCAACGGAACCGTCGAGCCGCTGCGGACCGTCATGGTGGGCTGCGAGACCACCGGCAAGATCATCGAAACGATCGTTGATCACGACGACCCCGTCCACAAGGACCAGATCATCTGCCGCATCGACCCCGAACTGGCCAACGCCCAGCACGAGCAGTCGGTCGCGGAACTGAACCGCGCCAAGGCGGCGCTCGCCGACGCGAAACTGGCGCGCGACGAGCAGATCGCCAACCTTCCGGTCGCCACGGCCCAGGCCCTTGCCCGCGTCCAGGAGACCGAGGCCGCCCTCGTCGAGGCCGACTACAACTGGCAGCGTGTGAACAAGCTCTACCACGATGGCAACGCCGGGGAGGCCGAGTGGACGTCGGTCAAAGCCGCCCACAAGCGCGCCGCGGCGGCGGTAACGGCTGCAAAGGCGGCGTACGACCGGGCGAAAAACGACGAGCGGTTTCTCGCGCAGCGGGCCGAACAGACCGTCGCCCAAGCCGACGCCGCCGCCCGGCTCGCCCAGGCGCGCTTCGATGGAACAAAGACCAAGGTAGATAAGTGTGTCATCCGCTCCCCCATCGACGGCATCGTCCTCAAGCGTTACATGGACGTCGGCGTGACCGTCAATGCGACCTTGCAGACGCCCACGCTCTTTCTCCTCGCCCCCAGCCTCGAGCGGGTCCGCGTCAACGCCAAGGTCAGTGAGTCTGACATCGTACACGTCGAGAAAGGCCAGACGGCCCGGTTCACGATCAACGCCCGGGGCCGGCGCACGTTCGAAGGCCGCATCATCGAGAAGCGCAGCCAGCCCGACATCATTCAGAACGTCGTCACCTATACCGTCATCTTTGAGGTCGACAACGACGCACGCGGCACGCTGCTTCCGGGCCTCACGGTCAACGTCGAAATCGAATGCGTCAACCGGCCCCACGTCACCCGGATCGCCAATGCCGCCCTGCGCTTCCAGCCGCCTCTGTCTCTCAAGCAGCGGCGGGCGCGCATCAACGCGGCTACCTGGCCCCCGCGGCCCGTCGGCGACACCAGCGACGCCCGATTGGACTACTGCACCAAGGCCCACACGTGGCGGTTTGATCCGGCGACGGAGGCGTGGTCCGCTGTGCCGCTCTGGGTCGGAATCACCGACAACACCGACACCGAAGTCCTCGCCGGCGCCAAGCCCGGTGACACCGCCGTCCGGAAGTTCCACGTGAACTCGACGTCGGGATTCAGCCTCCAGGACGCCCTGAAGGAGGCCGACCCGCAGAACCGTCGGGTCTTGTAGCATAGAGGATCCGCCGGCCTTCCATGACCGACCATCACGCCACCTCGTCGACAGCCGTCGTTTCGACCTCCGCCGATCCCGATCGTCGCGTCATGATCGAACTGCGGGACTTCCACAAGGTTTATGACACCGGCGCCACCGCCGTCCACGCCCTCTGCGATCTCAACGTCGACATCCCCCAGGGACAGTACATCGCGATCATGGGGGCGAGCGGATCGGGAAAATCGACCCTGCTCAATATTCTCGGGGCACTCGATGTGCCCACCCGCGGAACCTTTCGAATCGACGGCCAGGCCACGAATGCTCTCAGCCGAGATCAACTTGCCGCCCTGCGGAACACCTACATCGGCTTCATCTTTCAGAACTTCAACCTGCTCTCGCGCAGCACCGCTCTGGAAAACGTCGAGCTGCCCATGGTCTACGCCGCCGTGCCCGCGCGGCGGCGCCGAGACGCCGCCATCGCCGCTCTCCGCCGAGTCGGACTCGACGATCGCATGGACCACATACCGGCCCAGATGTCCGGCGGTCAGCAACAGCGCGTCGCCATCGCCCGGTCGCTCGTCAACAGACCACGCGTCCTCCTCGCCGACGAGCCAACCGGCAACCTCGACACCCACACCAGCGCCGAGATCATGAAGATCCTTAAAGAGTTGCACGAAGACGAGAAACTGACCATCGTGCTCGTCACGCACGACCCCGGTGTGGCCTCGTTCACCGAGCGTGTCATCGTGCTGCGCGACGGCCGGATCGTCGCCGATCAGCCCACGCCGAGATGCGGCGGACCCGAGGTGCCGGATGTCCGGGCGCTGACGCTCGACTCCCTGGTCGACGGCGCCTCGGAGGAGACCTGACCTCGTGTTCGCGCTCTGGATCGAATGCATCAAGATGGGACTGCGCGAGTTGTGGCGGCACAAGCTCCGCAGCTTCCTGACCATGATCGGCATCATCATGGGCGTCGCCGTGGTGATCATCTGTGTCACGGTTGTCCAGGGCGTCAAGGAATCGCTCATCTCCGACATTCGCCGCGCGGGCAAGAACATGATCATCGTCCTGTCGAAGGACGTACGAGTGTCCGGCGGCGTGCGCGGCGTCGCCGGCTCCGCCCGCAGCAACCTGACCGTCTCCGACGCCGACGCCGTCACACGGGAATGCGAAGCCGTCATGTACGCCTGCGCCACGCAGCAGATCAACATGCAGGTCATCAGCGATACCAACAATTTCAATTTCCCGATCACCGGCGCCACCCATCGCTACACCGCCGTCCGAAACTGGGGCGTCAGCGACGGCCGCGACCTCGAACCGTTCGACATCATCGCCCGGCGCCGTGTCTGCCTCATCGGCCAGACCGCTCAGCGAGAGCTGTTCGGCGACAGCAACCCCATCAATCGCCGCGTGCGGATCGGGCAGCTCAGCTTCAGGGTTGTCGGACTGCTCGAACTCAAGGGTTTCAACCCCCTCGGCATGGACGAGGACAGCACCGTCGTCGTCCCCATGCCCGTCCTCCTCCGCGACCTCATGGGCATCCGCGACCCCGGCGCCATTCTCTGTTCCGCCAACAGTGACGGCGAGGTCGAGGAGGCGGTCACCCAGATCACCGCCCTGCTCCGTCAGCGACACAAGCTGACCGACGCGGACGAGGACGACTTCAAGGTCACCACCCTCAAGCAGCAGGAAGAGCGCGCCCGGGCGATCAGCAACCGGATGACGCTGCTGATGTTCTTCATCGCGCTCGTAGCCCTGATGGTCGGCGGCGTGGGGATCATGAACATCATGCTCGTGGCCGTGACCGAGCGAACGCGCGAGATCGGCATCCGCATGGCCATCGGCGCCTCGAGCAAGGCCGTCAACCGGCAGTTCCTCATCGAGGCCGGCGTCATCTCCAGCGCCGGCGGCCTCGCCGGAATCGCCCTCGGAATCGTCGGCTCCATCGTGATATCCCGTTTCATCGGGGCGCCCCCGCTGATGTCCCCGGTGATCATCGTTGTCGCCTTTGTCTTCAGCGCCGGAGTCGGTGTCATCTTCGGACTCCTCCCCGCACGCCGCGCCGCCGCACTCAACCCGATCGATGCCCTGCGGCATGACTGACAGGATCGAATCGACATGCCCTCCATCATTCCCAATCGCTTCCTCTTCAAGTTCGAACTGCCGCTGCATCGCTGCGCGACACCGCCCGCGATCGATGGGCGGGTCGCGGCGTGGGACGACCGCTGGCGGCTGCCCGCGCTGCACACCCTCGACGGCGAATCCGGCTTCGGCGACGTGTACGTCACCTGGGACGAAAACGGGCTCTACGTCGGCTGCGAGGTCGGCGGCAAGAGCCGACCACCGCGCTGCGACCCGGAACGGTTCTGGAAGGCCGACAACCTCCGAGTCATGACCGACATGCGCGACACACGTCAAATCCGCCGGGCCAGCCGCTTCTGCCAGCAGTTTTATCTCCTGCCCGTCGGCGGCGGGCGGCGCCGGCAGGACCCCGTCGCCGGCAGCGCACCGGTCCATCGCGCCATCGAGGGCACCTCCGTCTTCCCGCCGGGTGAAATCCCGATCGCCTCATGCGTGACCAGTACCGGCTACTGCCTCACGGCCCACCTCCCCGCACGCTGCCTCAACGGCTTCGATCCCGCCGAGAACCCCCGGGTCGGCCTCTACTACATGCTCGAGGACGGTGAACGCGGCCAACAGGCCCTGACCATCGGTGACGACCTCAGCTGGTGGATCGACCCGAGCACGTGGGTGACGGCGGTGCTGTGTGATTGAACCACTGCCCCGTCACGCCTGATTGGGCGGGGAGCATCGGCGTCTCGCCGGTGTGTTTCCTCCGAAAGGCGTGGGCGGAGCGCCCGCCGCTCCCGCAGCCCCGCTCCGCATGATTCGCAATCGCTCAATGCTTGAAATGCCGCGTGCCGGTGAAGATCATCGCCACGCCCCGCTCGTCGCAGGCGGCGATCGTCTCCGCGTCGCGCTTCGACCCGCCGGGCTGGATGAGGGCCATCACCCCCGCGTCGATCAGCATATCCGGCCCGTCACGGAAGGGAAAAAATGCGTCGGACGCCGCGGAAGCGCCGCGGAGCCGCTCGGCGTGGCCATTGCCGCGGGCCAGCCAGGTCGCGATGCGACAACTCATGACGCGGGACATCTGCCCCGCCCCGTTGCCGATCAACATGCCGTCCTTGCAGATCGTGATGGCGTTGCTCTTCGTGTGCTTGCACACGAGCCAGGCGAGACGCAGGTCCGCCATTTCGACTGCGGTCGGCGCCCGCTCGGTCACAACCGTCCACGAGTCCTCATTGAGGGCAACTCGGTCGCGCGTCTGCATCAGCATTCCGCCCGTGATCCTCTTGAGATCGAATCCCTCGGCGTCGGGAGCAGCGGACAGGTCGCCCACGTCGAGCAGGCGGACGCGCCGGCCCCACTTCTTGCGCGAACGGATGACCTCGATCGCCGCATCTTCGAACGACGGCGCCAGCCAGACCTCGACAAAGAACGCCCCGGCCCCCGCCGCCTTCCCCCAGCGGGCCAGCGACGCCATGACCGTCTCCGCGAACGCGATATCCACATGGAAGTTGACCGCCAGGATACCCCCCATCGCCGCGTTCGGATCGCCCAGATACGCCCGTAGATAAGCCTCCACCGGATCCTCCGAAATCCCCACGCCGCACGCATTTGTGTGCTTGATGAATACAACGCAGGCCTCGGCTCCACCCGAAGTGCCGCAGGCGTCGACCTCCATCGAAGAGCCGCGGGCTTCAGCCTGCGCGGTCCTCGAAGACGAGAAGGCCCCGGAATCCCTGGCTGCGTCGAAACACCGAACGACCAGCGCGTCGCGCTGTTGGCACACGTACTCGATCGCCGCCCGTGGATCGTCTCCACGGCGAACAAAGCGTTTCGAGCCTCCACGCGTCCACCATCGCGGCGCCCCCGCCGGGTCGAACCTCTGCCCCAGTCGTCGCGAGGCAACGCCCTTGAAACGCTGCAGCAGTTCGGCTCCGGTCAGGTCCGCGTGCTGGCACACGATGTGCGCATGGTCCCGCATGATGCTGAACGCGATGAGCGAGATTCCATGTGTCGTTGCGGCTTCGAGAAAAGCGTCGTGCACAACCCGAGCGTGCTCCGCTCCCCAGTAGACGGGTTTCCCTTTCATGCGTTCTCTTGCGGACTCGGCAAGGTCGCCTTGATCGGAATCGTAGGTCGTCCCCGGAACATTTCGCACACGGTGTCCGCCGTCGGACGTGGCCGCACGGCTAACGAATCCGCGTTGGTCACCCGGCAGCCATGTCCCGTAGGTCGTCGAGGTCAACAACCAACAGGGTAAGCTCGCGTCCGGCGACCGAAGCGTGCTTTCGGCTTGTAGCCCTTCTCTACTTCGAGATGCCGCGCGGGCTGAAGCCCGCGGCTCTTCTTTCACAGTCGATCGATGCGCAGTATCCGAAGCACGAGCCGCGGGCTTCAGCCCGCGCGGCCTTGCCAGCCGGCCGACCCCTGGATGCGCCCGCGCCAGTTCCGCGCAAAGCCCCAGGGCCGCGTCGGCATCGACCAGGTTGTTGAACGACATCTCCCGATCGGCCCGCGTCACCTCGCGGGCCGGCGTGTTGCGCTCGGGATCGCCATAGACTGAGAAGACCTCGCCGGTCTGGTGAGGATTCTCTCCATAACGTAAGACGCGCCCGTTCATCAAACCGAGCAGTCGATCGTGGTGCAGCGCCTGTGCCCCCGCCTGCGCTCCCAGCCACGACCGAACAAGGCCGTCATAGACAGACGTCTGCCAGAAGGCGTCCTCGGCGCCCTCTCGGAGCACCTGTTCTCGGCGCCCCCGATCGTCCCACGCCCGCAAGGCCTCCAGAACGTCGTCGTACCGCCGCCAATGATTGCAAACGACCACATGCCGGTGATTCTTCGCCGCCGCCCGCAGCAGACACGGCCCCCCGATGTCGATCATCTCGACGGCGTCTTCGAACGTGCAATCCGGCCGCTCGATGGTCTCCCCAAACGGGTAGAGATTGACCACCACCATGTCGATGGGCTTGATGTCCTGTTCGGCGAGCTGGCGCATGTGCTCGGGGTTGTCACGATCGGCGAGGATGGCGGCGTGGATCCGCGGGTGCAGCGTCTTGACCCTTCCATCCAGCATCTCCGGAAAGCCGGTCACCGCCTCGACCGGCGTCACCGGGACGCCGGCCTCCGTCAGATGCTTCGCCGTGCCACCGGTCGAGAGGATCTCGATCCCGAACTCCTCGACAAGGGCACGGGTGAAGTCCGCCACGCCGGTCTTGTCGTGCACGGCGATCAGTGCCCGGCGAACGCGAATGTCGCCCATGGATCAAAACTCACCTTCCCCCCGATGACAATGTCACAGATCGAAAACGGCCGACCCGCCACGAGACGGATCGGCCGATAGCGTATCACATCGCCGAGCACTGACAATCCGCGGCCGCGTCAGCCGTCGTCATCCTCTTCTTCATCATCATTGTCTCCGGTGCCCTCGTCATCGCCCTCGTCATCATTGGCGCCGGCGTCTTCCTCGTCAGCCGCCTCGTCGTCGGAATTCTCCTCGCCGCTCTCCACGCCCTCATCGTCTTCGTCTTCGTCGCCCTCAGTCACCCCCTCTTCATCCTCCTCACCCGCATCTTCCGCCTCCTCGACCTCCGCCTCGCCGTCCGCGGCCTCGGCCTCTTTCTCCTCGCCCTCGATCTTCACAAGGCCGTGACCGCCCACCGGCCGCGCTGTGCTTCGAGTCGTGAACCAGTCCTCGAACAGATAGCGAAGGCGAGCATCGGCACGCTTGCGGGCGGCGTTCTTCGGCGACTCGGCCGGGGCCTTGCCGGCATCCCTCGCCGATGCCACAGACGCCGCAAGCCGCGCCGCCCGATCGTTCTTCAAGACCTCGGCCAGCTCCGCCGGTTCGAGATGGGGCGCCTCCGTGGAGCGAAGACACATCATGTCGCCATCGCGCGACACCAGCAGCAACAGCGCATGCACCTGATCCGCCGCCGCGAAGTCGGCCGTCCCCGCTCCGACTCCTCGCTTCTCCTCGCCGGTGGCAACATCGACCACAACCAGCCGGCCGCCTGCGTCCGCTCCGCCGTTCCAGAGATACACGTTGGATCCCTGTTGCAGCAGGAATCGTCCGCCCTCGCTCCGCCGCCAGCGATGATGGCCCGTCGCCGCATCCAGGACGAACAGCCCCGCCTGTGGCACCGGCTGATACACATTGCCCGCAGAGGCGATCGGCGACTCACGGAGGGGATTGTCGAACCGCTCACGCCACAGCCGCCGGCCCGTTTGCCGGTTCAGGCAATAGAGCGACCGATCGCTCGAGGCGATGAAAACGGAGTCATCCGTCAGCACCGGATCGGCGAAGATCGGCCCTTCCGTCTCAAAGGTCCAGTGTCGAACCCGGTCCTTCTTCGTGCAGGACACAACACGCCCGTTCTGTCCGGCATAGTACAGGTACTCCTGGTCGAGAACCGGCGCCGCCGAAACCGTCTTCGGCGTGCGAAGCTGCCAGCGTTGCAGACCGGACAGGATGTTCAGGCAATAAAACCGCTGGTTCGCGGCTCCGACGTAGATCCATGCGTTGTCCGCCACCGCAGCGCTGCTGGCGGCGAACGGCAGATTCACGGACGGCAGTGGAAGCACGACATCTGCCAAAACCGTGTCGCCTGACTGTGGCTTGCGTGTCGCGTCCAGCCGCGCCAAGCGACCCTTGGACCGCCGCGGCTTGATCGACGTGATCGTCACACGAGCCAAAGCCCGGCCCTCAGCCCGTCCGCCGGGACCGGTAACAAACACCTCCAGGACATCACCGGACCGCACGCCATGAAGCCGCCCGATGTTGATCTCCACGATGTCGTGGGCCACCTCAATAATTACGCCGTGAAGCTTGCGCGTCTCGCCCGCCGGCTCGCCCGTGCGGCGATTCAGGACGCGGACGCCACCGGGCGTCGTAAAAAAGACGAATTGCTCGGCATGAGTCGGACCTCGGACCGTCAGATCCGGATCGGCCACCGCCCGCGACCACCGCAACACGCCGGTGCGTGTGTGGACCGCATACGCCCGATTGCCCTCGGTCAAGACATACATGTTGTCATCCAAGAGGGACACGCGAGCCACCCGATCGCCCGCGGCAATCGGAAGCCGCGCCTGCCAGAATCGCTGCATGGCGAGCTGGTCCGTCGCAGACCCCGACAGTACGTCACCGAGCGCCCCACAAGGCAGTACCCCGGCAAACGAAAGAGCAAGAACGATCAAAACATGTTTGGCTAGTGGCATGGCTTCAGGCCTCCTCAGGGGCGGGCATGTACGGTGGGATTCGGGCACTGTGGCGCGCGGGGACAGATTGCAACCGCGACCGCCCGGCGGCAGCCCCGCTTTACCAATGTCTGCAAGGCGCTGTGCAGCGTGGCTCGGTCACAACCTCGCTTATGAACCCCCGTTCGACTCCAGCGCACCTGCCGTATAATCTAATGGCAAACCGGCAGTTAGGTCAAGCCTGCGCGGTGCTTTTCCGCGGAGGCGATCCGGAAGGAAGCGAACGGAAAGCGCGGCAGCAGGCCCGCTGGACCGAGAATCCCTTCTCGTTCCCACCTCCCACAGGAATCCCTTCCTGCTCCCCCCACAGCAGCCCCCACTCGGACTTTGACATGGGAAGGATTCCCACTCGGTTGGGACCGAGAACGGATTCTCGGTCCAACATGAGCACGATCGCTGAACCTCGTCCGATTAGGCCCCTCGCCGACAGCGAGGCCGCAATCCTGCGTTTTCCCAACCCGCCGACTTTCGGGCTTGCAATGTGGCCCGCAACCGGAGATAATCAGGTGTACGACGGTCGGTGTAGCGTCGCCGGCCGGCAAGCCAGACGGATCCCCTACCGGCACGCGAATCGGTGCGACGTGCGTAAAAGGGCTCGCGCCGACGACCGTGATGCATCGACCCCGGGGGGGTGGCGGAAGAAGCCGACATCGCCAGTAACATTCCCGGCCGGCCGACGAAAGAAAAGATTGTTCCAGGAGGTACTCTCGTGAGCACGCTGACGAAAGTGTTCGTCTTGTTGCTGACCCTTTCATCCATCGCCCTGAGCATGCTGGTCGTCGCCGCCTTTGCGCGGCAAGAGGACTGGCGGCAGTCGATGATGGATTGGCAGAAAACCGCAATGGCCGCACAGGCGAAGGAACGAGCCGCCACGACCAGCGCCCAGCTCCAGCACCAGCGCGACCTGGATCAGCATCTGCGCGATCTCGAACGCGTCAAGAAGCTGACCGCCGACAAAGACACGCTGCTTACCCGCATCGACGAACTGTCACGCAGCGAGTCCGACTTGAACAACAAGCTCGCCTCGGAGCAGGCCCAGGTCACGAGCCTTGGCAACACCCTCAACGTCGTCAACGCCTCCCACAACCGCGGGCAGGAGTTCTCCCGAAAACTCGTCCATCGAAACAGCGAACTCGAGCGACGCAATATCGACCTCAACGACCGCGTCCAGGAGCTGACCGCCAATATGGAAGTCGCCGCGATGCAGGTCCGGGCCCTCCAACAGCAGATCACTGCGATGGCCGACGCACGCGAAACCGCCGCACCCGGACTCCGGCCGGCGATCCAGATTCCCGGCGGTGCGGGCATCGTCGAGGCCGGGATCCCTTCGGTCCAGCCCGAGAACGCGGCCCGAATGAGCGCCCCCATTCGCGGTGAGATCCGGGATATCCGGGGCACGCTGGCCAGCATCTCGGTCGGCAGAGCCGACGGCGTCGTTCCAGGAATGACCTTCCTGATCTATCGACGCGCCGGCGGCAAGCCGGTCTATCTCGGTACCCTCCGAGTCACGACCGTAAACGCCAACGAATCGGCCGGCACGATCGAGCAGACCGAAGGCGACATCCAACCCGGCGACACGGCTCGCGACGAGGCCAGTTTCGCCATGCTGCGCTGAAGCGCGTCAGTGAGGAGAATGAACAGTTTCGGGTGCGCCGCCCCGCTCCTTCCGAGGGTGGGAAACAAACCCCGGACCTGCTCAATCGTGAGCGGAACTCGCATGGATGAGAGCCGCTCACCGCCGCCGGCATCCGCGCCGGCCAAGCCGCGACCACGGGCCGCGGCTGTGAAATGTTGATGGGCAACCGCCAATCAGAGACGGCCTGTGCCGTCCCCGCGGTACCCCGACGGAGGAACAACGATGGCACAGCAACCCACCGGCGGCATGCGCCCCACCCCGCGCGGCAAGGCCGATAACGATATCTTCACCGCCCTTCTCGTCATCGCGTTCGCCATCGTGGTCGGCACCATCGCCTTCACGCTCTTCCGATCCAGCGAGCTGCTCGGCACCGCCATCCCCGGCATCACCGGCTGAATCCCCAGCCGCGCACCACCCGTCCCGTCTTGCCCGGCGGGAACATCCTCACGCGATTCCAGCCCAACCGTGACGTCCACTGCCCGTATGGGTAGAATGCCGCCCACCCTGCCCGCCCGGCTCGGGCCGGCAGGGGTCGAGTCCGTGGGTGTCCGCTGGACGACAACCGTACACAAGGGGCGACCGGCTTGCTGTTCGATTCGTTTTTCCGCACGTTCCGGGTGGACATGGGGATCGATCTCGGAACGTGCAATACGCTCGTCTGCGTCAAGGGCGAGGGCATCGTCCTGAATGAGCCGTCCGTGGTCGCGGTGCGCCGCGGAACCAATCAAGTCCTCCAGAACGGAAACGCCGTCGGCATCGTCGCCAAGGAAATGCTCGGAAAGACACCCGGCTCCATCGCCGCCGTCCGGCCCCTCAAGGACGGCGTCATCGCCGACTTCGACATCACCGAGGCCATGCTCGGCTACTTCATCCGCAAGGTCCACGGATCACACCGATTCGTTCGTCCCCGCGTCGTCATCGCCGTCCCCTCCGGCATCACCGCGGTCGAAAAACGCGCCGTCTACGGCTCCGCCGAACGCGCCGGGGCCAGCCGCGTCTACCTCGTCGATGAGCCGATGGCCGCCGGAATCGGCGCCGGCCTGCCCATCGCCGAGGCCCGCGCCAGCATGATCGTCGATATCGGCGGCGGAACGACCGAGGTCGCCGTCATCACCCTCGCCGACATCACCGTCAGCGAATCCATCCGCGTCGCCGGCGACGACATGGACGAGGCCATCATCAACCACATGAAACGCACCTACAACATGCAGATCGGCCCCCAATCCGCCGAGGTGCTCAAGATCGAACTCGGCTCCGCCGTCCTCGGCGAGGAGCAGCAGTCGCTCGACGTCCGTGGCCGGGACATGATCAGCGGCCTGCCACGCCGGTCCGTCGTGTCGAGCCAGGAAATCCGCGAGGCCCTCCGCGAACCCATCAGCCAGATTCTGGACGCCGTCACGCACACCCTCGAACGCTGCGAACCCGAACTCGCCGCCGACCTCGTCGACAACGGCATCCACCTCTGCGGCGGCGGCGCCCTGCTGAGCGGCATCGACACCCTCATGGCCGACGCCACCGGACTCAACGTCACCATCGTCGACGACCCCCTCTCCTGCGTGGCTCGTGGCACCAGCGTCTATCTCGAACACCTGTCCGAATGGCAGGACTCCCTCGAATCCGACCGCGACGAATACTGACGAATCCCATTAGCGAAACGGGCAACGCTCCACGGGGCCGCGGCCACGCCCGGCACGCGCGGTCCGGATCAGCCACCACCGACTCAGACAGGAACACATAATCCTGACGCCGATTCGGCTATCTTGGGTCTATGACACAATCGACGGCGGGGGGCCACGGGCAGCTTGTCTGCCCGTGTCCGCACACGAGGCTCTGCGTGAGTGCACTGGCGGACAGGCCGCCAGTGGCACCCCTTGGGACGGCCGAGCATTGCTGCCGTGACAGTCACGGCCCCGGCACCGGTCCGCACCGGCTTTCCGGTGTGGTCCTGTTGCAAGACGGCAGCCTTGAGGCGTACAATCGCGCCGTTCGGGCCGGAACCTGACACCCCATCCAAGCAGAGGCCGGGCCTCGGTCCATCTCGACAGGCGGCAGCGACAATGGACGTTTGTCTCAGCGAATCCAATCTGCACCGCTACCACGCCGGTGAGATTGACGCGGCGGAGGCGCAGCGGGTGCGGCGGCATCTTGCCGAGTGTGCAGCCTGCGCCCGGCGGGACGCGGAGATCGTCGCGGCGCACGAGGCCCGGATCCGGCAGTTGCGACAACTG
>JBHHVX010000099.1:0-14924 GCA_046754505.1 Phycisphaerae bacterium | reverse complement strand
ACCGAGAATCCCTTCTCGGTCCCCTCTTCTCGCGAACTCTTTCCCATATCGTCTTCACATGCCTTCATTGCAGCAGCATGCCTAAGGGTCTTGCAGGATGGGAATCCTGCAAAGCCGGTGCCGAGAAGGGTTCTCGGCACAGCATAGGCTCACGCATCCGCCGGAGGACCGCCCGCGGCCGGACAGATCGCCCGCAGGTATCGAAAATCATAGATGCCGGTCGCATGGCCGTCCGCCCAGGTGATTTGTATGGCATAGTTGCCGACGAGCCGTGCGTCCCGGAACTCTACGGCGCGATCGATGTTGGCCGGCAAGACCGTCAGCGACATTCCTTCGCCGGAGGGCGCGGCGTCCTCGCGCTGGTGACGACAGGTTGCGCAAGGGCACTGCTTTCGAAGGTAGGCCAGCGGATAATGACAGTGGTGCCCGTCCGCCCAGTCGATCCGCAGGCCCTCCCGCCGGTTGATCCGGAGATCGGTCGGCCGGTACTGCTCCGGGGCCAGCGGGCGGCTCCACACCTCGTTGAATCGATCGGGTTCGGTCATCATTAGGCGACAGTATTCGGCTCGGGTGGCTGCAAGATCAGAAGGGGGCCGCCTCGTCGACGTCGTCGCGCCCCGGGCCGGGCCCTTCGGCGTCAAACGCGGGCGGTTCCATGGGAGGCGCCGAATGGGCATACTCGCTCGGGTCGTCCATGTAGCGTTTCGAGGCCACGTCAAAACGGGTGTATTGCGGCGAGAAATGGAGTTCGACCACGCCCGTGGGGCCGTTGCGCTGCTTTTCGACGATCAGCTCGGCCTTGCCCTGAAGTTCGTCCGGGATGTTTTTCTTGTCGGCGCAGTAATACTCCTCACGGTGCAACAGGATCACGACGTCCGCGTCCTGCTCGATCGCCCCGCTCTCGCGCAGATCGCTCATCCGCGGCCGGTTGCCGGAGCGCGATTCGACCTGGCGGTTGAGCTGTGCCATCGCGACGATCGGAATCTCCAACTCGCGTCCCAGCGCCTTGAGGCCGCGACTGATCGTGGCGATCTCCTGCTGGCGGCTCTCGCGCCCCGCGCGGTCGTACATCAGTTGAAGGTAGTCGATGAACACGACCTTGATGTCGTGCAGCATCTTCAGGCGCCGGGCCTTGGCGCGAAGCTCCATCACGCTCATGCCCGGGGTGTCGTCCACGTAGATCGGCCGGTCGTGCATCGCCCCCATGGCAAGCTGAAGCCGGGCGATCTCCGACTCGTTCAGCGTCCCCTTGCGAAGCCGGTGCATCTCGACGCGGGACCGCGAGCACAACATGCGCTGAGCGATCTGGATCTTGCTCATCTCCATCGAGAAAAACGCGACGGGCAGGCCCCGCTCGCCTTCATCGACGCCGATGTGCTCCAGCATCGACAGGCCGATGGCCGTTTTCCCCATGCTCGGCCGGGCGGCGATCACAATAAAGTCGCCGTGCTGCATGCCGCCGAGCATTTCGTCCAGTTCCAGGAAACCCGTGGGCACCCCGCTGAGGACGCCCTCCTCAAGATTGGTGATCTGCTCCCAGGTTTCTTCGAGAAACTCCCGAATCGAGACGGCATCGTTGCTGATGCGCTGTTCGGTGACGGCGAAGAGACGCTTTTCCGCCGCATCCAGGACCTGCTGGGCCGGCTCGTCCGACTCGTACGCCGTCTGCATCACCTCGCCGGTGCACCTGATCAGATCGCGGAGCATCGCCTTGTCACGGATAATCCGCGCGTAGTACTCGGCGTTGACCGACGACGGGGCGGACTCCGACAGGGTGATCAGGTAATCGCGATCGCCGATCCGCTCGAGCAGGTTGCGCCGGCGCAGCTCGTCCTCGAGGACGATAATGTCGATCGGCCGGTTGTCGTCATAAATGTCGACCAAAGTCTCAAACAAGAGGCGGTGGTCGACATCGTAGAACCGGTCGGATTCGTCACGCCCGATGATCCGGAGGACCAGACCGATGGCGTCCTTGTCCAGCAGCATCGCACCGAGCAGACTCATCTCCGCTTCGGTGTCCTGCGGCGGAATCCGACCGGCCGCGGGAAGCTCAGCCGTCCGACGCTTCGGCGCCGGAACCGTCTGATCCGTCGGGGGTGTTGCTGTCTGTGACATCCGTTTCGCCCGGCTCTTCATCGACCTCGTCGGCGGACCGCTCGCGGACCACCCACACCTTGACGGAAGCGCTCAGATCATCCGCCAGAATGATGGGAACCTCAAGGGTGCCAATCTCTTTGATATTTTCGGACATCTTGAGTTGATCGGGATGCACCGAATGTCCCTCGTCCAGCAGGGCTCGAGAAATCTCCCGCGGGCCGACCGATCCGTACAGGTGGCCTTCCGGCGTGCTCGCCGCGCTGATCGTAACCTCAACGCCCGTCAGGCGTTTGAGCGTACCTTCCAGTTCGACACGCCTCCGGGCGCGAACCGCAGCCGCGGCCTTCTTGTCTTCCTCAATCCGCTTCAGATTGCCCTTGGTCGGCTCGAGCGCCAAGTGGTGGGGCAGCAGATAATTCCGGGCATATCCTGCGGACACCTCGACGACGTCGCCGCACAGCCCCAGCCGATCGATGTCCTTGCGTAGCACCAACTTCATCGCGTGTCTCTCCTATCCGGTGAACGGCATCAACGCCATGAAACGCGCCCGCTTGATCGCCCGGCGCGACGCGCGCTGATGTCGGGCGCAGTTGCCGGTCCGTTTGCGCGCGAAATGTTTGCCCTGACTCGTCACCAGCTTCTGAAGGATGCCGACGTCCTTGTAGTCGATCTCAGTCGTTTTGTCGTGGCAGAACCGACAGGGTGCGGGACGCCGCCGACGCTTGGGTTTCCTGTTGAATGCCATCTTGTGGGTTCCTCTCGAACAGTTCTAAACAAGTCTTTCCGGTTACGGTTCCATCAGAAGGGCACTTCTTCCGGCCCTCGCGGCGGCGGCGCCGGATGCATCTCGTCCATCGCCGGCGCGACATGCGCCGCCGGTGGCGGCATCTCGTCCACATGCGGTGCAACATTTGCTGGCGGCGCCGCATCGGAGGCATCCCGCCGGTATCCGCCGCGGCCACCGCTCGGAGGAGCACCCAAGAACTGAAACCTGTCCACGACCACGGTCAATCGACTGCGTTTCGTTCCGTCTTTGCCTTCCCACTGGTGATACTTGAGGCGCCCCTCAACCAGCAACGGTTGACCCTTGCGCATGTATTGGTTGAGTGTCTCCGCCTGTCTTCCATAACAGGCGAGTTCCACAAAGCACGTTTCATCGCGCAAGTCCCCTTCCTGGCTTCGCCACTTCCGATTGATCGCCATGCCGAATTCACAGACCGGCGTATTGCTCGGCAAGTATGACAACTGCGGATCACGCGTCAGATTGCCCGCCAGGATCACCTTGTTGAAGTTCGCCATCACAGTCTCCTTGTCTGCCGCCGCTGTCACACGGAGGTCACCGGCCCGCGGCAATACCACAAGCGACCTCAGGACTCCGCCGTGCCCGTATCGGAACTCGGCGCCTCAGCAGCCTCTGCCGAGCGGTCGGGCGCCTCGGCGGCCTCTGCCGGACCGTCGACCGCATCCACCGCCTTGGACGGTTCGACCACCGGTTGATCCGCCGTCTTCGCAACCGTCGTGGCCGGCGGTTCGGCAGCCGTCTCACCCGGGCCGCCCGCCGCCGTGGTCGCGCCCGCGACGGCCTCAGGCTTCGCGGCGACGGCCCGCCCGCGATCCCGATCTCGGCCGGCTGAATCATCCGCCCGGCTCGCCGGTTTGGCGGTGGCGGGGGTGGTCGCCAAGGCGCGCTTCACGGCCTCCGGCGTCATGCCGTCCTTGGCGAGGACCAACGCCCGGATGATGGCTTCGCTGAGCTTGACGTCTCGATCAACGCCGACAATCTTGTCGGGCGAGGCCTTGAAGAAGCTCAATACATACAGCCCACGCTTGTGATTCCGGATCGGGTACGCGAGCTTTCGCTCGTCCCACTTCGAGATGCCCAACACCTCGGCCTCGGCCCGATCCAGGACGCGCTTCACTTCCGCTTCCGCCTTCGGAAAGTCCGACGCCATCGCCGGATCCAGCAGAAACATGCCTTCATAGGTTCTCACGGGTTCTGACTCCTTGTCTCGTCATCCGTCCACGGCGCCGCCCACCGCAGCAGAGGGTGCCGTCAAGCGTCGGGGCCTATTCGTCCGGCTCCACGCAGTTGGTGCGATTCATGGCCACATCGATTCCGTCGCGGATCCACCATCCGGCCGCTTCGGCGGCCCGATCGATGGCCCGATCCACAACCTCGGTCTCGTCCTTCGAGAACCGGCTGAGAACGAAGTCCGTGACCGAGCCATGGGTGGGCCTCCCGATGCCGATGCGTAGTCGCGCGATGTCCTGGGTACCCAGCACCCGCAGGATGTCTCCCAGGCCCTTCTGACCGCCGGCCGAGCCACGGGCACGCATCCGAAGCCGGCCCGGCGGCAAGGCCACGTCGTCGGACACGATGAGCACGTCCTCCCGCGGGCACTGAAAAAACTGAGTGGCCGCAAGGACGCTCTTGCCGCTGACGTTCATGTAGGTCATCGGCCGCAACAGGACGATCCGCTGTTCGTCCAACAGGCCGTCCGCCGTCAGGCCGGCGAAACGATTGCGCCAGTCGCCGAACCCCCACCGCTCGCAGAACACCTCGACCACGCGAAACCCGACGTTGTGCCGTGTCTTCACGTACGCGCGTCCGGGATTTCCCAATCCGACAACCAGCTTCATCGCAACGTGTGTCCATGCTCCGGATCACTCCGCGCCCTTCTCCGCGCCGTCTTCCTCCTTGCCCTTCGAGATCACCTCCGGCTCGCCGGCCGCGGCTTCACCCTCAACCTCGGCGATGATCGCGGCCTTGGCCACCGGCATTCGGACCATCGCCACGACGGCGTCGGGGTCGCTCTTCGCCGTCATCCCCTCGACGAGCACGAGGTCCTTGACGTGGAGCACTTGATCCAACTCGAGTTCGTCCACGTCCACCCGGACGTGCTCCGGAATGTCCGACACGCGGCACTCGATCTCGACTTCCGCCATCTCCTGCATCAACACGCCTCCGCCGTGCGTCACGCCCGTGGGATGGCCCCGCAGCTCGACGCGCACGTGAATGGTCACACGCTCGGTCAAGTCGACACGGGTGAGATCCACGTGAATGGGCGTCGACCCAAGGTGGTCGTATTGAACGTCCTTGATCAGGCAGGATTGCTCCTTACCTTCCAGTTGAAGGTTGATCAGGTGGGCGCCGTGCCCGAGCTGCGCCTCCAAGGCGAGCTGATCGAGAGCCAGCGACGCCGGCGGACGCTCATGCCCGTACAGGATGGCCGGCAGTTTTCCCGTCCGGCGCAGCCGGGCCGCCGCGCGGGAACCCGCCGGCTTGCGCGACTCAACTTGCAGTGTCTGAATCTCCATTACGTCTTCCTCGTGGTCCTATTGTTAAACAGACTGCTGACGGACTGATGCGTGTGGATTCTCGCGATCGCCTCTCCGAGGATGTCCGCGACGCTCAGCACGGTGAAGTTCTTGATCCGCTTCGGGGCCTCGGCAGACACGGGTATGGTATCCGTCACCGCCACTTCTGTCAGGTCGACGCCCCCCAGACGCTCAAGGGCGGGACCGGCCAGAACGGCGTGCGTGGCCGCCCCACGGATACTTCGGGCGCCCCGCTGTCGAAGGATCTTCGCCGCTTCGTACAGCGTCCCGGCGGTGGCGATCATGTCGTCAATCATCAGCACGTCCCGGCCCTCAACGTTGCCGATGATGTTGTACATCACAGCGCTGCTACCGCTGGTACGGCGTTTGTCGATGATCGCCAGATCCACGCCCATCTGCTCCGCATAGGCCCGCGCCCGCTTCACGTTGCCCACGTCCGGGCTGACGAGCATGCTGTTTTCCGGCTCGAGCAGATTCCCATAGTGCCGCAGAAACGCCGGCTCGGCCGACAGGTGATCCACCGGAATATCGAAGAAACCCTGTATCTGGGCCGCGTGCAGGTCCATCGTCAGGACGCGATCGGCCCCCGCCTTCCGGATCAGGTTGCTCACGAGTTTCGCCGTGATCGGAACGCGTCCCTCATCCTTGCGATCCTGACGCGCGTAGCCAAAGTACGGCAGCACCGCCGTGATCCGCCGCGCCGACGCCCGCCGAAGCGAATCCATGAAGATCAGCAATTCCATCAGGTTGTCATTCACCGGCCGACAGGTGGACTGAACCACGAAGACATCGCGGCCGCGTACGTCGTCCAGCAGCCGAACGAACAGTTCGCCATCCGGAAACGTCTCTGCCTGGACTCGGCCCGGCGGCACACCCAGGTAGTCGCAGATGGCCTCGGACAGCCTCGGGTTCGATCGACCGCTGAATACCTTTAGTTCGTCCTTCAGAGCCGCCATCTGCGCTCCCTTATCAACACCCGGCCTGAGCCGGGGGACGCCGAACTACCGGTGTCTTCTCGCCGCCGTTGCCATTGCGCGAACGCCCCCCTTGGCGCGTCGTCGCGTCAAAAGCGCTCAACGCCCCCGGGCCGACTGCGGCGCCGTCTTCCACCACCGCCCCATCCTGCACGAACGCATACGGGCCGATCGAGCAACCCGATCCGATCGTGGCCCGTCCCTCAATGCAACTGAACGGCCGGATGACAGTCTCGCGTCCGATCCGGGCGCGGCTGTCAATCCATGTGCTCTCGGGGGCGACAATCGTGACACCGTCCTCCATCCATCGCGTCTGTATCCGCTGCTGCATCAGCCGCCCGACGGCCGCCAGATCGACCCGCGAGTTGATCCCAACCGCATCGGCCGCGGGTACCACCGTCGAGGCCCGCACCGTCCCGCCATCCGAGCGGAGGATCGCCAGCGCATCGGTGAGATAGAACTCGCCCTTGGCATTGTCGGGCGAGATCCGGTCCAGCGCCCCGCGAAGCGCCTGCCAGTCGAAGCAATAGTAGCTTGGGTTGACCTCGTGGAGCGTCAGTTGCTCCGCATCGCAGTCGCGATGCTCGACGATGCGCTCGAACTCGCCCGAGGCGTCCCGCACGATCCGGCCGTAACTCGTCGGGTCGTCCAAGATCGTCGTCGCCAGCGAAGCCGCCGAGCCGGTGGCGCGATGCCCGTCCACCAGATCGCGAAGCGTCTCCGGTCGGACCAGCGGCATGTCACCGGCGATGACGACGACATCACCGGAAAAACCATCCAACTCGGCCTCGCACATCATCACGGCGTGACCGGTCCCCTTCTGTTCGGATTGCGTGACGAACCGCACGTCCGGCTCACGCCCGAACGCCGCCCGGATCGCCGCGTGCCCGAACCCGACCACGACGTACATCGTGGAAATCCCCGCGGCCCGGCAGGCGTCGAGCACATAGGCCAACATCGGGCGCCCACACAACTCGTGCATGACCTTGGGCAGGTCGGTCTTCATCCGTGTGGACCGCCCCGCGGCCAGAATGACCGCCGCCAGCGCGCGACCCGAGCCGCCCGCCGTCGATTGCCCTGTCGATCCGTCCGCCATAACGCCTGTCGCTCCCGGTTCGATGCCGAACTACCCGGCGAGGATTCGAACCTCGACTATCAGGACCAAAACCTGAGGTGCTACCATTACACTACCGGGTATCCACCACATGCGATCCACGCTGGTACGCCCTCACAGGCCCACCGCCGCCGGCCACCCACACGGTGCGACAGGGGCACATAAACCGCCCGTGTCTCGCGGTGGAAGCGCGACACTCGAGACCCGCGCCGGCATGGAGCCGACAAAACCATCGTTTCTGTCCGGCAGCCGAAGCACAGCGGATTACCGACCGCCGTCTCCACCGATCCGCCCGAAGGCAAGAAAAGACGCGGCTGCGAAGGGTCCGTCCCGAGGCTAGAGCGCCCTGCCGCGTTGCAGCACGCCCTCCGACCGCCACCGCGCCATCGCGCCATCGGTCGGCCCCATGGGGACAGACATCAAAACTCGCCTCCCCTCATCCCGAGGAAACGACGAGGGCAGGAGCGTAGCGTCCGTTCGCCGGCCTGTCAATGCCCCTGGACCGAGAATCTCTTCTCGGTCCTGGCCGAGCGGGAGTCCATTCCCATGTGACAGCCCAATGGGAGTCGCTATCGGGGCAACAGGAAGGGGCTCCTGTGGGAGACGGGAACCAGACAGGCTTCTCGTTCCCGCGCGATCAGTCGCGCTGCATCACGCTCAGAATCGCGGATTGCCGCGGCGGCGGGCCGAGCGCCACGGCCGTCGATCAGGCCACATGACACCGCCCTATGTGGACTCACAGGCGCGGAGCGACAGCACTGGCCGCCTCGGAAGAGGTGATGATCGGGACGACGTCGAAGCGAACGAGATTCGACCAGCGAGACATCCACTCGTCGAGAAGGGCGCGATCGTCGCAGTCCATCACCTGATAGCAGCGGGTCAGGTCCGGCGTGACCCAGCTCGCGATGTAGGTCAGACCCTCCGGCGCCAACCGGCCCTGATCACGGAAGCGGCGGTACACCGGCACGGCATCGCCGTCACGAAACTCCTCGATGACCATGTACAGCACGGGTAGACCTCCGCATTCGCCGGCACGCTGGTGAACCGATTGTGCCCCGGATTTGAGCAGAGGTAAACGGGGTCAGGAGGCAGCGGGATCGGGCTACTTTCACGGCTGTTTCCCGCGTCCGCCGTTCAGGCGAAGCGTCGCGCAGTGGCCTTGGCGCGGGGCTGTTGGCGAGGGGCACGCCCGGCTGCCGCACGATGTGCCCCGACCGTCGAGACCTGTAGCGCTCACGGTGTCGCCATCATCACCGTCCGCGATCGGGAATGGCAACGAGAGCGTAGCCGGACCCCTATCTCTCCATGCCGCTCCTTGCTCGGGGTTTATGGTTTGGCCGGTGCCTTCCAGGAGTGGACGCGACATCGGGCACGCGGAAGACCGGAAGGGTCAGCGGCGGCAAGCCCATGCGCACCGTCGTCGATTGTACGAACTCTCGCCAATAGGGCCACACATTGAACAGTCCGTTCAACTCACCGAAGGCGTCGAAGTTCGCCTTGTTGAGTCCTGTAAACGAATCCACTCGATAGCGAAGTAGAAACGCCGCCTCGATCCGCAACAATTCGTCGTCGTCAGTTTCGTCGTACTTCGCGGTCAGTGTGAAACGAGGTTGAACCTGAATCGTGTTCTCTTTCTTGTCGGTCTTGGTATGAACACTGCCGTTCATGGTGAAGTTGAGCGGAAGATCGCCTCTGAGCGGCTGTCGTTTCGCCGCCGTTTCCGTAAGCAGGATATCCACGATCTCGACCCGGACCGACACCGGCGCAGACAACTTCATCTTCGCGCGTGCGACTCGTTGTGACGTCGTCGTCGTCTGTTTAGCCATCAGATCGCTAGTCTCTCCTGAAGGGCGATCGGCATGTCCATCCCAATGTCAGACTGACGCCAAACGTCTTCCTGCCGCATCCAATCCACACCCGAGATCAGCGAGATCATTGGGGCAGACCCGACGGTCGCACTCATCGGTCCATCCTGGAAATGCAGGGCTCGATCGAGCGCCGTGAACAGGTCGGAGATCGTTCGCACGGTCATGTTCGTGCTGCCGTCCAGAAGCTGAGTGATGTAGCCTTTCGTCTTGCCGAGCCGTTGGGCAAGTTCCGAACGACTCACCTCCTGTTCCTTCATCAATTCGCAAGCCAGGTCCGTCAACTCCTGAATGGCTCGCTCCTGTTGATAGAGGCGCATTCCTTCCGGCGTCCGGGTCAGCCGTTCAGTCAGGGTATCGTTCATGTCTCTCGGCCCTTTTGCTTCCTTCTCTCGCGTTGGAGATGCTCCTGCATCACTGTTTCCGCCCAACGGATTTGGCCGGAGTCCAGCCTGTCTGTTTTCTTCTTGTACCCGTTGGTGAGCAGCCAGCGATCTCCATTGCGAAAACAAAACACGCGAATCTGGTGTTTCTTGAACTCGAACAACTTGCCCCGCACCGGCTTGAACTGCTGTCGATTCGGGACATCGCCTTTCTCTGCCATTCGGTGAAGAAGCACCGCGATCTTCCTTTGGTCAGCCTCCGGCAGCCCCTCGATGAATTCTTTGGCAGGCATCTTCCCGTTCGCGCACACGGCGTACTCGATTATCCGCGAGCTCCCACGAACGACAACAATCCCATCGGCCTCCTTGCTCATTAGAGTTTACTTATAACTGAACCGCCTGTCAACTCAAGAATTCCCCGTCGCCAGTCGCCTCGATCGAGAGGATCTGAACCGACGGCGTCGCCACATCTACCTGTGAGAGCAAGGCTTACGACCATCGACACGCACGCCGATGCGCAGAGGAAACGGGATCAGCTTACTTTCTCGACTGGCTCCCACGTCCGCCTCTCGGCCGGAGCGTCGCGCCGTCGCCGAGGCGCGGGGCCGATGGCGAGGGTCACGCCCCGCTGCCACACGACGTGCCCCGGCAGTCGAGAACGCGCAATGGTGTCAGGAAGAGCGTATTCGTCGGATGAACACGAGAGGTGGGTACATCCCCGGCCTCCGCAGGGGATGGGGCACCCGCACCGTTACGTGGGCTTGGCACGGGCGCGACGGCATAGGTCGGCCAGGTCGTCCACCTGTCGCCGCAGCTTCTCAATGCCCTCCGCCGCCTTGGCGCCCGACTCGAGCACCTTGGCCGCGACGGTGATCGCCGGGAATCCGTAGCCGCCGGCAGAACCCTTGAGCTGATGGGCCCGCCTCGCAAGTTCCTCGAGATTCTCCTCGGAGACGAGTCGTTCGATCTCGCTGACACGATCGGGCAACTCGTCGACAAACATCTCGACGATGTCGATCATGTCCTCTTCGTCAGCGAGTTCGCTGACAAGCACGTCGGCGTTGTGCGGGGCGCTGCTCATTCCTTCGATCCTCCATGCGTCGGCGATTATTCCGGTGGGTCCGATCTCCTCTGACCGTTCGCTTCGTTCATCTCCTCAATCGACGTCTTCGGTGCACTCCGTGAGAAAAACGCCGGTCCGTGCGTCCCGTAACAGCCGAGCGCCCATAAGAGCGTTGTGACACGACGACGGACGAACCGCTGGTGCACGGCTCGCCCGCTGGTTATCGGTGACAGCGTGCATGAAAACGCGCCTGTGCCGTCAGAACAACAACAAGGCCACGATAAAGACCGGCGTGGCCACGAGCATCAGCAGCGTGCAATAGCCCATGAACTCCCGCACGTTGACGCCCGTCAGCCCCATGAGCGGGATGGCCCAGAACGGCTGAATCATGTTCGTCAGTTGATCGCCATAGCTCAGGGCCATCACGGTCGTGGGGAGGGGCACGCTGAGCGCCGCCGCCGCGCTGCACATGATCGGTCCCTGGACGATCCACTGGCCGCCGCCGGAGGGCACAAGCAGGTTGACCACGCCCGCGCTCAGAAACGTGGCGACGGGCAGGGTGACGCCCGGGCCGACATGCAGGGTCGTGGCAAACCAGTCAGAGGCCTCCACGAACGACTGCGACATCGCCGCGGCGATCCCGGCGCCGGCCATCACGCCCTGGATGCCGCTGTAGAGCGGAAACTGAAGCACGATGCCGGTCACGGCCCGCCCACCGTCCGCCACGGCCGACACATAGGCCGGCAGGTTTCGATGCAGCAGCAACCCGAGCGTCAGAAAGACCGTATTGACGAAGTTGAGGTTGATGGCCGCCGTGCCGCGGCTGGCGAGTTGATGAAGCAGCGCACCCGCCGCCAGCAGGGCGAGCCCGATCGAGATCACTCGCGAACGGTTGATCCGATCAGCAAGGGTCCCGCCCGATGAACGGCCGCCGGGCGGCTCGGCTGCCGTGACCGGTTCATCGTCCGGCAACGATTCGGCCACGTCCGGATCGCGCGCCGCCATGCGACGCAGCAGAATCGGCACCCCCAGAACCAGCACCGCCGACAGCGCCAGGTTGGCGCCGGAGAGCGTCGTCCGCTCGATCCCGACGACGATCGGCGAGGCGCCGGCCCCGGTTGCGCCGGTCATGCGCACACCTTCCTTCGCCATCCGGAGCGGCGCGGAGCCGGACAGGCCGCCGTGCCAGATCATCATCCCGGCATAGGCGCCCGCGACGATCAGGGCGTACTGGCAACGAACGCCCCGCCGCGCCAGCTCGGTCCGCAGTCGACAGGCGAGGACGCCGGCCGCGATCAGGCCGAAGCCCCAGTTGATCCAGCATCCGACGCAGGACACCGCCGTGACGAGAAAGACCGCCGAACGGTTGGTCCGCACGCGTCGGGCGAGAGAGTGCAAGGCCCGGGTGGCGATCGGGGCCTTCGCCAAGCCGTAGCCGGTAAGCAGCACGACGCACATCTGCAACGCGAATTTCAGGAAACCCGGGTTCCAGACGCCGTCCAGCCACATCGACGCCACCGCCGGGACGCGGTCGAGCCAGCCGGCCGCACGCAGGTCTGGCGTATATGGAAAGACCATCGCGATGAGGACCACGAACAGTGTCAGCCCACACGCGATGACCATCGGGTCCGGCAGTATCCGCCGCGTGACGCGCGCGAAGAACTGTCCCAGTCGTTCCATGGCGTAGCCGCACCTCCCGGTCGGCAGGCGGAGTATAACGCGCCGGGGCGGCGTGAGAACGGGAGTCCTGCGCCAATCGTGCCGCGAAAAAGCCGGTTTATGGCCCGAAAACGGTCCATTTATTTGACAATCAGCAATAGTTCACATATGATCAATGTGAGGATGGGATTGTGGTTCCATCACCGACCTCGCACCCACGGAGGCCCTGCCATGTTTCGATCCGGTCTTGTTCGCGTCGCCAGTCCCCGGACGCTCGCCGCGTTGTCGCTGCTGCTCGCGTTGGTTGCCGGATGCCACGAAAGCCGGCGGAGCAGCTCGGACGTTTTGGACATCGTGACGGTCGCGGTCGACGCGGTGCTGCAGATTCTCCGCGCCGTTCTCTGATCGGCGTCCGACTCGGCGATCGCATCCCTCGACCCCGCGCGAGCGCTCCCCGCCATTTTTTCCGCATTTTTCAGGATTATTTGCTTGCACAGCCGCGGTTTCTGCTGCAATGTACCGCCCCGTAAGGATCTAGGGTTACCGGTGAGACGTGTCCGGGCGGTCCGTCAGCGGCCGAGCGAGGCACGGCACCGGCAAGAGAAAGGACACAAGCCATGGCGAAGAAGAAAGCAGCACGCACGAAGACAAAAGGGAAAATGCGAACCAGCGCCGTCTCGAAGCCGCGAACGAAGAGCGAAATCTTCCGTGAGCTGAGCGATCGGACCGGTCTGCCGCGGACCGATGTCGTCTCGGTCTTTGATCAGATGTCGACCCTGATCAAGTCGGACCTCGGCAAGAAGGGTCCCGGCGTATTCACGGTTCCGGGTCTGCTGAAGATCAAGGTTGTCCGCAAGCCGGCCAAGAAGGCCCGCAGGGGCATCAACCCGTTCACCGGGGAAGAGATGATGTTCAAGGCCAAGCCGGCTCGCAACGTCGTCAAGGCCGCCGCCTTGAAGGGTCTGAAGGACCTGGTCCCCAAGTCCTGACCCTCGTCGTTTTATGCCGGTGCAAGGGATCGGTTGTGCCGCGCGGCTGCGGCCGCCGGCGCAATCGGTCCCGCGCACCGGCTCTCATTTGTTGTACGCGCGCGCCCCAGCGCGTTTCACCTCACGGGGGCGTATAAAAAAACGTCAGATCAGAACCGCGACCGTGAGAGAGCGGTCGGCTGCCGCCGGAACGAACGACTATTTCGGCTGGTAACCCCAGCGAGACCAAGGCTCGCTGAGCGGAGACGCGGACGAGAGGACGTGGCCCCCGATGTAGCCGATGTTCATGCGGCGGTTGGAGTGGCGGAACGACGGAAACCACTGATTGCCACCACGGTATATATCCGGGATACCCTTGTCCTTCAACGGCGGCGCTGAATAGTAAGGCAGAACGTTGCGGCCGGCGGCCTCCTCGCCGTCGACATCGAAGATCAGCGGCACGTCCGGATAGTTGAGGATCTGATCGGCCAGGTAGGCCTGTCGAGCGAAGATGATGCCGCCCATCTCGGCGGTCTTCCGGTGGAGCCGGCTGTTGAAGGCGACGCTGACGTTCTTCTGAGGGCCGATGGCGCCGGCGCTGCACGGCAGGCCGGACCGGCGTTCCAGGCGTCGCGGGCCGGCCGGACACATCAACGCCTGTGAGCGATGTTCGATCGGTCTCCGCTCGATGCGCTCTCCCGACCAGAACTCGTCAATCTGGTAGATGTCCTCCTGAAAATCCTCGAGACGAAACAAGTTCGGCCCCAGCGCGTTGCTGTCGCCGCGGCTGCCCGATCCGGTGACGTCGGCGAAGTCCCGAAAGCTCATGAGGACCGCACGCATGTTGGCGCGGCAGCGCAGGTCATAGGCGGCCTCACGGCCGGCCCTCAACGCGGGAAGCAGGATCGCCAACAGGAGACCGATGATGCCGAGGACGACGAGGAGTTCGATCAGTGTGAAGCCGGCACGCCCGCCAACGCATGGAGCGTCGGCACGATTGCCGGGAGGCGTCCGTGATTTAAACAACGGCGCAGCCATAATCACTCACTATTCTAACCCCAAGCCGCGGGACAATGCAACCCCGCGGACCGGGAGGCGTAGGGTGCGCTGTGCGGACCAGACCTCGCAGGAATGTGGGGACCCGCTGTGAGGACCACAACCTCGCAGAAAGCCTGTGCAAACGCACGAGTCCACACAGCGGACACTACCCATATCCATCTGCAAACACGGGAGTTATCCGCCCGTTCACAGTCCCACAAGCACCTGGACGAAACCTGCGATGTCGGCTCCGTCGAGCAGACCGTCACCGTTCATGTCCCCTTGCGCCACGGGATCGGCGGTCGGATGGAGGGCGATGTAGGCATTCGGATCGACGAGGGCCAGCGCGAAATCGTCCAGGTCGCTGAGGTCGACGACCTGATTCAGGTCCATGTCGCCCAGCAGGATGGTGCCGGCGGCGTCG
>JBHHVX010000098.1:0-14958 GCA_046754505.1 Phycisphaerae bacterium | reverse complement strand
CAGGGCCGCTTCCTCACGGGCGCGGTTCTGATCGGGCCGCTTTCTGACGGGCGCGGTTCTGATCGGGCCGCGTGGCGGTGCGCAGGTGTGCCGGCACGATCGGCGCGTGCCACGCTCGCGTGGCCGACGTGGCCCGGGCAGCGGCCTCTCGCCCACACACGTCGGACTCGCAGGCCCGACGCTACGGGGACCGTCTGGAGCATCACACGCCGAATCCGTCATGCACCCACTGACCGGTGCCCCGCCCGGGGTGCGTGACAGAGTCGCCGGCGGGGTGCCACGGGCAACTTGTCTGCCCGTGCCTGTGCATGGCGCTCTCCGGTCATGCACTGGCGGACAAGCCGCCAGTGGCACCCATCGGGGCGGCGGGACATTGCCGCCAAAACTGTCACGGCCCCCCTGTCAGCCCGTGTTGTTCGGCCGTCTGTCGGCCACGGAGCCACGGCGTTACGATACGCTCATGACCGCCCGAACGAATCATGCCGCACAGGTCGAAACCCTCCGGGGCCACGCCTGCATCGTCGGCACCGCCGGCCACATCGACCATGGCAAGTCCGCCCTGGTTCGGGCATTGACCGGCACGGACCCCGACCGCCTGCCGGAAGAGCGGAAACGCGGCATGACGATCGAGTTGGGCTTTGCTCGCCTCGATCTTGCCGATGAAGGCGAGACCGACGCGATTCATATCGGAATCGTGGACGTCCCGGGCCACGAACGATTCGTCCGAACGATGGTGGCCGGCGCGACGGGTATTGATCTCGGCCTCCTGGTCGTGGCCGCCGACGATGGCGTGATGCCCCAGACACGGGAACACGTCGAGATTCTCGACCTGCTGGGAATCGACAGTGGTCTGATCACGATCAGCAAGACCGATCTGGTCCATACCGATCGAATCAACGCGGTGCAAAATGAAATCTCGGCGCTCGTGAAAGGGACGAGCCTGTCCGATTGGAGTATCGTGCCGACCTCGGCGAAAACGGGCCAGGGGCTGGACTCGCTTCGAAAGGCCCTGCGACAGTTGATCGCCGCGTTGCCCCCCCCCCACGCGAGTTCGATCTTTCGCATGGCGATCGATCGGGTCTTCGCCGTCCGCGGGCGCGGGACGGTCGTCACGGGGTCCGTGCTCTCCGGCCGCGCGGGAACCGGCACACAACTGGAGTTGCAACCGGCCGGCCTGACGTGCCGCGTCCGCGAGCTGCAATCGCATGGGTTGACCCAAACAGACGTGGCATCAGGACAACGGGCGGCGCTGAATTTGACCGGCATCGCGCGTGAACAGATCACCCGCGGCATGGAACTCGCCACGCCGGGATACCTGACGCCGTCACGCTACGTCGATGCCCGGGTGCGCGTCCTTCCACGACAGGAAAGACCCCTCCGATCACATTGGCGGGTTCGCGTCGCGATGGGAACGACCGAATCGCTGGCGACCGTGGTGGTCATCAACGGATCGCAGATCGATCCCGGGAAGACGGCACTGGTCCAGTTGAGAATGGCACAGCCCATCGTCGCCGCGCATGGCCAGCGGTTTATCCTCCGTAACGAAAACGCCCGCTCGACCCTCGGTGGCGGCCGAGTGCTGCGACCGGTTTCGCGCCGACTCCGACCGCTTCAACGCGGAGCAGCCGACGCGCTGGAACGGTGTGAATCCGGCGACGCCTTCGTCCGTTACGCCGAAGCCATCCGGCACGCCGGCTTTGAGACACACACGCCCCACCGCATCGCGTGCGAAGCGGGCGTCGCGCCGGAAGACGTGTCGGCTCTCGCGGATCGTCTTCAGTCATCGGGTCAGTGGGTCTCCGCTGCCGGTCGAGACGTGCATCGCGACACCATCGCTGCGGTCGAGCAACGGGCACTGGCCTATCTCAAACGCCACCACACGGACCGTCCGACCGAACCGGGCCTCGTGAGCGATCGCTTCGTCGGCTGGATCGAAAAACGCAGTTCGCCGGGATGGGGAAAGATCATACTCAAACGGCTCATCGACGACGGTCGCATCCTCGTCACCGGGCCGTACGTTGCGGAGGCCGGCTTTCACCCCGCGCTCTCACCTGAGGAATCCGCACTGCTCGAACGCCTCGTCTCCGAGATCATGGTGGCGGGGCTGGACGTTCCGGCATGGACCCACCTCCGCACCGTCTCCAGCCAGACCCGTCAGCGTGCCCGGATGCTGGACGATCTGGCGAAGTGCGAACCCCGGCTCGTCGCCATCGGCCCGCAGCAGTTCATCTCCGCAACGGCCATGGCACGTGTTCAACACACCGTGCGGCAGTTGGCCGCGGACGGCCCGTTCAAGCTCGCACAGGTCCGTGACGCCCTCGGCGTCAGTCGCCGCGTGGTCCAACCCCTGCTCGAACATCTCGATCGTGCCGGCTTCACCCGGCGCGTCGGTGACGAACGGATCCTCCAGGAGAAACCCGCGTGAACCAGACCCCTCGAACGGGCCGCGCGCAACTCCCGTCGATGACCGCGCTGCTGGACGCCGCGGCCAACCGGCCGGCGCTGAGCCGACTGCCACGGACCGTCCTCACCGACATGCTGCGGGAGGCCGTCCGAAACGTCCGACGAGAAATAAAGACGGATGACGAGGCCGGTGCCGGGGTCGACGACCTCGTGGAAGGCGTGCTCGACGATGCCGAGACCCTGGTTCAGAAGCGCTGCGCTCCCAGACTGCGGCGGGTCATTAACGCCACCGGCATCGTGCTGCATACGGGCCTCGGCCGCAGCGTCCTGGCCGACGCGGCCCGGGACCGCATCGCAAGCGTCGCCTCGGGCTATTGCAGTCTCGAGATCGATCTCGACACGGGCACGCGCGGACGACGCGGTGAATTCGCCGAGCGGCTGTTGTGCGAATTGACCGGCGCCGAAGCCGCGATGATCGTCAACAACAACGCAGCGGCGACGATGCTGGCGCTCCGCGGCCTGGCGCAGGGTCGCGAGGTCATCGTGTCGCGCGGGCAACTCATCGAAATCGGCGGATCATTCCGGCTGCCGGAGGTGATGACGGCCGGCGGCGTCACCCTGCGGGAAGTCGGCACGACGAACAAGACCCGTCTGTCGGACTTTGAAACTGCGTTGTGCGATCAGACGGCCCTCATCATGCACGTGCATACCAGCAATTTCAGGGTTGTGGGCTTCGCCGAAACGCCCGAAGTGAAGGGCTTGGTCGACCTCGCCCACGCCCATGGTCTGCCGATGTTCGATGACCTCGGCAGCGGCGCGCTCTTGGAAGAAGACCTCTGGACGGCTGCCGCTGAGCCGACGGTCGTCAACAGCCTCGCCCAAGGCGCCGACCTGACCGCGCTCAGCGGCGACAAGCTGCTGGGCGGCCCACAGGCGGGGATTCTCCTTGGCCGCCGGCAGATTATTGATCGCCTGCGGCACGACCCCATGGCACGAGCGCTCCGGATCGACAAGCTGACGCTGGCAGCGCTCGAGGCCACGCTCGAACTCTACCAGGCGCCCGAGACGGTCACGCAATCCGTGCCCACGTTGGCGCGTCTATCCGAATCGGCGGCCGCGTTACACGCACGGGCGCAGCGGCTCGCGACTGCGCTGTCGGCACGCCTTCCGACGGCGAAGTTGTCCATCGAAGAGGATGAGAGCTTCGCCGGAGGCGGAGCGCTGCCCGCCTGGCCCCTCACGACGACGATCGTCGCGTGGAAACCCGATGCCGGTGCCACAGACGTGTCGCGTCGTCTCCGCCTCGGAGAGCCGGCGGTTCTGGTGCGAATCCGGAACGAGCGGATCGTCTTCGATCTCCGCACGATCGCCGAGTCGGAATGCGACGAGATCGCGGCCGCCACCGCGGTCGCCGACGCCGGACAGACGCCCGCATGATGGGGACGCCTTCGCATACGCGCGTCCTATTACACGATCAGGCCGCTGCGCCCGTCACAACTTCGCCAGAGCATGCCGAGGCCGGAGCACACAAAGAATGCCCGAATACCGCCAGAATCCCCTGACAGGCCAATGGGTCATTATCTCTCCCGAACGCGGCCATCGCCCGCGCACCCGCGAAGCCACACCGGCGCAGCCGGCCTCGCCCGAGCGTGATGAACGCTGTCCGTTCTGCCCCGGCAACGAGCGCCGAACCCCACCGGAGGTGTTCGCCCTCCGCGACGACTACGCCACCGTCGACCGCGAAGGGTGGCGGGTTCGCGTAGTGCCGAACAAATATGCCGCCGTCTGCATGGATGCCGAGGGCGTCCCCACGCCGGAGTCGATCGCCGTCAAAACGGAGCCGGCCGCGGCGCCGCTGTCAGAATCCGCGTTGCGGGTCAGCCGGCCGGCCGTCGGCATGCACGAGGTCATCGTCGAATGCCCCGCCCATCGTCGCCGATTTGCCGATCACGGCCCCGAACAGGCTGAACACATCGTTCGCACGCTCCGCCACCGCTGCGCGATGATCATGCAGGCGCGCGACGTCAAGTACGTTTCCGTGTTCAAGAATGAAGGCCGCCTGTCCGGATCAACCATCGAGCATCCGCATTTCCAGATCATCGCCCCGGCCGTCATTCCGCCGACCGTGAAGTCGATGGTCGAACGCGAGGCCGCCTATGCCGAACGGAACGGCCGGCCGCTCATGGAAGCCTTGCTGGAGGACGAACTCGACTCGGGACAACGCGTCATCGCAGCGAACGACGCGTTTGTCGTCCTCTCCCCCTGGGCGGCCGCCCAACCCTATGAGACGTGGATCGTCCCGCGGGCACAGACGGCCTTTTTCAACGAAGTGCCCGATGGCCTCATCGAGCAGTTCGCCGCCCTCGTTCGAGACACACTCCGGCGTGTGGACCGCGTGTTGGATCGCCCCGACTACAACCTCGTCATCCACAACGGCCCCAAGTGGCACAAGTCTCAGTCCCACCACTGCTGGTTCGCTCAAGTCTCACCTCGCACGGCGTTGCCGGCGGGCTACGAACTCGCAACAAACATGTTCATCAATTCCACGACGCCGGAAGAAGCCGCCGTCGCGCTGCGGAACGTGTGAAATGCGGCCACATGAGTCTAACCGCGACCCAACGGGGAGCGCGTGAGGTCAGAACACGGCCCGAGCGTCGATGGGGCATTGCGCACCGAACGCCCGCGTGATATGAATGTTGGTTGTGCGGGCCAGATTCAGAGAGCGATCCTGCTCCACGCCGTTGGCTCCGACGACGACCACGATCGGCTTCGTGTGCAGCCCCGGGTTTGCCCGGATCACCCGCGCAAGGTCGCCCGTGGATAACTGCACATAACTGCCGATGGGGAAGAGCGACATCCGATCCACGAAAGCCCGCAGGATCGCGCGGTCGAACTTGTCGGTAGCGCCCTCGGCCAGCAGCGTGCGCATGGCGTCGTACGGCGTCTGCGCCACGCGATGCGGCCGCTCGGCCGTCATCGCCGCGTAGGTGTCGGCGATGGCTGCAATGCGGGAATAGGTGTGGACCAGCATCTGCTTCCGGTGTCGCGGATAACCCGATCCGTCACCACGCTCGTGGCACTGATAGCCCAGCAGCATCACCCGAGGACTGACGCCGGCCAGCTTCTCGAGCATGTCGAGCGTGTGCGTCGGATGACGCCGAATCTCGTACCATTCGTCGGCTCGGAGGTCGCGTTTGGCCTGACGCAGCTCAGACGGCACGTTCAGCATGCCAAGGTCCATGAGCAGTGTGCCAATGCCCAACTCCCTCAGTTGTTCATCGTTCAACCCCAGCGCTTCGCCGAGCGTGATCGACAACAGGGAAACGTTGAGAGAATGCCGGAAAAGATAGTCATCTGTCTGGTCGCGAAACAGACAGATCGTCGGCAGCAAGTCGCTGTCAACTCGCAACATGTCGATGAACGGGTCGATCACTTCCTCGGCCGCGGCGGTCGTCTTGAGGCGGTGCTGCTGAATGTCGTCGGCAATCGCCTCGTAGGCTTCCGTCGAGGACTCATAGCGTTTCACGCCCGCCGCCACTTCATCCTTGAAAGACTGAAGCGACAGGGTGCGGCGCGGTTGGACCGTCTTGCGGACCGTCGGCACGACGCACACCCGCGGATCGGCGAACATCGCATCCAGCTTGCACCGCAGCCGCTCCGACGCGGTCGTCAGCGACTGGGCCGGTGCCCGGGTGTGGGCATACACAAGCCCCCGCTGTTCCAGACGTGACAAGTCTTCCGCCGTGACGACCGCTCCCGCGGACAGCAACAGCACGCCCTCATGGTCGTACAGGTCTGTCGCAAGGCGCTCGCCCAGCCGAAGTGCATCGAGGCCCACGCGCTGCGCGGGCCGTTCCGTCATGTCGCCATTCATGGTCATCGTCGGGCCCTCACAGCGGCAGGATGGCGCCCGCCGACGGCCGCGGCGCGGCGCGGCGCTCTCCTCAATCGATTCGGATATCCCGCCAGACGCCTTGACGATGTATATCGTGAAGCACGACAAAGCCGCGGACGGTCCCAGAATACGCCCGTCTGAACCGATTCGGCTGTCGGCAGTCAGACAATGAGCCTAATCGCCGCCGGCAGCTCAACCGATACAGCCAGGAGTCGCCAGTCGAGCCGACGAACGATCATTGCAGCCGGAGCCCCGAAGCATGCAGAATGAGTTTGTCGATTTCCTGTTGTCACGCAAGCGGATCAGCCCATCCGGAGCCGAACGTCTCGCAAGATGGCTCCGCCACACACCGCAGCCCGTCGGGATGATCGCGATGTCACACGGGCTGCTGACCGGCCATGCGATCGACGAGATCCTGCATCGCCAGAGCGAGACGGGCGAACTCTTCGGAGAGATCGCCGTCAAGATGGCCCACCTGACCCAGGCTCAGGTCGATCATCTGCTCGACGTACAGCGTTTTCGGCGATACACGACCGCCGTGGAAGGACTCGCCCTCTCCGGACGGTTACAGATCGAGGAAGCCACGGCATTGTTCTCTGACTTCTTGCGAACCGAAACCGTCACCGGTGGCCTCCCGGCCTGATCGGATCGGAAACCTCCGAAGCGTGGAGCGTGGAATCTTGGGATCGGCTCTCTTCCAGAAACTCCTGAAGACGCGCCGTCTTCCGACACCGTCGGCGACCGCCCTGCGCATCCTCGAGATGGCCGACCAGGAAGATTGCTCGTTTGTCGACGTTGCCAACGTGATCTCGTCGGATCCAGCCATGTCGGCCCGAATCCTGAAGTTCGCCAACTCCGCCGAATTGGGAGCCGTCGACGAGATCACCACCGTGCAGCCGGCCGTGATGCGGATGGGCCTTCGAGCCGTCAAGGTCACCGCCTTGAGCTTTTCGTTGATGAGCGAGCGGGATTCCGAAAAGTGCCCCGGCTTTGACGCCAATCTGTTCTGGGCCCATTCGCTCGCCACCGCCGTCGCCGGGCGGGCGCTGATCGACGAGAGGGCACCGGTCACCAGCGACGAGGCGTTCGTCGCGGGCCTGCTGTCACGCATCGGAAAGCTTGTCTTCGCCGTCGGCGCCCCGGAGCAGTACGCAACTGTTCTGGAATCCGCCGGATCGGTGCTCGAGACCACGTTGGAATCCGAGCGGGCCGTTCTTGATACGGACCATGTGGAAATCGGTGGCGCCTTGCTGGCCGGATGGAAGGTCCCGCAACTGCTCGTCGATGCCATCCGACAGGATGCCGACACCGAAGACGCGAAGGCTGCCTGTCTGGGCCGCGTGATCGCCGCGGCACACATCGTCGCCGATCATTTGTGTGGTCTGACACCGGATGCCACGCCGCTGTTGTCACTCGGGGGAGGCGGCCTGGCCGTGCCCTCGGACGACACCGCACTGGGCGAGTGGATCGAACAGATCGAGCAGGTCTTCCGAGACGTCGCCGGCGGAATGTCCGTTTCGCTGGACGAATTGCCGGACCGCTTCGAACTGCAGTCCCGGGCCGCGGACCTGATTACCGAGTTGAGCATCACCGGTGAGGCGGAGAGCCAGACGATACAGGCCGAAAACCGAACCCTTCTTCAGAGGGCGACCACCGACCCACTCACAGGTCTTCACAACAGGGCGGCCTTGGACCAGCGGCTCAAGGACGAGATCGAACGAACCGTCCGATACGGACGGCCCTTCACGCTGATCATGCTGGATGTGGATCACTTCAAGGCGTTCAACGACACACACGGCCACCTGGTCGGTGACGGCGTCCTCAAGCTGGTCGCCCGGACGTGTCGCGACGCCGCGCGCGATGTCGACTTCACCGCCCGATACGGCGGCGAGGAGTTCGTCATCATCGCACCGGAGACCAAACTGAAGCAGTCCGCCGTGTTGTCGGAACGCGTACGACTCGATATCGAAAGCCGCCGCTACGAGCACGAGGGAGCACAACTGCGAATCACGGCCAGTCTGGGTGTGGCCGCCGTCGAGAGCGCGACCGACGGAATCACCGCTGCGAGGGTCATCAAGGCCGCAGACGCGGCGCTGTACGAAGCCAAACGCTCGGGCCGCAATCGCTGTTGCTTCACAAAGTACGCCGCCACGTCGGAGGCTCGGGCCGGCGCGACGCGCTCTGCCGCCAAGCCGTCCGATACGATGCCGACCGGCAGCTCGATCGGCGACACCCTCGATGAAGCAAAATCCCCGTAATCCTCTAGCCGATAAGGCGATGTTATGGAAGCGGACAATGCCGAGGCGTCTGCCCGTCAATTCGTGCGCCACGAGACGCATCACCCCGCGAGGCTCGAGGTCCATCCCGACCACGCGAGTCAGTTTCGGCTGAACTACTCCGACGCCGAGACCGACCTGGCGGTCATCGACGTCAGCAAGGGCGGGCTGGGCGTGAACGCAGGGTTCTATGTGCCCCGCAACCTCCGACTGACCCTTCATGTGGACATGCGTGGAAAACTCGAGGAAGGCGCGGGTCAGGTCCTGAGAATCCGTGCCATCACACGGCGCTGCAAGATCCTGGACCATAAGCCCACATACTTTATCGGCCTTCAGTATCTCCATCCGGACGACCCGGACGAGCAGCAACTCATCCGAGCCGTGGCGGTCGGGTCGAGCACCGGTGCGGACACCGCCGGCGGAGGCAACGGTGACCACTGAGGTTTGCGACGAACTGCGCGATCAACTCCTGGCGGATCGCATCCTCTCCCCCGCCGAGGTCGATAAGGCCGAGCGCGAGGCCCAGGAGGCCTCCACCGACATCGCCACCATTCTGCGTCGCAAGCGATTGTTGACAGACGTGCAGATCAACGCCCTCCGGGCCATTCGTCTCGGTGTACCGTTCTGCAACCTGCCGGACTACCTGCCCAGCCTCCAGAACGCGGAGCTGCTTCCCGAGGAGCTTGTCCGCCGGCACATGATGTATCCGCTGTTCCACTTCGACGGCGTCATCACGCTGATCATCGAGGACACCGATGACCTCGCCGCCATCGATCAGGTGCGCCGGCTCTCGCGCGAAGAGGTCGACGTCTGCCTCGGAACGCGCAGCGACATCCGCGGTCTGATCGAACGGGCCTATGGTGCCAGCAAGTACCTGGCGCAGTCCACGACGGAATCCCTCTTGGAAGCCGCGGACACGTCTGTCGGCGACGAGTCGCAACCGGTCATCCGACTCGTAGACGATCTCATCAACGAAGCCAACCGCCAGGGAGCCTCGGACATCCACATCGAGCCCGGCGAGCAGGATCTGCGTGTGCGAATTCGCGTCGACGGCGTGTTGCGGGAAGTGGCCGCCCCGCCGCTCGGGCTGCACCGGGCGCTCGTCTCGCGCATCAAGATTATTTCGAGGCTCGACATCTCCCAGACACGCAGCCCGCAGGATGGAGCGTTTCATCATCGGAGTGGTGAGACGGATGTCGTAATTCGTGTGTCGATTCTGCCGTCGGTCTTCGGGGAGGCCGTCGTCATGCGACTGCTGAGAAACGAATCAGAGTCCATCTCTCTGCGCGATCTCGGCATGAACGGGACCACGCTCGAGCGCTTTCAGGCCACGCTGACTTCGGCGCACGGCATGGTGCTGGTATCCGGCCCGACCGGTTCCGGCAAGTCGACGACGCTTTATGCGGCAATGAAGGCGATCGTGTCGCCCCAGAAGAACATCATCGCGATCGAAGACCCAGTGGAGTACCGGACCAGCCTCATACGCCAGGTCCAGGTCAATCCCGAAGCCAATCTGACGTTTGCCACCGGGCTGCGTTCGGTGCTGCGGCAGGACCCCGACGTGATCATGGTCGGAGAGATTCGGGATGCCGAGACTGCGCAGATCTCCGTCCAGGCGGCCCTCACCGGCCACATGGTCTTAAGCACCGTCCACACCAATGACTCCGTCAGCGCGGTGGCACGACTGCGCGACATCGGTGTCCCGCCGTACCTGATCTCATCGTCGCTGCTCGCCGTGCTCGCTCAGCGGCTTTGCCGGAAGATCTGTCCGGAGTGCGGAGACACCGATACGCCCCCGCCGCAACTGCTACGCGCTATGGGACTCGATCCCGATCAGCTCGACTTCGAGCCGCGCCGCGGCAAGGGCTGCCGCCGCTGCGTCGGCACGGGCTATGTCGGACGCGTCGGCATCTATGAGTTGTTCGAAGTCACCGAGCGGTACAGCGGAATGATCGTCAAGTTGGAGTCCTCTGAGGCCATTCGGGCCGCGGCACGCGAGGATGGCATGAAGTTCCTGGTCGAGGACGGAATCGAGAAGGTTCGCGGCGGGCTGACGACGGTGGAAGAGGTCGCGCGCGTGGCCGGTCAGGCCTGAGCTGCGGCTTACCGCGCCGGAGCACACGAAAACGAGGTTGCACGGCCATGGCGAAATACACGGTTCAGTTTGCGTCACCCGACGGCAAGGTCGGGACCGAAACCCTCGAGGCCGGTTCCGAGCGGGCCGCAGCCGCCAAGATCGAGGCGGACGGGCGAACGCCCATCACCGTGCGCCTGTCAGGTTCGGGGCGTGAGCCACAGGCGTCCAAGCGGATCCGCCGTGTCCGCGGCGGCAAGGCCGGACGAAACGCTCTGCTCAACTTCACGCATCAAATGGCGGCCATCACGGAAAGCGGCATTCCACTGATCGCAGGGCTGAAGGCAGTCGGCGAGCAGACAGACCACGCGCGGCTTCGAGCCGCCGTCGCTCGGATCATCGGACGCGTCGAGGGCGGGCGCGGACTCGCCGAAGCAATGGATGCCGAGCCTGACGTGTTCCCGGTCATCTACGTCAAAACGGTCGCTGCAGGCGAAGCGGCGGGAAATGTCCCCGAGGTACTCGAATCACTCGCCCGCTACATGGAGCAAGAGACTGAAACGCGCAGTCAGGTCAAATCGGCGATGCTCTATCCGGCGCTCGTAGTCGCTGCACTCGTGATCGCCAGCGCCTTCATGCTCATCTTTGTCGTCCCCCAGTTCGCCCGGATGTTTGACAAGTTCGGCGGCGAGTTGCCCCTTCCGACGCGTATCCTCCTTGGCATCAGTGATGTTCTCACGCGTCACTACCTCCTCGCCACCGTCGGAGTGGGTTCGGTCCTTCAGGGTCTGCGTGTTCTGTTCCGCTACAAAGGCCCGAGGGCGTGGCTGGACGCCCGCGTCCTCAAGCTCCCTGTGTTTGGCACGCTGCTGATCGGCGTCTATATGACGCGGTTCATCGAGCTGCTCAGCCTGCTGACCCGCTCGGCCCTCCCCATCACACAGGCGCTGCGGATCACGGCGGACAGTATATCCAACGCACCGCTGAAGCAGGATGTCCGCGGGATCGTTCGGGCGGTCGAGGGTGGACGCACGCTCGGCGAGGCCTTTGGTGAAACCCGTTGGATCACGCCTTTGGTCAAGCGTATGCTGGCGATTGGAGAACATGCAGGACGGAACGATCAAATCCTGGCCTACGTCTCGAAATACTATGAGACGCAGACGAAGCGCAGCATCAAGCTATTATCCACCCTCATCGAACCGGTGCTGATAACCTGTCTCGCAGCGGTTGTTCTTTTCTTTGCGCTCTCCATTTTCCTGCCGATGTGGAAGGTGTTGAAGCTCGTCGGAAGCGCATGACCGGCGAACGCGGGTCCACGGCGCGTATGGTATGTTTGGTCAATCGCCCGGTGTTGAGGGAGATATCCCCGAAGGAGATACGAGAATGAAGCGGAGAAATCGAGCAGTTTCGGGCCACAGAGGCTTCACCCTGATCGAACTCGTCACGGTCATCGTGATCCTCGGAGTGCTGTCCGCCGTCGCGTTGCCGGTCTATCTGGATTATCAGGCGGACGCCAAGGCCGCGGCGTGCAAGGGAAGCTTGGGCGCGATGCGGGCCGCCGTTGCGAATTTCTATGCCCACTCCGCCACGCCGGCAGGAGGAGGCACCTTGAAGTATCCCACGCTGACCGAGTTGACCACCGTCGGAACGGTCATGATGGACGCGGTCCCTGACAATCCCTATGACACAGACGGCACGCCGAACAACGTGGTGGCGTCATCGGCGTCCAAGGGCACCGTCGGGGCCAATGGCGGCTGGGCCTATAACGTCGCGAACGGCCAGGTCTGGGCCAACACCAATACCAGTGGCGTGAGCGAGAACAACTTCTAAGCGGGTCAGTGATACGATCGAACAGTTTGGGTGCCCCGCCCCTTCCAGGGGTGAGGAACAGATCCCGGAACTGTTCGCTCATCAGCGGAACCAGCTTACTCGCTCACGGCAGGATCAATGTCACCGGACCTCGCACCAAGGCCCTCGAGCACACTCGGGGGCCTCGTGCGTAATCCCGGCGGCTCCGCCGCGGCCCACGGCGCGGACCGGCACGGCCGGACCTCCAGCGCACTCCGACAGGTCGTCCCAAGGAGACGCCCTCATGCGAACTGAAGCACATCCCGCTGCTCACCGCGCGTTCACCCTGATCGAACTCGTCACCGTGATCGTCATCCTCGGCGTCATGGCCGTGGCGGTCGGGGCACCCACCCTTGGCTATGTCGACTCCCTACGGTCCCAAACCGCAGCCTCCAGGATGCTGGCCGACATCCGCTACACTCAACGATATGCGATGAGTTCCGGACTTCAGACGTGGATCGCCATCAATGTCGCCGGCGACAGCTATCAGCTCTACGCCGAAGATCCGAACAATCCCGGCAAGGCCAATCGTGTTCCCCTGATGCATCCACTGGATCAATCCACGAACGCCGTGCAGTTCGGCTCGGGCGCGTTCACCAATGTCGGAATCGCCGCCGCGAACATAAACGCCACGACCGAACTCGAGTTCGACAGCTTCGGTGTTCCCTACGACGGCAACAGCACCGCAATGACCGCCGACGGGACCCTCTCGCTCACCAACGGCGTCACGCTGACCATCCACCAGGTTAGTGGCTTCACGGAGCAGTCCTGATGAACGCTCGTCCAACAGGCCGGCGAGCCACGACGATCATCGAAGTCGTGGCGGCCATCGTCATTCTGTCCATCGCGTTACCGCCGCTGATGACGGCCTTCGTGGAGAGTGCCAACCAGTCCATTGCCCCGACACGTGTTGGTGTTGCATCTTTCTTGGCAATCGAGCGCATGGAACAGATCGTGGCACGCCGCTATGCCTCCAGCGCAGGCTACAGCGCTGTCACGGCCGCGAATTTCCCGGCCGAATCCCCGGTGCCCGGCTTCTCCAGCTTCAACCGGACGGTGGCCATCAGCGAGGTCGACGCCAACCTCAACGCGGCGGGGTCGCCCGTGGGCTACCGCAAGGTCGCCGTGACCGTCAGTTGGAACGGCGGCAGCGACACCATCGTCATCGAGCGCGTATTTGCGGACTTCTGATCCATGAAACACTGGACAAGACGACATCGTCCCGGCCCGACGCCCGCTCGCACCGCCTTCACGCTGGTCGAGTTGATCACGTCCATCGTGATCAGCACCGTCATCAGCGGGATCGCCGGCACGCTGATCCTCAACGCCGCCAGGCAACGATCCGAGGTCGCCGCCCGAGTCGAACTCGTCGACGTGGCCGCCCGAGCCTGCGAGCAGATGCTGCGATACACTCGCGAGGTCCCACAAGACATCGGTCTGACTGGGCTGGCCCAGATCACGACGGCCTCGGCAACGGAGATTCGGTTTGGCAACGACGGTTTTCGGCTGAGCGCCAATGTGCTTGAGATGACCCTCGACAACGGAGCCGGTTGGCACCCGCTGACGCGCGACGTCAGCGCCTTCACGCTGTCCTACTTCAAGGCCGATGGCACCGCCCTGAACGCCCTCCCGCTGGCCCAGACCGATCGCGAGTCCGTCCGGCTCGTCCGGATAAATCTCCAACTGACCCGCGGCGTGGAGTCCGCGACCGTACAATCGTCGATCTATCTCCGCAATTTCATGAACGAGGTCACGAATGCCCCATAACAGACGAACACGACATCGGCACCCCGCGTTCGCCGTATTGAGCTTCGTCGTGGCGCTCCTGGCGATCGCCTCGATGGTCCTCTGGACGCTTCAGCTCACCGCGACCGGCTCCATGTCCTACATGGCCCACTACAGCAGTACCGGCGCCTTCTACGCCGCGGGCAGCGGACTCGAAATGGCCCTCAAGGAGATCAGTGACGGTAATGATATCGATAGTGACGGGGTGATCGGGACGATATCAGACAACGGAAACGATGCGGACGATCCGAGCCTGGTCTCGGGGTCCTTCAATGTCCAGACGGCCGCCAAGACATACACGGCGAACGGCCGATGGCGCGGTTTTCGAAGGGTCCTCGAACTCGTGATCCAGTAACACCCCACGGGTCCGACTTGCGAGCGCTCGGTCGGCCACTCGAGACGGATCGTGAAGGGACAGGGATGTCAAAAGGCCGCGGCCTGCTGGTACTACACGCCGAAGGGAACGAGCTCCGCCTCGTCCACACGCGGCTCGACCGATTCACCGTCGAGTTGTCCGAACCGTGTACGTTCCGCTCGGCGACGCCGGAGCCGGAGACGACCGCGCTGTCGGACGAAACCGCGTTGGATGAGTTGGCCGGATTCGTCTCGAAGCAAGGATGGTTCGGGCACGATCTCGTCTGCCTGGTCGGCGGCTCGTCTGTCGCGTGTCAATCGTT